>JBEIQZ010000488.1:0-4781 GCA_040376255.1 Alphaproteobacteria bacterium
AAGATATCGGAGGGCGTGGAATCGGGGCTTTGATGGCCGGGAGCGGGCTTCAGCCCCGCACGACCATTAAAGCCCCGATTCTACTCCCTCCGATATGACAGGAAATCGGATAGAATGGACATATGAACCCCGCGACACATCCTCCTGCCCTGACCCCGACCTTCGAGAGCCTCTACCGGCAGCTCCGCGCCCTGCCCGAAGCGGTGTGCGGGGAGATCATCGACGGCACCCTGATCACCAGCCCCCGCCCTGCTGTGCCACATGCCTCCGGCTCCATGCAGATCGGCATCGATCTCGGGAGCCGCTTCGGACGGAAGCCCGGCGGCGGCGACGCACCCGGCGGCTGGTGGATCCTGCCCGAGCCGGAATTGCACCTGATCCTGCCCGGCCACACACACGTCCTCTCCCCCGACATCGCCGGATGGAAGCGCGAGACCCTGCCGCTGCTGCCCCGGGCCGCCTCCATCAGCCTGCGTCCCGACTGGGTGTGCGAGCTCCTGTCCCCCTCCACTGCCCGCTACGACCGCAAGGGCAAGGCCCGCATCTACCACGACGCCGGCGTCACCTGGCGCTGGCTCGTCGACCCGGAGGATCGGACGGTGGAGGCGTACCGGCGCGAGGGCGCGTTCTGGGTACAGCTCGGCGTGTGGGCGGATGGGGACGTGGCCCGCATCGAGCCCTTCGACGCGGTGGAGCTCGACCTCAGCCTCTGGTGGGAGGGCTTCGATCCGGCCACCTGAACGCTGCTCCCGCGCGGCTACAGATACCATACAGATACCATACAGATACCGGTCAGATACCATCCAGATACCGGTCAGATACCATCGTCAGCGCCGCCCCTGTAACGGTCAGCCGCGCCCCCGCCGGGTACGGGCCGGGCGGCTGGCGCAGCGTCGCAGCCAAGACGGGCGCCGATGATCCACGCCCGTTTTGCTGCGTCCGCGATCTCCGGCGGGATTGAGAAAAGCGGAATACCTGATATTATTATGTGGAGACTTGGAGCGGAGCGTCACAACGTTCCAGCTGAACGCTCGTAGAGTCGGGTAAAAACTTGGTCCTGATGAGGAGAGACTGATGCTGAAGATCCACTACGAATCAAAAGAGACCCCGGCGTTCACGCTGGAGGACGGCCCTGACCTGCTCGCGGTGCGGACGCGCAGCCGCCGGTCGCTGGGCCGGTCGCGGGGGCCGGTGCCGCTGCCGCTCCCGCCAGAGATCGCGGACGCGGTGGTGGTGGCGGCCTTCCCGGAGGCGGGCGTGGAGGTGTTCCGGGTGCCGGTGGGCGAGGGGGTGCCGGATGTGCAGGCGCGGAAGCTGGCGCTCCGGGCGCACCCGGACGTGCGGTTCGCGGGCGGCGTGCTGATCGATCCGGTGAGCCGGGAGCCGGTGCTGTACACCGAGAACGTGTTCGTGAAGTTCGTGGAGGACGCTGAGCCGGAAGCGTGCGAGCAGACGATCCGCGCGGCGGGCCTTGAGATCCGTGAGCGGGTCGGCTACGCGGCGAACGCCTGGTTCACGGCAGCGCCGGAAGGCACGGGGCGGGCGGTGTTCGGGATCGTGGACGCGCTGCTGGCGCTCCCGGAGGTGATGTTCTGCCACCCGGAGCTGATCCGCGAGGCTGAGGTGAAGGCCATCGCCCCACAGCAGTGGCACCTCGCCCGCACCACCATCGGCGGCGTCGACGTCGATCAGAGCGCCAGCGTGGCCGCCGCTCACGCGCTGAGCACCGGGGCGGGCGTCATCATCGCCGTCATCGACGACGGTGTGGACGTCGATCACCCGGAATTCCTGGGCAGGATCGTCGCGCCCCGCGACGCCAGCCGCCACACCGGAGATCCGCGCCCCCGCGACGAGTTCGGCACCGGGCCGGATCACGGCGACAACCACGGCACGGCCTGCGCCGGGGTGGCCTGCGCCGCCGGGCGCGCCGGGGCCTCCGGGGTCGCGCCGGATGCGCGGCTGATGCCGATCCGGCTGGCCTCGGCGCTCGGCTCGAAGAACGAGGCCGAGGCGTTCCAGTGGGCCGCTGATCACGGCGCGGACGTCATCTCCTGCAGCTGGGGTCCCCGGGATGGCGCGTGGTACGACGCCGGAGATCCGCTCCACCGATCCAGAATTCCCCTGCCGACCAGCACCCGCCTCGCCATCGAGTACGCCGCCCGGCGCGGCCGGAGCGGCAAGGGCTGTGTGGTGCTCTTCGCCGCCGGGAACGGCAACGAGCCGGTGGAGAACGACGGATACGCCAGCAACCCCGACGTTATCGCCGTCGCCGCCTGCAACGACCGGGGCCGCAAGAGCGTCTACAGCGACCACGGCGCCGCCGTCTGGTGCGCCTTCCCGAGCAGCGACTTCGGCCACCCCCCGCTGGAGTCGCCCGAGCCGCTCACCCCCGGCATCTGGACCACTGACCGCACCGGGACCGCCGGATACAACGATGGAGATCCCCGCGACGGCGACGCTGCAGGTCTGTTCACCAACAGCTTCGGCGGCACCTCCAGCGCCTGCCCCGGCGCTGCCGGGGTGGCCGCCCTCATCCTCGCCACAAACCCCGCGCTGACCGCCGCCGGGGTGCGCGACATCCTGCGCCGCTGCTGCGACCGCATCGATCCTGAGGGCGGCGGCTACGACGCCTCCGGGCGCAGCGTGAAGTACGGTTACGGCAGGCTCAACGCCCGGCGCGCCGTCGAGCTGGCCCGCCCCGCCCCCCGCAAGGAGATCACCGTCTCCCGCACCCTCCACGCCCCCATCCCGGACATGCAGACGATCTCCGCATCGCTGGAGGTCGCGGACGCCGGGACGATCGCCGCTGTCTCAGTGAGCGTGCGCGTGCGCCACACCTGGATCGGGGATCTGATCCTGACCCTCCTCCCGCCCTCAGGCGCGGCGGTCGTCCTCCACGACCGCTCCGGCGGCAGCACGAACGACATCATCAAGACCTGCGACGCCACCTCCACCCCCGCGCTCGCCGCCCTCGCGGGCCAGAGCTGCGCCGGCACGTGGCGGCTCACCGTCCAGGACGCCGCCTCGCACGACACCGGGACGCTGGAGTCCTTCGGGCTGACCTTGACCCTGGCATGATCGTCAGATCCGCGCAGCGAGGTCCGGGCGCGCCAGCATCGTCAACGCCTCCGGGAGATCCGCCACCGAGTCGACCACGACGTGGGCGCCCGCATGCATCAGGCTGGCCCCGGCGCGCTCGGCCAATCCGCTGCGCTCCCGCTCCGTCAGGGCGCTCAGTTCAGACGCGGTCAGCCCGACCTCGTTCCCGGTGAGCGCGACGCCGACAGCCCACATCCCGGCGTTCCGCGCCGCCTGCATGTCCACCACCGTGTCCCCGACGACCACGCACTGCGCGACGTCCGGCGCGCCGAGGCGCATCGCCGCGACATGGTTCATGTACGGCGCGGGGCGGCCGGCCGGTACGTCGCTGGAGCTGACCAGCGTGTCCGGAACCCAGCCGCGCTCAGCCATCAACGGGCGCAGCACCTCCACCATCGGCGCCGTGTACCCGGTCGTGGCCCCGATGCGGAGCCCGTCCGCGCGCATCTGGCCGAGGACGGCGAGAAAACCGGGGATCGGTTCGGCGTGTCGGGGGAGGCAGGCGATCTGGAGCGGCTCGGCCTCGGCGTACATCGCGTCGATGTCCTCCGCAGTGGGGGCGCGCCCGTTCGCGCTCACCCATGCCTCGGCGATCCCGGGGTCGACGCACATCCGGCGGATGTGTTCCCGCTTGTGCGTACCCATGGGTCCGCGCGCCGCCTGCACGCCCGCAGTCACACCGCGTCGCCGGAAGATCTCGATGAACACCGCCACCGGCGCCATGCACCCGCAGTCGATGGTGGTGCCCGCGAGATCGAACAGGATGGAGTGGATCACCATGGGGTTGCCTCTTTCTGCTGAGCGACGGCCGCGATGAACCGCACGATGTCGGCCGGGAACACCTGCCCGATGCACCCGACGCGGAACGAGGGAACCTTCGCGAGACTCCCCGGGTAGATCGCGAAGCCGCGCTCGCGAAGAAAGTCATAGAAGCGCGGGAAGCTCCACGCTGGCGACGCCGGCTCGTGAAACGTCGCGATGATCGGGCCCTGCCGTTCGTCAGGCAGCAGCGGGACGAAGCCGAGCCGGCGCATCCCGTCGAGCAGGAGCCGCATGTTCCCGGCGTACCGGGCGCCCCGGGCCGTGACGCCGCCTTCCTGTTCGTGCAGATCCAGCGCCACGTCCAGCGCGGCCAGTACGTGCGTCGGCGGCGTGAAGCGGAATTGGCCGTCCTTCTCCAGCCGGCTCCATTGCGCGTGCAGATCGAGCGACAGGCTCGGTGCGAGGCCCGCAGCGCCGGCGATGACGTCGTTTCGCACGAGGACGAACCCGAGCCCTGGCACACCCTCCAGACCCTTGTTGGCGGACGACGCGATGGCGTCCGCCTGGACGCCGTCCATCGGGATCGCGCCGAGGCTGCTCATGGCGTCCACCAGGAGCCGCCGACCCGCGCGGGCCGTCACATCAGAGATGGCCTTCAACGGGAGGAGCTGCCCGGTCGTCGTCTCGCTGTGGACCGTGAAGACGTGCGTGAGGCCCGGGTTCGCGGTGAGCGCGATCGCGAGCGCGTCGAGGTCAGGCAGCTCGCCCTCCCCGGTGATGAACGCCTCGCACGTCCGGCCCATGCGCCGGAGCGCTTCGACGGCGCGCGCGCCGTACACCCCGTTGACGAGCACAGCCGCGCCTGCGTCCGGGGGAACCAGCGTGCCGAGCATCGCCTCGACCGCGAACGTCCCGCTTCC
>JBEIQZ010000614.1:0-3387 GCA_040376255.1 Alphaproteobacteria bacterium
GCGCGGGGGGAGGGACAAGCGTCAGCGCCGTCCCGATGCGGGGGGTAACCCCCGCAAAAAAAAAGCGCGGGGGGTAATCCACATCCACGACCCTGCCTGCACCGACCGCCCATCCACATCCACGACCCTGCCTGCACCGACCGTCCATCCACATCCACGACCCTGCCTGCACCGACCATCCATCTACATTTACGACCCTGCCTGTACCGACCGCTGCGTTTACAGCAATAGCTTGACGGTGAAGACGGCGCCCTGACCCGGGGTGCTGTGGACGTCGATGGTGCCCTGGTGGGCCTGGACGATGCGCTGGCAGACGGCGAGGCCGAGGCCGGTGCCGTCGTGGCGGCGGGTGAAGAAGGGGACGAAGAGCTGGGGGAGGTCTTCGGGGGCGATGCCGCAGCCGGTGTCTTCGACGGAGATCTCGACGCAGGGGAGGCTCTGGCCGCGCGGGTCGTGGAGGTGGCCGGGGCGGGTGCGGATGCGGAGGGTTCCGGGCGGGCCGCCCTCCGGCTTATTGGCCTTCATCGCCTGGATGCCGTTCTGGCAGAGGTTGAGGAGCACCTGCTTGATGCGGGGGGCGTCGATGCGCGCGGGGGGGAGGTCGGGGGCATGGTCTTCGACCCATTGGACGCCGGAGATGCCCTGGGCGCGGAAGAGGGTGGCGACCTGAGCGATGAGGGCGTCGATGCGGGTGGGCTCGCGCTGGAGCTGCAGGGGGCGGGCGTAGTCGAGGAACTGGGTGACGACGGTGTTGAGGCGGTCGACCTCATCGACGATCACCTGGATCATATCGGGGTCGGGGGGGCCGGTGTCGCTCTGGATGTACTGGGCGGCGCCCTTGATCCCGGCGAGGGGGTTGCGGATCTCGTGGGCGAGGCCGGCGGCCATGGTGCCGAGGGCGGCGAGGCGGTTGACCTCCTTCAGGCGCTCGAAGTCGTAGACGTTCTCCAGCAGGACGGTGACGCGGTCCGCGAGGCGCTGGAGCAGGGCGATCTCCTCCTCTGAGAAGCCGCCGCCGTCGCCGTCGCGGAGGCAGAGCCAGCCGGGGGTGGTGCTGCCGGTAGAGAGGGGGAGGAGGGCGTCAGCGGCGAGGCCGTCGAGCAGGCGGAGGATCGGCGCCAATTCCTCCTGGCGCTCCGGGCGGCGCTGCGCCTCCAGCCGGAGCCAGGGGCGGACGAGGGCGCGGCGGGGCGGGCCGGGGGTCAGGGGGCTGAGCGGGCCGGGGCTGAGCGGGCCGGTGCCGAAGGTGTTGAGGGGGCCGGTGCTCATGCTGGCGAGGCCGACGGGCTGGCCCCGGCGGGACTGGAGGCGGCAGGCGCCGCTCTCCGGCTCCCAGAGGTAGAGGCTGGCAGTGGAGATGCGACCTGAGCGCACGAGGCGCTCCAGCACCTCATCGGCGAGGCCGTCGAGCGAGATGACGCGGGCGAGCGCGTGGTGGATGTGGGCGACGGCCTCGCGGAGCCGCTGGCCGCGCTGGTTGAAGCGGTCGACGAGGAGGTGCTCCAATTGGGTGCGGAAGGGGTCGGTGGCGGCGACGGCCAGCACGACGACCATCGCGGCCTGAAGCGCCGAGCGGCCCGGCAATTGCGGCCCGACCTGGAACAGCGTCACCGCCCCGAGCGTGGCGGCGGCGGCGGAGAGCGGGGCCATCCGGGAGGCGCCCTCAGAGACGGCCTGCAGGATCTCGTCGAGGTCGAGCATCCGGCGCCGGTTCACCGCGCGGGTCAGCAGGAACAGCGTCCCCGTCGTGATGATCGCCCCGATGGGCGGGATCACCCCCTGCACCTCCACCGCCCGCAGCAGCCAGCCCTCCCCCGCGCCCGCCGACTGCCCCGGCAGCCGCCCGAGCGCCTCGATCAGCACCCAGCCCACCGGCACCAGCATCAGCACCAGCAGGTTCCGCGCCCGCGCCTGCTCCAGCGGCAATTCCATCCGCCGCTGCAGCCGCCGGATCTGCAGCCCCTCCACCGCCAGCAGGATGACGACGCTCCCGCCCAGCAGCACCTCCGAGGGGTGCCGCAGCCACGGCCAGGTCAGCCCCGCCACCGACATCCCCAGGTAGATCGCGCCCAGGACGTAGGGCGCCGGGACCGCCTGCGGCCCCTCCCGCCCCGGCCACCGCAGCCGGGGCCGATCCGGCCCGAGCAGCGCGTCCAGAAACTGCGCCAGCGCGAACGGCACCGCCAGCGACAGCAGCCCCCTCAGGATGCGGAACACCTCCGAGTCCAACACAAGAAAACCCGCAAAACACAGCCAGATCCCCGCCACCAGCACCGAGAGCCGCGCCAGGCTCGCCCCCATGTCCCGGCCCGGCTCCTCCGGCAACGCCTGCAGGCGGCGGACGGCCAGGAGCAGGGTGAGGAGGGCGCTCAGGCCGTAGATGAAGAGGTTCATGGTGGGGGGTTAACCGCTCCCCGTGGTCAACCCCGCCGCCTGCTTCAAGGGCATCCGCTGTGCCACCGGGGCATCCATCCGTTTATGCGGATAGATGCATGGAGCTGACAGGTGGGGCGGGTTAAGCGGACGGGATGCCGAACCCGAAGCAGACCCCTGTGCGGACGCCGTATGACATCCTGGCGAAGCTGCTGCTGCGTGAATTGCTGGAGCCGGTCGGGACGGTGGAATTGGAGGCGGAGATGGCCGCGACGCCCAGGCGCGTCGACCTGCTGTTCAGCCGCACTGCTGTCGGCCACCTGCCGCCCCTCTTTGATGCGTTGTTCCCGGAGGCGCTCAACATCGTCGAATTCTTCCATCAGGCGCCGGGCCGGGAAGAGCTGTTGAGCGCGACGCTGAAGCAATTGCTGGTGCGGGACACGCGGGACGCCGAGGCGATGCTGGTGCTGCTGTGCGCGGGGAAGCCGGAGACGCTCCTGAAAGAGACGGAGGCGAAGCACCGGGCGGGGGCGATGACGGGACTGTACGACCTCGCGCCCCACCACCGGACCGTCCTGGTGGTGATCGCAGAGTTGCCCGGGACGCTGGAGACGCTGATGCTGCGGCTGATGGGGGCAGGAAAGACGCTGAAGCGGGCGATACGGGACGTGAAGGCGCTGCACCCCGAACACCTGTTGCGCGTCCGGGCGGAGCGGGCGCTCGTTGCCCTCCACCTCGATCCGGATTATTCTTCCTCAGAGGCGATGAAAGGCATGCTTCACAACTACAAGGAACTCTATCAGGACTGGGAGAACAAGACCCGCGAAGAGGGCCGTCAGGAGGGCCGTCAGGAGGGCCGTCAGGAGGGCCGTCAGGAGGGCCGTCAGGAGGGCCGTCAGGAGGGCGTTGTGGCGGCACAGGAGATGTTGCGGACGCTGCTGCGGGTGCGGTTCGGGGAGGTGGACGCAGAGATCGATGCGGCGCTCTCCGCGATCCGCGATCTCCAGCGGCTCC
>JBEIQZ010000227.1:0-8950 GCA_040376255.1 Alphaproteobacteria bacterium
TCGCTGAGATCGTAGACGTTCTGGGCGGGGACGACCGTCTCAGCAGGGATCGCAGAGAACCCGGTCCCGATCTCTCCGGCGAGGCGGTTCCCGTCAGAGTCGAGCGGGATGCCGCGCCAGGCGAGCTGTGTCCCCTCCGTGACATCGACGAAGCCGCCTTCGACGCGGCTGAACGCCTCGCCGTAGGGCGGGCGCGTCCAGGTGAGCAGCTCGATGGAGGTGGGGAGGGCGAAGGAGATGTTGATCCGGTCGAAGACCTCACCGTTGAGGAGGGACTCCAGCAGGTAGAGGCCGGGGTCTTCGGCGTTGAGCGTGAACGAGGGGGCGCGGTCAGGCTTCTCCTCCTCGCCGGAGAAGTCCTCCTGCACCAGCGTCGCGCCGGAGCCGGGGCTGATGCGGTGGATGATCTGCCACGCGTCTTTTCTGGCTTCGCGCTCGCCGTTCTGGCTCATGGTGACGGTGATCGGCTGCGTGTGGTTGGTGACGATGTCGATGTCGGTGAGGCTGCTGGACTCGAGGCCCCGGATCGTGCCGAGGGAGTAGCTCAGGTGGCCGAGCTCACCGTTTACCTGATCGCCGTCGTCCCGGCAGGCGGAGAGGAGCAGCAGCGCGGTGAGTCTCTTCAGCACAGTGAGTCTCTTCAGCATCGATCCCCCGTTCTCCTCTTATGGTCACGACCCGTGGCCTCAGTCTACGAAGTCCACCGGCTCAGTATAGCCTGCGAGCGCGAGGATCCGCGCGATGGCGATCCGCCCGTCGGGGCCGTAGTCGAGGGTGTCGGCGTTGGCGTACATCTGGAGGTAGCGGTCGACCTCCTCCGGGGTGCGGAGCGGGCCGCCGCGCCGGAGCAGCCACTGGATCGCCGCTTCGCGGTGGTCGAGGCCGTGCCGGATGCTGGCGTGGAGGACGCGGCTGGCGCGGGCGAGGATGTCCGCCGGGAGGCTGCGCCGGATGGCGTTCCCGCCGAGGGGCAGCGGCAGGCCGGTGTCCTGCGCCCAGAAGCGCCCGAGGTCGAGCAGCATGGCGAACCCGCCGGCCTCCCAGGTCAGGCGGCCCTCATGGATGATCACCGCCGCGTCGACCTCCCCGGCGCGCAGCGCGTCGAACACCCGCGCATGCGGGGCGATGGGGAGGATCACCGGCTCGAAGTCGCAGACCTGCCGCATGACGAGGCAGGCGGTGGTGGTGAGGCCCGGCACCCCGATCCGGCGTCCGGTGAGGCGGGCGCGCAGCGCGGGGAGATCGCCGGGGCCGGCGGTCATCGCGTCCGGGAGGCCGTCCGCGAGGGGGCCGCGCAGGGCGATCAGCGCGGGGCCGTAGCCGCGCCCGACGCTGCCGCCGTGGCCGAGCAGCCGGTAGCGCGACGCGATCCGGGGGTACCAGGCGATGGAGGTGGCGCAGACGTCGAAGCTGTCTGCGGAGCCGCCCTCTGTGGAGCCGCCCTCTGTGGAGCCGCCATCTGCGAGCCGGTTGAGCATGTCGGTGTCGGCGGTGCGGACGTCGAACGTCAGGCCATCGGTGGCGATGAGCCCCTCAGTGATGGCGCGGAACATGAACAGATCGTCAGCGTCGGGGCTGATGGCGCAGCGGAGCAGCATCGGGTCTCTATAGCCCGGCCCGGCGCGATCAGCCCGACCCGATCAGAACTGGGTCGGGCCGGAGACGCGGGCGTTGGTGGCGCGGAGCCGCCGCCCGAGCGCGCGCACCAGCTTCCAGAGCAGGGTGATGCCGAGGCCGGGCTCCCGCTGGCAGAACTCGTCGAATTCGCGGGCCGGGATGCTGATCGCGCCCCCGAAGGTGGCGGCGACCACCGAGGCGGAGCGGGGCTGCCGGTCCGCGAGCGCCAATTCCCCGAAGTGGTCGCCTGAGCCGAGCCGCGCCAATTCCACGCCGCCGCTCTGGACGATCACCTCGCCGTCGAGGATGACGAACATCGCGTCTCCGGCGCTGCCCTCTTCGACGAGGAATTCGCCGGGGGCGAACCAGTGCTCGCGCAGGATGCGGGCGACCTGGAGCCGGTTGGCGTAGGGCATGTCTTCAAACAGGAACAGGTTCTCCAGCACGCGCGCCCGCAGCGTCGCCTCGTCGGTGGCCTCGCGCCCTTCGGGGTCGATCACCAGGATCGTCACGTTGTCCGGCCCGCCCGCGTCGAGCGCTGCCTCCAGCAGCGCGCCCACCGCCGTCTCCGGGTCGCCGGAGAGCGCCAATTCCTGGATGCGCTCCGGCTTGACGACGTCTGAGAGCCCGTCGCTGCACAGCACCAGCCGGTCGCCGGGCATCAGATCCACCGTCGCCAGCGAGGGCTGCACGGTCGGGTAGAGGCCGACAGCGCGGGTGATCACATGGCGGTGGCGCGAGGTGCGCGCCTCGGCGGCGGTCATCTTGCCGGTGCGGATCAGCTCGTTGATCATCGAGTGATCCTCGGTGAGCTGCTTCACCTCGTCGATGCGCGTGAGGTAGGCGCGCGAGTCGCCGACGTGCGCGAGGAACACGGTCGTCCCCGCGACGAGGGCGGCGACGAGCGTGGTGGTCATCCCCGACTTCCCCTCGCTCTCGGCGGTCTCATAGACCCGGCGGCTGGCCTGCTGGCAGGTGTCGTCCATCGCCGCCAGCACCATGTTGCGCCCGTTGGGCGTCGGGTTGGTGAGGTACTGGTGGACGCGCTGCTGGAGCGAGGGCGCCATCGAGCTGAACACCTCCACGCAGAGCGCGCTCGCCACCTCGCCCGCCGCCCGCCCGCCCACGCCGTCAGCGACGATGAACAGCCCCGCTTCAGGGATGCTGAGGAAGGAGTCTTCGTTATGCACCCGCTTCTTTCCTGCGTCTGTCCGTGCGCCGACTCGCAACATCATCCTCTCCTGATCCAGTAGGTCATGTGGGCCCTGTCTACTTCGGCAACCATCCCTGCACCCTGTATAGCCTGACCCGCTTAGGACGCCACAGGATCTCTCCATCTGGATCTCCCGCCCGGGGCGGGGCGGATCGGGGGCGGATCGGGACGGCGCGCAGGCGGGGATCAGATCGTTCAGTATTGACTGAATGAACGGAACGGATTACCAGGGCAGGCACGGACGAGGAGCAATTTGGAGCTGAGCGCAGAGGAGCAGTTCATCGAGTCTCTGGGATTATTCATGGAGAATCTCGGGTTCTCACGGATCGCGGGGCGCATCCTTGGGTTCCTGCTCTGTCAGGGCGTCGCGATGCCGCTCGACGGGCTGGCGGAGGCGCTGCGGGTGAGCCGGGCCTCGATCAGCACCAACACGCGGCTGCTGATCCAGGTGCGGCTGATCGAGGAGTGCTCGATGCCGGGGGATCGGCGGAGCTGGTTCCGGATGCGCCCGGACGCCTTCCAGCAGCGGCTCAGCTTCATCATCATGCAGTTCGGGGCGCTGAGCGGGCTGCTGGAGCAGGGGCTGGCGGCGGTGCCGCCGGAGCGGGCGCAGGCCCGCCGGAACCTGACGGAGGCGGTGGCCTTCCACCGGATGCTGGTCCTGGAGCTCTCCGCCCTCAATGAGCGGTGGCAGGAGCAGGCGGCGCTCACAGGCAACACAGAACAGGCGAGGCTCAAATGACCCCTGATGCGGAATTGTCGGGATACGCCGAGGTGCGGGCAGCGTTCAGCGCGGGCGCGGCGGGCTTCCCGCTGGAGCTTGTGGAGCGGCTGCGCCCGCGCATGGAGATCGCGCCCACCGACCGGATGACAGCGGAGGTGGTGGTGGAGGCGTCGCTGTCGCAGGGGCGCGACGCGGTGGACGAGGCGGCGCAATTGCTGCTGGACTCTGAGATCCGCACCGCGCTGGACGAGGCGGGCTGCGTCTACACGCCCGCTGATCGGTACAGCGCCGTCTCTGAGTACCTCTCCGTCGAGCGGCTGCACCTCGACTTCAACCTCCCCGCCGTCGACCTGAGCGTCGGGCGGCAGGCGATCACCTGGGGCTCCTCGCTGGTGACCCACCCGACCGACCCGTTCCCGGAGGTGCTGGCGACTGAGTACTGGCGCGAGCGCAGCGGCGTCAACGCCTTCAAGGCCGAGATCCCGATCCGGAACCACTCGGTCACCGCCGTCGTCGGCATGGGGGACGACCTCTCTGAGCTGTACCGCGACGAGCCGGACGCCGCTGAGATCCCGCTGACCGGCGCGGTGCGCGGCACGGTGCGCGCGGCGGGGACGGACTGGTCTGCCGTCGCCTGGGGGCGGCCAGACGGGGTGTGGCTGGCGGGGCTGGATCTTCGCGGGACGGTCGGGGTGGGCTGGTGGGTGGAGGGCGGGTACCACGGGGGCGCGGAGTCCGTCCACGACGACGCGCTCCCCGTCGAGGTCGTCGCCGGGATCGACTACTCCTTCCCGCTGCTGGAGCGTTTCTATGTCGCCGCCGAGTACCGCTATGACGGCACCGGCGAAGACCCTGACAACTACGCCTGGGACGCCCGCACCGGCAGCTTCGACGTCCCGTTCAGCGGCTGCACCTTCTCGGCGGGCTCCAGCGAGGAAGTGGCCGCGCGCACCTCGCTCGGCCGCCACTACGTCCACGGCATCCTCAACCTGATGTTCACCCAGGATTTTTCCGTCCAGGCGGTCACCCTGGCCAACCTGCAGGATCAGACCGGCGTGCTGTCCTTCGACGCCGCCGCCAACGTCGGCTCCCGCTGGCAGGTCCACCTCGGCGCGCAGGCCCCCTACGGTGAGGAGGGCGAGTACCGCCCCCCCGCCGAGGTCACCACCGTCCGCGTCGGCGATCTCTCCGCCGATCTCTCCCCCCTCCTCTACGATGTCAACGTCCTGAGCTGGGCGCGCTACAGCTTCTGAAGCCGCCCCGGAGCCCCCATGCCCACTCCTGCAGATCCGCCGAAGGGCGGCCTCGCGCTGTGTGAAATTCAGAGCGCCCACAAGACCTACCGCATGGGCGATCTCGACGTCCACGCGCTCTCCGGCGTGTCAGTCTCGGTGTTCCCCGGCGAGTTCACCGTCTTCTCCGGCCCCTCCGGCTCAGGGAAGTCCACGCTGCTCAACCTCGTCGGCTGCCTGGATCGGCCCACGCAGGGCAAGGTGCTGCTGGAGGGCAAGGACGTCGCCACGCTCTCTGACGGGGAGCTGGGCGATCTGCGCGCCCGCCGGATCGGCTTCATCTTCCAGAGCTTCAACCTCATCCCGGTGCTGACCGCCTATGAGAACGTGGAGCTGGCCCTCCAGCTCTCCGGCCGCACCAGCGGCACCGACGCCCTGGTAAAAAAGGCGCTCGGCGACGTCGGCCTCACTGAGTACATGGGCCGGCGCCCCTCCCAGCTCTCCGGCGGCCAGCAGCAGCGCGTCGCCATCGCCCGCGCCCTCGTCAAGTCCCCCGCGCTGATCATCGCCGACGAGCCCACCGCCAACCTCGACAGCAAGAACGGCGCCGCCATCCTCGACCTCATGCGCGAGATGAACCGCCGCGACAGCATCACCTTCCTGTTCTCCACCCACGATCCGATGGTCATGGAGCAGGCCCGCCGCATCGTCCGCCTGAAGGACGGGCAGATCGTCGGAGATGAGCAGCCGGACGCGCCTTCGGGCGGGGGGCGCTGAGATGTTCCTCCTGAAGATGTCCTTCCGCAACGTCCTGCGGAACCCGGCCCGCACCGGGATCACCTCGCTGGCGGTGATCGCGGGGGTGGCGATGATGATCTTCGGCTGGGGCATCATCGACGGCCTCGATGAGAACGTGCTGCGCGCCTCCTCCACCAGCGCCACCGGCGAGGTGCTGCTGCGCCCGGCGGGCTACCCGGTGGACGGGCGCACCCTGCCGCTCGATCAGGCCGCTCTGCCCCCGGAGGCGCTAAGCGCCCTGCCCGGGATCAGCGCCGTCGCCCCGCGCGCGGAATTCTTCGGCCGCCTCATCGCCGGGCGCGACGCCTCGCGCGTCATGGGGATCGCCTACGATCCGGCGCTCGATCCCGTCGTCTTCCCGCGCGAGAACTGGCGCATCGACGGGCGCTGGGCGCAGGGGGACGCCGCCGAGCTGGTCGTCGGCAGCCGCCTGCTGAAGCTGCTCAGCCTGAAGGTCGGCGACAGCGTGTTCCTCGAAGCCCGCACCGTCGATGGCGCCCACAACGCGCTGACCTACACCATCACCGGCAGCCTCACCACCGACAACGCCCAGCTCGACGGCCTCTCGGTGTGGCTCGCCATGCCGAGCGCCGAGCAATTGCTGCTCCTCAACGGGCGCCGCACCCACATCGCCCTCCTCACCGACGACGATCCCGCCGCCGCTGCCGCCGCCGTGACGGCGAAGATCCCCGGCTGGTCGCCCCGCACCGTCACCGAGGAGTGCCAGGATCTCCTCGAACTCAACGACTTCCGCCGCCGCGCCATGAGCTTCATGGTGGTCATCATCATGGCCATCGCCGCCACCGGCATCACCAACTCCGTCCTCATGGCCGCTTTCGAGCGCGTCAAGGAGATCGGCGCGCTCCGGGCGCTCGGCATGACCCGCTGGGGCGTGGCGGCGATGTTCCTGCTCGAAGGGCTCGCGCTCGGCCTGCTCGCGGGCGGGATCGGCGCGATCATCGGCAGCGGCGCCGTCCTGTACTGGCAGGAGGACGGCATCCTGCTCGGCGACGAGGTCATGTCCGGCGCCGCCGATATGGCGATCAGCGCGAAGCTCTACACCCGCTTCTCCTGGGCCGCCACCCTCGGCTCCGTGGCCTTCGCCGTCCTCATCTCCGAGATCGCTGTGCTGTACCCGACCTGGTTCGCCTCCCAGCTCAACCCCGCCGACGCCGTCCGCGCCGATTAGGATCTCAGTCATGGCTCTGAACCTCACTCTTGCGATGGCCCTCAGGAACACCCGCCGGAGCTGGCGCCGCTCCCTCCTCACCGCCGCCGCGATCACCATCGGCACCGGCCTGCTGCATGTCGGGATGGCCTGGCAGGACGGCGTCCTCGACGGCGCGCTCGATCAGGCCACCCGCGTCGCCGGCCATGTCCGCATCGTCACGGTGAAGTTCTCCGACAAGGAAGCCTTCTTCCCCATCTCCGAGAACCTCCCCGCCACCGACCCGATCCTCGCCGCCATCCACACCCTCCCCGGCGTCCACGCCTACGCCCGCCTCGCCCTCCCCGCCACCGTCTCCACCGGCGCCGAGATCGGCGAGGAATTCACCCTGCTCCAGGGCGCCACCCCCGAATACTTCAACGATGTCCTCGACCTCGACAGCCACATCCACGAGGGCCGCACCATCCAGCCCGGCCCCGAAGGCGACAAGGAGGCCGTCGTCGGCCAGGCCATCGCCGAGGAGGCCGGGATCACCCTCAACGAAGAGGTCGTCTTCCTCGGGCAGACCCAGGACGGCAGCCTCTCCCCGATCAAGCAGAAGGTCGTCGGGATCGCCGACTTCGGCAGCCGCCAGCAGAACAAGCTCGTCTATATAACGCTGGAAAAAGCGCGCTATATGGCTGATATCCCCGCCGGTGCCACCGAGATCGTCGTCTACGGCGACGACCGCGAGACCGCCGAACCCCTCGCCGAGCAGATCCGCGCCCTCCCCGCCCTCGCCGCCACCAACCCCCCCCTCTCCGATCTGGAGATCAAGGCGTGGAGCCAGCGCAAGCCCTGGTCCGATATCGTCCGCTACATCTCCCCCATCCTCACCATGATGGCCGCCGTCATCGTCTCCCTCACCGGCCTCGTCGTCCTCAACACGATGCTGATGAGCGTGCTGGAGCGCACCGGCGAGATCGGCGTGCTCCGCGCCCTCGGCATGCGCCGCACCCAGACCCTCACCCTCTTCGTCACCGAGGCCCTCGGCATCGCCCTCGTCGGCGGCCTCCTCGGCGCCACCTTCGGCACCGCAGGCGCCCTCTACCTCCAGTATTACGGCGTCAACATCGGCCAGGGCGTCAACAAGCTCCCCGCCGCAGTCCCGCTCAACACCACCGTCTACGGCCACTTCGATCCCATGAACCTCGCCTATGGCCTGCTCCTCTCTCTGCTCATGGCCGTCGTCGGCAGCCTCCTCCCCGCCTGGCGCGCCTCCCGGATCGAGCCCGTCGAGGCCATGCGCCAGCGCCGCTGAGGTCGCCCGCCACCATCTGTCACCGCTTTTCTCTGTAGCGAATAGCTCGCCCCCTCAGGCATTGAAGGGTCAACACACAGGAGCCACCCCATGCAGCGCCGCACCTTCCTCGCCCACCTCCTCGCCCTCCCCGTCGCCGCCACCGTCGCCGCCCTGCCCCGCCCCGCCCGCGCCGCCACCGTCGATGAGCTGCTCGGCCTGCTCGACAAGAACCTCACCTTCGACAGCCGCGAGTCCACCCTCACCATGACCGTCACCCGCGCCGACCGGGTCAAGGTCTACAAGATGCACTCCTACTCGCGCGGCCAGACCGACGCCGCCATGGAGTACCTCGAACCCGCCCGCGACAAGGGCACCAAGATGCTCCGGCTCGGCAACAACCTCTGGATGTACATGCCCTCCGTCGAGCGCACCCAGACCATCTCCGGCCACATGCTCCGCCAGTCCATGATGGGCTCCGATATGTCCTACGAGGACATGATGGAGGCCTCCTCCTGGAAAGAGAAGTACTCCGGCGTCATCGAGGGCGAAGACACCGTCGACGGCCGCAAGACCTGGAAGATGAAGCTCACCGCGAAGACCCCCGACGTCGCCTACGCCACCCGCGTCGTCCAGGTCGATCAGCAGACCTACATCCCGCTCCGCCAGGA
Source organism: Alphaproteobacteria bacterium (assembly GCA_040376255.1). Taxonomy (GTDB): domain Bacteria; phylum Myxococcota_A; class UBA796; order UBA796; family SXON01; genus JBEIQZ01. The sequence goes on from JBEIQZ010000227.1 coordinate 8,703, forward strand.
GCTCTATGCAGTCTCCGGACAGCTCCTCAAGGTCTGGGGCATGAGCGATGTCAAGAGCATCGAGGGCCGCCAGTGGCCCAGCAAGATGACGATCGAGGACAAGCTCCAGACCGGGTCGAAGACAGAGCTGGTGTTTGATTCGGTCGATTTCTCGGTGGAGCTGGAGGCGGAGATCTTTTCGACGCGTTGGTTGGAGCGGTAGCTGAGCGCTGTAAACAGTTGGGGTTGCAGATGACGCGCGGTCAGCA
>JBEIQZ010000824.1:0-1722 GCA_040376255.1 Alphaproteobacteria bacterium
GATCTTCCTGCCGGGGGCGGCGTCGGGGCTGCTGCTGACAAACCTCTTCGTGCTGCTGGGGCCGCCGATCTCGGCGTGGGGCGCGGAGCGGCTGGCGCGTGAGCACCTGGGGGCCGCCCCGCCGGCCTCGCTGCTGGCCGGGCTGGCGTTCGGGTTCGCGCCGCTGGCGACGGTGGCGGTGCTGGAGGGGCACGTCTACTACCTGCTCGATCCGTGGCTGCCGCTGATGGCGCTCCACCTGCTGCGCGACCGCCCCGCCGACGACCGATGGGCGGCGCTGCACTGGTCGCTCTGCCTGCTGACCACCGCCTACCTCGGCATCAACGCCAGCCTGATCGCGGCGTGGCTGCTGGGGGCCAGGCTGCTGGCGGGCGGGCGGCGGGTGCCGTGGGGGTTTTTGCTGATCAGCGGCGCGGTCGGGCTGATCTACGCCGCCGTCTACCTGCGGGGCGGCGGGGCGGATCGCGGCACGGTCGACGCCGCCAGCCGCCTCGGCTCGGCCACGCTCACCACGCTGCTCGCCTGGAGCCCGCGCATCGACATGAGCCGCCACTCCCTCGCCCCGGCCTTCGGCGCGGGCTTCCTGGCGATGGCGCTGCTCAGCACGGTCGCCGCGCGCCGCGCCGATGCCGCCCCTGGTGCGTCCGCTCCGGCGGATCGCCGCTGGCGGCTCTGGCTGGGGCTGGGCCTCGTGTGCATGGGCCTCTCGGTCGGCCCCTGGCTGGAGGTCGGGGTGCGGCAGGCGCCGATCCCGACGCCGCTCGCGCTCCTGCCCTCATCGGTGTTCGACAGCTTCCGCTTCCCGATCCGCTTCGCCTGGGCGGGGATGCTGGGGCTGGGGATGGCGGCGGTCTGGGCGGCGGGGCGGGCGCGGAGCGGCTGGCTCTGGCTGCTGGCCGGGGCGATGGACGTGATGATCTCGTCGGGGGGGCCGGTGCGGATGCGCGCCCACCCGGCGCCGGTGCCGGAGATCTACGATCTGCTCCCGCAGGCGGCGATCCTCGAGCTGTACCCTGACCCGGACGGGCTCTCTGAGGATCTCGGCTTCTATCAACAGAACCTCTCCTGCTACTACCAGATGTCCCACGGGCGCCCCATCCTGGAGCGCTGCCTCAACACCGACCTGTCGAAGAACCCCCGCCGCGACGCGGCGCGCGAGATCCACCGGCTCCTGCTCGACGATCAGCCCGGCCTGCTGCCCCTGCTCCAGTCGCTCCGCGTCGGCTCCGTCGTCCTGCATGCCGACCTCTACCAGCCCTTCGAGCGCGCGCTGATCGTCAGCGGCCTGTCGCTCCACCTCGGCGAGCCGCTCGCGGAGCGACGGGACGGAGGAGAATGGTTACTGGCATGGAGGCTCCCATGATCCTTACTCTACTGCTCAGCGCCTCCGCCCGCGACTTCGCCATCAAGGCCCACGATCCCACCGGCGCGCTCACCGGCCCGCTGGAGGTGCAGATCAGCGGCGAGGGCCAGGCGGCCCGGAGCTTCCGCCTGCTCGACGACGGGGCGGCTCCGGACGGGATGGCGGGCGATCACCTCTTCACCGCGCAGGCGACCGGCATCCCGCTCGACTCCGGCAGCCTCACCGTCTCAGCCGGGGGGCGCACCTGGAAGGGCGACTTCCTGTTTGAGGACGGCAGCGATCCGGTCATCCTGATCGGCCTGGGGCCGGACGGGCGCCCCTCAGTCTCCACGCACGAGGTCATGTACACGCCTGAGGGC
>JBEIQZ010000314.1:0-7298 GCA_040376255.1 Alphaproteobacteria bacterium
ATCCCCTCATTTCGGTGACAGAAACGCCAGGTAAAGAGCAAGGGGAGGCGGAGCGATGCCCCCGATGATCGGTGAAGCCGATTCCACCGATGACCATCCGACACGCTACCCCTCCACACCCTCCGCCGCCAATTCCTCGCTTCCGACCACCTCCTGCGGGATCCGCCGCCCTGCCGCGAAGGCGCGGCGCACGGGCTCCTGCAGCGCTACGGGCAGCCACTCCAACTCCGGGCCGGTCGCGATCGGCTCCCCGCAGCTCAGCACCACACCTGCGCGCTCCAGCGCGTCGGCCTGCTCCAGCATGCGCCGGTACCACCGCTCCGCCGGAAGGAGCCGCAACCCGAGTTCCTCCGCGAGCTTCGCCGCCCGCCACGGGATCCGCAGCCCCTCGGCGTCCAGATCGCCCGCGTAGTGGAGATCAGCGGCCTCCCGGCGCGGATCGGCGCCCGTGATGTGCGCATGGAGGAACCGCACTGCCTCCGCGCCGAACCCGGCGCCCGCCCCGTACACTACATGGCTGTAGCAGCCGTGACGCCGGTTCCACTGGCAGAACGACCACCACGGGTGGTGGTTCTCCAGGATGAGCATCGGCCGCCCGCCGCTGCCGGGCGGACCCGCCTCCAGCGCCAGCGGCGGCGACACCGCCGCGCACCGCAACGTTTCGAGCGACAGCCGCTCTGACGAGAACAGGCTGCTGCGCCGGAGCTGCTCCAGCCGCTTCTCGTCCCCGAAGAGCTGGATCGACCGCTCGCGCATCGGGACGATCGGGCGCCGCCGGCCGCCGCCGGCGAGGAAGCGCTGGATCGCCATCAGCTCCTCTGGATGCTCGATCCGGGGCATATCTGCCACGAACGAGAGCTCGGGCGCCCAGGGGTAGCCGCGCGGATCGAAGGGCTCTGCGCGCTGCTGCTGAACCACCTGCACCCACACCGGCAGCGACGGGCGCAGCCCCCTGTCCCAGCCCGCCCCGCCCCGCGCCGGGAGCCGGATCCGGCCCGCCGCCGCGAGCACCTCCAGCCGCTGCAGGAGCAGCGCCCGCGCTTCATCACCCCGGCTCCGGTGCGGATCGGCAGCCGCGAACGCGCGCCACACAGCAGCCTCCGGGAGCCGCGAACGCCGCTCCGCCCGCGCGGCTTCGGCGAGCGCCTCGCACAGCATCTCCGCCTTCCCGGCCTCTGCCTGCGCCTCCTGCGGGGCCTCCCTCTGCACCTCTGCCTGTTGCGCTCCTCCCTGCTCGTTCTCCCTCCGGGTCACAGGATCGCCGTGATGCGGGCGGCCTCGACCGGCTCTTCCCTCGTGACGTGCTGATCCTGGGTGCCGACGGCGCGGTGGCGGTTCCGCAGGCGGACGGTGTTGCTGAACACGGAGATCGCCTCCTGATCCTCGACACCCGTCGTGTAGACGAGCTGGACGCGCATCTGGCGCGCCATCGACCGCTGCAGCTCCAGCAGCCCCGCGTTGGAGCAGGTCCCCACCGGGTTGTCCAGCAGCAGCACCCCAGCGTCGATGTCGCCCTGCGCCTGCCGGCGGGCGCGGATCCGGGCCAGCGTGCAGTACAACAAAATCGCGACCGTGAGCTGCTGGCCCCGGCTGAAGGTCTGCATATCCACCACCGGCAGCCACTCCCGGCGGAGCTGCGCGTCGGGCTTCAGGATGCGGATCTGGAGCTCCCCGGCGAGCTCGCGCACGAGCTCCTGCACCAGCTCCCGCCCGATCGGCACGCGGCCCGCCGCCAGCGTCCGCTCCAGCCACGGCTCCAGCCGCGCCTGCCGATCCGCCGCCGTCCCGGGCGCCCGCGCGCGCACCTGCAGGAACGTCGCGCCCGCCCACGCGCCCGCGCCCTCCGGCATCCGGCTCCGGGCCTCCGCCTCCAGCAGCAGATCCAGCCCCTCCTTCCCAAGCATCTCCAGCCGCTCCAGGATCATCCGACGATCCCGCTCGATGCCCGCGAGCGCGTCATCCACCACCGACAGCCGCTCCATCACGTCCGCGAGCAGCTCCGGCGCCTCCTCGCACAGCTCCTTCTGCGGGACGCGCAGCCGCTCGCGGAGCATGCTCCGCATCTCCCGGAAGCGCTCCCTGTCCGCAAGCGCCTTCGCCCGGTCGACGAGCTCCGCGACATTGCGCCACAGCTCCTCCACCTCAGCGGCGCGTCGCCGCCAGCGATCCAGCGCCGCCGTCACAACATCAGCGGTGATGTCCCCCTCCGGCACCTCCGGCGCTGCCGCTCCGCGCCCCTCCCCGAGCAGATCGGTGACGCGCGCGGAGAGCCCCTTATAAAGATTGGAGGCTTGCTCGGCCTCCGTCCGCTGCTGCTGCGCCGCCCGCAGCTCGCTCGCGGCCTGCTCCTCCCGCGCCCGCGAGAGCTCCGCCTCCGCCCGGTAATGCGCCGCCTGCTCCCGCGCCGCTGCGGGCGTGGGGGGAACCGCGTCGGGGGGCAGATCGGCGGCATCGCGTTGGCGCTGCGCGATCTCATCAATCCGGCCCTGGAGCCGGTCGATCTCAGACCGGCACTGCTCTACCAGCGCTGAGAGCGCGGCGCGCCGCTGCTCAGCCTCAGCCACGACCTCCGGCCCCCCACCCGGCCGGATCGCAGCGACCTCCTCCTCACGTCCCCGAGAGCGGTCAGCCCATACCTGCGCTGCGGGCTTCAGACTCTCCAGCACCCGCTCGATCTCCCACTGCGTCCGATCCGACGAGCGCAGCCCCCGCAATTGCTCATGGAGCCGCAACCACCGGATCCGCGCATCAGCCAGCCCTGCGTCGCCGTCCACATCCGCGCCGGGGAGGCCGGCGCGCTCCCGCTCCAGCGCCTGCCGCTCCTGCTGAACCTCCCGGATCCGGTGCTCCAGCGCCATCAGGGCCGCGCCGTGCGCCTCCCGCTCTCGCTCCGCGATCGCCGCAGCAGCCACCAGCTCCCGCCGTTGCGCCTCCATGGCCTCCCGACGGCGGCGGCGCTCCTCCACCGCAGACTCATACTGCTGAACGAAGACCTGCAGCGCGTAAATCTCACGCTCCGCCGCCGACTGCTCTCCGGAGAGCGCCTCCGCAGCCCCCCGCAGCCCCTGCAGCGCTGCTCCAGCTCGCGCAGCCTCTGTCTCCGCCTCGCGCCGCTGCGCCTGCAGCCACTCCAGCGCCCCGCGCTGCTGCGATATCTGGCGCTCCGCCTGCTCCAGGCGCCCGCCGCCCCACAGCCGCAGCCAGCGCCGGAGATCGGCGGCGGCGATCCGCAGGTGGCGGACGCTCCCGTCCAGCTCACCGGCTTCGACCTGGAGCGCCCGGCCACGCTCCTCCAGCCGCTCCCCGCGCGCCCGCGCCGCCGCGCTGTCCCAACACGCCGGATCCTGCAGCACGAAGCGATCAGCGCGTTCTCCTGCCACTGCCCCTGACCCTGAGCCGTGCTCTGCCTGCTCCGCCTGCTCCGCCTGCTCAGGCTGCGGCAGCCCGATGACGACCGGATACCGCGCCTCCAGCCCGGCCAGCGCCTGCCGGGCGCGCTCCAGATTGGCGGTGTCCCGCACGATGATCCCGCTGTACAGCGCCGGATCGGCCTCCATCTCCGCCCCGATCGCGCCCGCCGCCCGGTTCTCCAGCAGCCAGCGCGCCCCGTCCCACGCATCGACGCGGGCCTGCCGCAGCAGCTCCAGCGCCCGCTCGACGTCCGGCGCGACGGGCAGCCGCCCCCCCTTCCCGAGCCCGTCCCGGTCGCGCGCGATCGACGCCTCCTCGACAGACAGCCGGAGGCGCTGCCGATCCAGCCGCTCCGCCTGCCGATCCAGCCGATCCGGCAGCTCCGGCGACTCCGGATCCGTCTCCTCCTGCGCCAGCCGCGCCTGCCGCAGCGACGCCGCCAGCCCGCCCAGCTCCTCCCTCGCCTGCTGCACCTCGCGGCCCCGCAGGCCGACCGACACCTCCAGCTCTGCGGCCTGCACAGCTGCCTCCTGCGCCGCCTGGCGCGCCGCCTCCATACGGCCCTGCTCCTCCTCCTGCGCACGCCGGTTGGCAGCGATCCCGATAGAGATCCCGGCAGATCGCTCCTGCCAACGCCGCACAGCCGCCCCTCCCTCCTCACGGCTCTCCAGAACCCCCCTCGCGCGGAGACCCTCGCGCCTCTGTTCGCGCTCCCGCAACCATGCGTCGATCAGCTCGATCTCTTTTTCGACGCTGCCGAATCCCTGACTGATCTGTCGCGACCGATCTGCTGCCTGAGCCTGCCCCGCCTCCTCCTCCGATCGGCGCGCCGACAGCGCCTGCTCCTGAGTGGAGAGTCCGGAGATCTCCCGCGTCAACGCGGCACGCAGCGCCGCCCCTGCCTGATCGGCGGCCGCCTGGAGCGGCGCCTGCTCCGCGAGCGCGAGCTGCTGGGTCTCCAGGAGCGCCGCATGCTGCGCCGACATCGCCGACAGCGCCTCCCTGGCGATCGCCGCCTCCCCTGCCGCCACCGCCCGGTCAGCGTCGCGCTCTCCGGCCTGGAGCGCGGACATGCGCCGCGTCGCATCCGCGAGCTCCAGCTCCTGCGCCCGCCGCTCCAGCCCGCGCGCCCATCGGCTCTGCGCTGAGAAGGCGTTTTCCGCTGTCGTCCTGCGCTGACCCGCTCTCTGCTCTTGATCGGCAGCCCTGCGCTCGTTCTCAAGCGCCTCCCCGCGCAGCGCCGCGAGCCGCGCGACAATGCCGAGCAGCCGCGCCTCAGCCGCGTCGCGCTGCGCCGACGCCTCGCGGTGCTGCGCCAGCCGATCCCGCAGCGGCTCCAGCGCCTGCTGGAGATCCCGCAGGAATTGCCGCTCCAGCGTCTGCCCGGGCCGCCGCGCCAGCTTCTCGCGCAGGCTGTCGAGCGTCGCTGACACGTCGGATGACCTGGCCGGCGGCATCGCCATGTCCAGATAGAACGACATGAACTCGTACACCGTACGGAACCGGAACACCTCGTCCGCGCCGCCCTCGCGCGCGTTCATCCGGATCTGGTACCGGAACAGCTCTGTGTCGAGCCCGCGCGACTCCAGGTGGCGCTCCCAGTCGTGCAGCACCTCCGTCGCGTGGATCTGCAGCTCCGGCCGGCGTGCCCGCAGCTCCTCCATCCACACGCGCAGATCCTCCATCGTACGGCACGGCGACGGGTGCAGCCCCTCCACGGGCATATCCTCCAGCCGGAAGTCTGCGTCCGGCAGCACCGTGAACATCCGCCGCCGCAGCCGGGAGACGTCGGCGCTCCGCTGCCGATCCCGCCACGCCAGCACCTGCCCTGCGATCAGCCGCCGCCGGGGCGCCGTCCGGAACGCTGTCGGGAACAGCCCGCGCTCCCCCGGCGGATCGATGTCCCACTCTGTCAGCACCACGGCCAGATCGTCCGCCTTGACGTAGTCCTCGATGTGCCGCGCCCGCCCCTCTGCCGTCGCGCCGAGGAACTCGCGCCGATCCGGGCGCAGCACCGAGTAGAACAGGTTCAGGATCGTGGATTTTCCGCCACCGTTCCGGAGCCAGAGGATCGTGTCGGCGCCCCCGGCGAAGTCCAGCGTCAGCGGGGCGAGCCGCGCGTCCGGGTGGCCGATCGAGGCGAAGTGGGCCCGCAGCAGCCGCGCCATCAGCGCACCCTGCCTTCTTCTGAAGCCGGGAGCTGCTGGACGAGCCGGAACAGCCCCAGCGCCGCAAGATCCCGAACCTGCACCCGCCACGCCGGCCGCAGCAGCCACTTTGCCCCGTCGCGCCGGAACAGCCCCTCCTCCGCCAGCCGCTCCAGCGCCGAGGAGACCATCCCGCTGAGCGTGTGCGCCGCCCGGCGCCCGTCCCCGGTGTCGCGCGTCTCCGCCCGGCTCAGCAGCACGCTCCACGCCTCCTGCAGCTCGGGGCGCGCCGCGTCCGGATCGACCGCCGCCCGGCGCTGCAGATCGAGGCAGAGCCGCCGCACATACCCGACGATCTCCTGCTCCGTTATCGACAGCACCGCCCGATCCTCGTCCTCCAGGCTGGCCGCCGTCGGAAAGCACCACGCCGCGATCGCCACATGGAGCAGCCCGTGAGCCAGCCGATCCTCCACGCTCAGGTTCTGCCGGTAGTCCGACATCCGGAAGGCGAACGGCGAGCCCGAGTCCGCCGCCAGGATCGCCCCCTGCTCCGTGATGTCCAGCAGCCGCAGCCCCAGCCCCCGGCAGAACGCCTCGAACACCGACCGGAACCCGCCGTCAATCCGCAGCCGCTGGAGCAGATCCCGGTGCGCCGCGTCCACCCGCGCCCGCATCAGCGCGTACGCCAGCAACCTGCCGCAGTCCTCCGCCTCTTCCTGCCTCATCCGTCCCCCTCTCTGCTCGCTGGCACGCTCGCCGGCACGATCGCCAGATCGTCACCCGCATACTCCGGATCGTCGAGCGGGCCCGCGCGGCGCACCTGCACCGGCAGCCCGGTGTCCCACGCCTGGAGCATGACCAGCACCAGCAACCGCCGCACCTCCGCCCCCTCGCCCGCCGCGCGGGACGCCGCCAGCCGGCCCGACAGTGTCCCGCCCGCCCGGCAGGCAGCGAGATGCCCCTGCACCGCCGCCTGCGCCGCCGCCGGAAAGCGCGGCTGCGCCTCGCTGATCAGCTCCAGCACCACCGGCGCACGATCCGGCGCTGCTTCTGTCGATCGCCTGGGCTGCATCAGATCCCGGATCAGCGACTGCAGGCTCAGCACCGGCGGCGGGACCGGCCCGTGCAGCAGCCGGAGCACCTCATCGACGTGCGGGGCGAGATCGCCCTGCCGCGCGACGAGCATCGGCTGGAGCACCTCCCGATCCGGGCCGGGCAGGTGGCTGTTCCGGCGCCGCTTAAAGCGCTGCCGCTCCTGCTCCGCCAGCCAGCTGCTGTCTGCCTTGAGCACCTCCTCCAGCAGCCGTGTATGCCTCGACTCGCACTCATCCAGCAGCTCCCGCAACGCGACCCAGGCCCGCGCCTCCCCGCCGCCCTGGCTGATCCGGTGCCGCACCGCCTCGACCGTCCGCCGCTCCTCCTGGAGGCGCCCGTCGAGGTGCGTCCGCGCCCGCTCCAGTATTGCCAGAAATTGTGAAGCCCGCACCTGTGAGATGTCCCGCTTCGCCAGTCGCAAGCTCTGGCGGATGGTCTCGGCGTACTCGATGCTCCGCAGCCGGGCCTGCCGCGCCGTCGCCTCCGCCTGCTGGAGCGCCCCCCGCTGGATCTGCGCCCGCAGGATCGCCTCCTCCGCGATCTGCGCGTCTTCGACGTCGACCTCCAGCATCCCCGCGTAGAGGTTGATCGCCTCCGTCGTCGCCTTCAGGACGATATCCCCGTCCTCCGTCTCCTCCTCCCGCA
>JBEIQZ010000533.1:0-4382 GCA_040376255.1 Alphaproteobacteria bacterium
GGAGCCGCTGCCCTTGCCGGAGCCGCTGGCCTCTTCAGTGTCGTCCGCCTGAGTGTCTGCGCCTGATGTGGGGGAGAACCCGGTTGCGTGTGCGGGGTTCAGTGCCAATGCCATGAGTGTGAGAACCATCTCTCTGCTCCTCCGGGGGATACCCGTCGCTGATCTCAGCTAACACGTGCGGGGGATCAGATTATTCACAGCAATCCGGTTTTCAGATAGTGGGTTCGACATACACTGTCCTTCCGGACAGCCCTCCCCCCCTTGCCAGCAGGTGTGCCGGTGAGGTATCAGGGAGACCCTTTTTTGGAGGTCGTCTGTCTGTGGTGGTGCTGGGGCCGGAGCGGCCCGATCCGATCCTCCCTGAGGTGCTTGAGCGGCATGGGATCCGGGGGGCGGTGGCGTTGATCTCGGCGGGCTGGCGGCAGGACGAGGCGCGCGATGAGCCGCTGCGGAGCGCGCTGCCGATGGCGATCCACAACCTGAATATCTATCAGGCGTTCACTGAGATCGAGCGGCTCGCCCCTGACCTCACCAGCGCGTACACCCGGAAGCAGGCGGCGCTCCAGGCGAAGCGGACGCTGTACCACGACGCGATCCGGGCGGCGCTCTCCGGATGCCAGAAGCTGTGGGCTGACCGGAAGGATCCGGAGTGTCCCTGGTTTCAGCAGTCGATCCGGCACCTGCAGGAGGTCGATAACCTCTGGCTGGAGGAGGCCGACCGCCTCCACCGCCAGTTTGAGGAGGAGGCGCGCCCGCTGCGGCACCGCATGGTCCGCGCCGAGATGGCCCGGATGCTCGACATCCTGCGCGGCTGCGAGGCGGTGCTGATCGCGGGCGGCCACGTCGGGGTGCTGCGGAACCGGCTGTTCTTCTTCGGGATGAACCAATTGCTCGTCGGTCGCAGGATCTTCGCCTGGTCGGGCGGGGCGATGGTGCTCTGCTCGCGCATCCTGCTCTACCACGACTTCACCCCCTACGGCGTCGGGAGCCCGGAGATCCTGGATCGCGGCCTCGGCCTCTGCCCGGACACCTTCTTCCTCGCCCACGCCCGCACCCGCCTCAAAATCGAGGATCGGGACAGCCTCACGGTCCTCCGCGCCCGCCTCGCCCCCGCGCGGGTGATCGGGCTGGAGAACGGCGCCGTGTTTGAAGGCGAGGATCTTGCGTACACAGGCAGGCCCGAGGCGGGCTTCGCATTCAACGCTGACGGCTCCACTGCCGTCCTCGGACGATAATATGCAGCGGCTCCTTGAATTGATCCGGCTGATCGAGAAAAGCCCCCCGCACGCCAACCTGCTGCTGGAGCGCCTCGTCCAGACCTCCTCCTTCCCCCTCGTCGACCCCGATCAGGTGACCTTCTTCTTCTGGGACGGGCGCCCCACCGAGGCCGTCTACCTCCAGCACTGGGTCTGGGGTCTCCCCGCCCGCGTCGAATTCCGCCGCATCCCCCACACGAACGCCTTCTATCTCCCGCTCTCGCTCCCCAAAAAGGCCCGCGTCGAGTACAAGTTTGAGGTCGTCCGCAACGGGCGCGGCCACTGGACCGCCGACCCCCGCAACCCCCGCCGCGCCTATGACCCCTTCGGCTCCAACTCCGTCTGCCCCTCCGCCGGGTATGAGGAGCCGGAATGGACCCAGGAGGACGCGCGCTCCCGCAAGGGGACGCTGCACGAGCACAAGATACAGTCTCAGCACTGGGGCGATGAGCGCGTCATCAAGGTCTACGCCCCCGCCGAGGCCCGCCCCGGCAAGTCCTACCCGCTCCTCATGGTCCACGACGGCAACGACTTCCTCAACTACGGCAGCATGCAGGTCGTCCTCGACAACCTCATCCACCGCCACGAGGTAGAGCCCCTCATCGTCTGCTTCACCTCAGGGCACCGCCGCAACCCGGAGTACGCCGCCAACCACCGTCAGGCCGACTTCCTCCGCCACGACATCCTCCCCTGGCTCGAACACCACTACGCCATCAAGGACGGCCCCCAGCACCGGGGCATCATGGGCGCCAGCTTCGGGGCCGTCTCGTCCCTCTATGCAGCGGTGCGCCATCCTGACACGTGGGGGAGATTGCTGCTCCAGAGCGGGTCGTTCGCGTTCACCGACATCGGAGAGCATGAGCGCGGGCCGATGTGGGATCCAATCGTGACATTTGTGAATAATTTTCGAGAAAATCCATCAAAGATAAACGGAAGAATCTTTCAATCGTGCGGCACGTTTGAAAGTTTGATTTATTATAATCGATCCCTCTACCCGATCTTCGGCAAGGTCTCGCAGGGGGTTCACTTCACGGAATCACAGGACGGGCACAACTGGATCAACTGGCGGGATCGGCTCAGGGAGGGGCTGACATGGCTGTATCCGGGACCGCTGTGGATGTACTATGAATAAGGGACATGAGTGAGGGCGCATGGCTGAGGTTGTGAGGACACCGGTCGTCAAGCGGGTGACGGCGTTGCTGGAGTGGACGGGGCTGCTCGTCGCGGGGGCGCTGTGTCTGTGGCTGGGGGGGCAGATCGGGAGCGGGGCGCGGGAGATCGGGTGGGGGGCGCTGATGGCGGCGGCCTGTGTGCCGATGGGGATCATGGCGGCGGCGCTGTTCACGGGGTTCGGGCATTTTTTTGCTGACAACTTCGCAGATATTGACACGCCGATCCTCGGGCCGACCTTCATCTTCCGGTTCCGCCAGCACCACGATCACCCGATGATCATCTGCGGGCTGAGCTTCCGCGAGTTGAACGGCGGGCTGGCGCTGCTCTCCCTGCCGCTGCTGGCGGGGGCCGTGGCGCTGCCTGCGGTCGGGACGCTCAGCGGGCTGCTCCTGCAGGTGTTCACGCTCAGCGCCGCCCTCGCCACCGCAGCCACCAACCAGATCCACCGGTGGGCGCACGACCCCGCCCGCCCCGCCTGGGTCGTCCCCCTCCAGCGGCGCGGGATCATCCTCTCGCCCGTCCAGTACGCGCGCCACCACCGCGCGCCGTTCCACATCGCCTTCTGCATCACCAACGGCTGGCTCGACCCGCTGCTGGATCGCTGGAAGGTGTGGCACCGCGTCGCGGACGCGCTGCTCTGGATATCCGTCCCCCGGATCGATGACTCAGTGATGGGGAGCGACCGGGGCGGGGGGAAGCGCCCCTAAGCCTGCGCCGGCTCTCCGGCTTTGCTCCGCACCGTCTTCAGCATGAGCTTCCGCACATCCTCCCGCCCGATGTCCTCGACCGCCGAGAAGCCGATCATCGCCTCAAGCTGCACGCCCAGATCGAGCGCGAGCGCCTGCACCGCCGCCTCGCGCTTCGTGCGGGAGATGCCGTCGATCTTCGTCGCCAGCACCCGCCAGTCCCGACCCACCGCGCTCAGCCACTCCAGCAATTGACGATCCGGCGCCTGCGCCGGGATGCGGCTGTCCACCAGCACGAACACCATCCGGAGCGTCGGACGATCGTTCACATAGTCCTCGATCAGCCCGCGCCATGACTCACGCATGTCGTGGCTCACCTTCGCGTACCCATACCCGGGGAGATCCGCGGCGATCCAAGGGATCTTCTTCGCGTCCCTCACCCCCTTCACCTCTCCGATCTGGAACAGGTTGATCGCCTGGGTGCGCCCCGGCGTGTTGCTCGTCCGCGCGATCCGCGTCCCGAGCAGCGCGTTCAGCGCCGATGACTTCCCCGCGTTGGAGCGCCCGGCGAACGCGATCTCTGGCACGGTGGGCGATGGGAGGTTCGCAATGAACGATCCGAGGTACTGAGCAGGCGGAAAGGTGATCGGCATGAGGCCGCCCCCCTAACCCGCTCCGACCGTCGCCGCGCTGCGTCCCCCCGGATATGCTCAGCTATGGCCAATTTCGGGATGCATGCAGCAGGCGCCATCGCAGCAGGGATCGGCTGCGGGGTCATGTCCTTGATCGCCTTCAACGGCAATAACCCCGCCTTCGCTGGCGCAGCCGCCGTCGCCGCCTTCATCGGCGGCATGCTCCCCGACATCGACCACGATGAGGCCATCCCCATCCGCGAGGTCTTCTCCCTCATCGCCGCCGTCGTCCCCGCCATGCTCATCCCCATCATGGCCCGCAAAGGCTTCTCTACAGAAGAGACCATCTGCTTCTTCGCCGCCACCTACGTCGGGATCCGCTTCGTCGGCGCAGAGCTGTTCAAACGGCTCACCGTCCATCGGGGCATCTTCCACTCCATCCCCTTCATCATCGCCGCCGGAGAGGCCGTCGCCCTCAGCCTCATGAACCTCACGCCGCCCGAGCGCCTCCTCATCGGCGCATCCGTCACCATCGGGGCGTTCACCCACCTGCTGCTGGATGAGATCTATGCGGTGGATTTTACAGGTAGAAAACTGAAAAAGAGCTTCGGGACGGCGATCAAGTTCTGGTCGCC
>JBEIQZ010000837.1:0-1661 GCA_040376255.1 Alphaproteobacteria bacterium
CGCGCCTGTCTCCGCGCCTGTCTCCGCCCCGGCGCCCGCCGCCGGCTCCGTCGTCCCCGCAGGCGTCAGCCGCGAGAGCCCGATCCGCGCGTGGACGGACGGCGCCTGCTCCGGCAACCCCGGCCCGGCGGGCGCCGGGATGCTGATCGAGATCCCCGGCCAGCCCCGGATCGAGCGCGCCCGCGCCCTCGGCCACAGCACAAACAACGTCGGGGAGCTGACCGGCATCCTCATGGCCCTCGAAGTCCTGGAGGAGCAGGGGATCGCCCCCGCCGTCCCGGTCGTCGTCTACACCGACTCCCAGTACGCGCGCGGCGTCCTGAGCCTCGGCTGGAAGGCCAGCGCCAACCCGGCGCTGATCGCGGACATCCGGGTGCGGCTCCGGGCGCGCCCCGGCGTCACCCTGGAGTGGGTGCGCGGCCACGCCAACAACGCCGGAAACGAGCGCGCCGATGTGCTGGCGCGGCGCGGCGCAGAGGAGTCGGCCCGGCGGCGCTGATTCAGCGCGCGGCTGTCCCCCGGGCGCGGGATACCTCTCAGCGGGGCGCCGGAGCATACCGGGTTGACAGGACAGTGATAGAGCGCAGCCATGACGCTCTCCGCTGCGCTAATCCCGGCAGTCCTGCTCTCCGGTCTTTTCTCCTGCATCCAGGGCGATCAGGCCGGATCGACCCCCAACATGGTCGTCGTCTCCGCACCGACCCCGCAGAGCGCCCCGCAGCCCTCGCAGCCGCAGCCCTCGCAGCCGCAGCCCTCGCAGCCCGCCCCTGGCGCCCCCGCCGCGCCTGCCACGGCTCCCGCCTTCACGCTGCTCGACAAGCCCATCCCGTTCCCTGAGGAGCGCATCGGCCTCAGCCTCGACTACCGGCGCCAGCACCAGGGCTACGCGGGCGACAACATCCGCATCCGGCCTGAGGTGGTCGTGCTGCACTGGACCGGCGGCGCGACCGCCCAGAGCGCCTGGAACACCTTCGCCCCGGTGAAGGCCGCCGACGCGCGCCCCGACCTCGCCGCCTCCGGCGCGGTGAACGTCTCCTCGCACTTCATCGTGGATCGGGACGGGGCGGTGTGGCGGCTGATGCCGGAGGACTGGATGGCGCGGCACTGCATCGGCCTCAACCACATCTCCATCGGCATCGAGAACGCCGGAGACGGCGATCTCGGATCGGACGCAAAAAACCCGCTCACGCAGGCGCAGGTCGATGCCAACATCGCCCTGATCCGCGATCTGGCGACGCGCTGGCCCATCCGGGTGGTGGTCGGCCACCTGGAGGCGAAGGCGCTGGAAGGCACGCCGCTCTTCGTCGAGTCGGACGCCTCATACCGCACCGGCAAGGCCGATCCGGGGCCGCGCTTCACGGCGGCGGTCCGGGCCGGGCTGGCCGATCTGGGCGTCACCGGACCCTGAGTCCCGGCAGATCGGCCGCCGGGATCAGTCCTCCTTCGCGCCCCCCTTGATCCACTCGATGACGAGCTCAATCTTGTCGTCGGAGAGCGGGGCGCCCTGCGGCATCGGATCGCCGGTGATGCCCGCGCGCTCCTCCAGCTTCCAGACGAGGTAGCTGGCGTCCGCGTCGCCGGGGACGACCAGGATCTCCCCCGGCGCGCCCGTCGACGGCACATCCACCAGCTCCGCGTAGCTCATCCCCTCGTCGAGCGAG
>JBEIQZ010000354.1:0-6627 GCA_040376255.1 Alphaproteobacteria bacterium
ACAAACATCCGCGGGGGGGGGGTGGGGGGGGGGGCGGCCCCCCCCCCGCCCGGGCCCCCCCCCCGCCACGCCCGCAGAGGCGCTACGGCAGGTCTTTGACCATGTCCCCGTAGGTGTCCGGGCGGCGATCCCGGTAGAACTGCCAGGTCTGCCGGACCTGCTCGATCTGGTCGAGGTCGCAGTCCGCCACCACCAGCTCATCCTGATCCTCGGAGCCGGTCGCCAGGAACTCGCCGCGCGGGTTGCAGACGTAGGAGGTGCCGTAGAAGCGCCCGATGCCCCAGGGCGCCTCGGTGCCGACGCGGTTGGAGGCGGCCATGAAGTAGCCGTTGGCGACGGCGTGCGCGGGCTGCTCCAGCTTCCAGAGGTACTGGGAGAGCCCGGCGACGGTCGCTGAGGGGTTGAACACGATCTCCGCGCCGTGCAGGCCGAGCAGGCGCGCGCCCTCGGGGAAGTGCCGGTCGTAGCAGATGTAGACGCCGATGCGGGCGTACTTTGTCTTGAAGGTCGGGTAGCCGAGGTTGCCCGGCTTGAAGAAATACTTCTCCCAGAAGCCCGAGGTCTGGGGGATGTGGTTCTTGCGGTAGATGCCGAGCGTGCTGCCGTCCGCGTCGAGGACGACGGCGGTGTTGTAGTAGACGCCCGCCTGCACCTCCTCGTAGATCGGCACGACCATCGCCATGTCGTACTTCCGGCAGTACGGGCGCAGCCGCTCCACGGTCGGGCCGTCGATGCGCTCGGCGGCCTTGTACCAGCGGCGATCCTGGGAGGGGCAGAAGTAGGGGCCGTTGAAGATCTCCTGCAGCCCGAGGATCTGCACGCCGCCCTCACCCGCCTGCTCGATCAGCGGCAGGTGCTTCTGGAACATCGCCTCCTGGATATCGGCGACGGGCAGGCTCTCATCATTGACAGGATTCGCGGCCTGGATCAGGCCGACACGGACATTTCTCATCGGACGCCTCGGGAGAGCGGCGAGTGTAGCACACTCTCAGATCAATAAAACCCGACCGTCCGCGCCGCCACCCGATGATTGACGTACACCGTCTTCGTATCCGAGAAGAACTTCCATGCGTCCGGCCCCATCTCCTTCGGCCCCGTCCCGGTGGCCTTGATCCCGCCGAACGGGAGCTGGGCCTCTCCACCCATCGTCGGCGCGTTGACCTGGGTGATCCCCGCGTCGAGCTTCTCGATGACGGCGAACGCCGACGACAGATCGCGGGTGAACACGGAGGCGGTGAGCCCGAACTCGACGGCGTTGGCGACGCGGATCGCCTCCTGGAGCGAGTCGACGCGGGTGACGGACAGCACCGGCCCGAAGATCTCCTCGGTGGCGATTCGGGCGTCGGGGGCGACGTCGTCGAAGAGGGTGGGCTGGGGGAACCAGCCGTGTGGCAGCTCGGCGATCCGCCCGCCTCCGGCGCGCAATTCCGCCTCGCCCTTCCCGATCTCCATGTACTCCAGCACCTTCTCCATCTGGCGGCGGCTGATCGACGGCCCCATCCCGATCCCGGCGTGGAGCGGGTGACCGGCCTGGATCGCGCGGATCTTCTCAAGCACCTTCTGGACAAAGGCGTCGCCCACCTCGCGGCTGACGATGGCGCGGCTGGTGGCGGTGCAGCGCTGGCCGGTGCTGCCGAAGGCGCCCTGCGCGCAGGCGGCGGCGGCGAGGTCGAGGTCGGCGTCGGGGAGGACGATGAGGGGGTTCTTGCCGCCGAGCTCGCACTGGACGGCCTTGTGGAGCGCGCCGCAGCGGGCCTCGATGAGGCGCCCGACGCCGGTGGAGCCGGTGAAGCTGACAGCCTTGACGGCGGGGTGCTCGATGAGGGCGGTGGCGGGGTCGGCGCCGCCGTGGACGATGTTGATGACGCCGGGGGGGAAGCCGGCCTCGATGAACAATTCTGCGAGCTTCTGGGTGACGAGCGGGGTCTCCGGGGCGGGCTTCAGGACGACGGTGTTCCCGGCGACGAGGGCGGGCGCCATCTTCCAGAGCGGGATGGCGACGGGGAAGTTCCAGGGGGTGATGAGGGCGATGACGCCCTTTGGGCGCCAGAGGGTGAAGGCGAAGGTGCCGGGGAGCTCGGAGGGGGTGGTGAAGCCGTGGAGGCGGCGGGCGTCCCCGGCGGCGAACTCGACGTAGCGGATGGCCTTCAGCATCTCGCCGCGCGCCTCGCCGAGGATCTTGCCCTCCTCCCAGGCGAGCAGCCGCGCCAGCGGCTCCAGATCGCGCTCCAGCAGCCGGACGAGGGCGAACAGCAGCGCGCCGCGCGCCGGGGCGGGGGTCTCGGCCCAGGCGGGGAAGGCTGCGGCGGCGGCCTCTGCGGCGGCGTCGGCGTCGGCGCGGGTGCCTGCGGGGGCGAGGCCGATCTGCTCGCGGGTGTCGGCGGGCGAGCAGACGGGGACGGTCGGGGTGCCTTCGAAGCGGCCGGAGATCAGGTGTCGCGCGAGGATCATCAGGCGGGTATAACCGGCGCCTCTACCACGGCCAGCCCTCCTCGCTGAACCGGAGCGCGTGGAAGGCGGCGGGCCACACGCGGTCGTGGAGCTGGGGCTGGGTGAACCATGCGACGACGATCGCCTCCCCGCGCCCCTCCCGCGAGAGCAGCAGCGCGGCGCCGAGCGGCGCTTGTGTGCAGGCGGGATCGGGCGGGAAGGCGACCATGTACGCCGCGTCGGTGCCGAATTCGACGCGGTGGGGCGGATCGGGGAGGGGCTGCGGCGGGCCGGGCCGATCCGGGCGGGCGCTGATGGCGCGGATCTGCGCCAGATAGCCGTCGTAGCCGCCGTCGGGGGAGTCGGGGCGGATCGCGTAATGGACCTCCACCGAGCCGGTGCTGTCGCGCATCCCCCACTGCGCGGCCAGCCCGCCGCAGGTCGCGGGCGGGACGGGCTCGAAGCGGGCGGGCAGGCGGAAGCTCAGGTGGGCGGCGGCGAGGGCGGCGCTGAAGGCGGGCGGGAGCGCCGGGGGCGGGGGCGGATCGGCGGGCCAGGTGCCTGCGGCGAGCCCGCAATTGTAGCCGTTGGGCGCGATGCCGCAGGATCGGCGCCAGGCGTCCCGCGCGGCCTCCGGCTGATCCGGCCAGGCGCGCCGCCCCAGCTCCAGGCAGGCCCAGGAGAAGCCGGCGGCGCAGGCGCGCTCCAGCAGATCGGCCTCCAGCAGCGGATCGCGCGCCGTCCCGTCCCGGTAGATCAGCAGGGCGTCGATGCAGGCGGCGGTGTCCCCGGCCCGGCACTGCGCGCGCAGCGGCTCCATCGGCGGGACGGTCGGCGCATCACCGTGGCGCGCTGCGCCGCTGCACCCGCACAGCGCGAGCGCGAGGAGGCGCGCGGCGCTCACCCTCAGATCCCGACGTCCTGCCGGACCCGATCCGGCCAGATGGAGAGCCGGTAGGTGAGCTGGGTGCGGGCGCTCGTGACCTCGCCGATGGTGTAGCCGCGCCGGTCATCGAAGGAGAGCTCATCGTCGGTGAGGATGAACAGCTCAGACGCCTTGATATCGACGGCGGAGGCCTCATAGCGGTCGAGCGCGTCGCGGACGGCGTCGACGATCCCGCCCTGACAGACGGTGTCGCGGGTGCACTTGAACGCCACAACGCCAGAGACCGCGTCCCAGCTCATCCCGCTGTCCCAGCTCTTCTCCAGATCCCAGGGCGCGAACGCCAGCCGCCCGCCGGCGGAAGGATCGGCGTAGATGTAGTAGTCGTCGAGCTCATAGGGGTAGCCGTCCGGCGCGCCGGTGGCGATGCGCCAGGCCCAGTAGTCGAGGAAGCCGTCCATCTGCAGCACCTCGTCGGCGGTGGTGTAGAAGTCATCGACCGGATCAGACCAGACGGTCTGCCAGGCGGTCGTGAGGTTCATCCACTCGCCGTCCCCGGAGGAGAGCGTAAAGTTCTGAATTCCGGCGTCGGTGAAGTCGGCCATGTCCTCCCCCTCCCACAGATCGCCGCTGCCGTCGGCGAAGTGGTGGTCGGCGAAGTCGCCATCGACGGTCTCGACGTTGGCGTAGAGGCCGAGGTGGACGGTCTCGCCGTTGAGGACGTAGTCGACGGTGGTGTAGGAGGCGCGGGAGGCGGGGATGCCCGCCTGCTGCCAGAGCCATGCGGCGACGACGACGCGGCTCTGGGAGGGATCGCCGTTCATGGCGTCGAGGGTCAGGCGCGAGACATCGCCGTAATCCTGGTTCTTTTCGTACTCGTCGAGCTTGACGCGCAGCGATGGCTTGCCGTCGACGAGGCTGTGCTCGACGGTGTCGCCCCGGAGGCGGAGGCCGACGTTCTCAAAGCGGACGCCGTCGATGGTGACGATGGCGGCGGTGTACACCTCGGGCTCAGCTGCGAGCGCCTGCATCGCCGCGTCGTCGATCTCCAGCACGACGCTGTGGATGACGGTCTCGTCGAAGAGGCTGTTGTACTCCACGACGTCGCCGCTGTCGGACGGATCGGAGTCATCGGTCGTTGTCGAGTCGTCCGGCCCGGAGTCGTCGACGTCCGTCGAGTCGTCCGGGGCGTCCGAGTCGTCCGCGCCGGTCGCGGAGTCATCGGTCGCAGACTCCTTCGGGGAGGGGCAGCCTGCCAGCATCAAGAGCGGCAGCGTGAGGAGCGACGGGGAGAGCAGGCGCAGCGGGGAGGTCAGCATCGGGAGGCAGTGTAGCGCAGATCCGGGTGGACGGACTACGTTCGGGAGATGCGGCTGCTCATCACGGCAGAAATTCTCTCAGTCCTCGCCTTCACCGGCTTCGCGGCGGTCGCGCTCTGGGGTGGCAGTCAGGAGGCCATGCCGACCATCGACGTCGCGGCGCTCGCCACCGGCTCGGCTGAGGAGCAGTGGATGGGGATCTTTGTCCAGCAGAGCCACACCGGCTACGCGATGTCGCGGCAGACCCCCGCCGGGGACGGGCTGATCTTCCAGCAGCAGTCCTACATGAAGATCAACGCGATGGGGTCGGTGCAGACCCTGATCACCGCCGGGACGGCGCTCGTCGACGGCGCCGGGCAGCTCAAGAGCTTCGACTTCGTGATCTCCGGCCCGTTCCCGGTCAGCGGGCGCGGGGAGGTCCAGCCGCGCAACCTGCACCTCCAGATCAGCCAGGGCGGCACCTCGCGCACCCTCGACATCCCGATCCAGGAGCCGCCGGTCATCGGCGCCACCATGGGGCTGATGATCCGGGGCCGCACAATGACCCCCGGTATGGAGTTCGAGGCTCCCTTCTTCGATCCCACCACGATGTCCAACAGCCGCATGATCGTGCGCGTAGAGGCGCCTGCAGTGCTGCCCAACGGCGACGTCGCGTGGTGGCTCTCCACCGAGATCGCGGGGTTCCGCACGCGGCGGCTGGTCGATGAGCGCGGCAACACGCTGCGCGAGGAGTCGGCGCTGCTCTCCACGCGGCGGATGACCCGGGAGGAGGCCATCGCCGTCCCCGACGCCGATCCGCCCGATCTCGTCGCCCTCGCCTCGGTGCCGTTCGACGGGCCGCTCCCCGATCCGCGCGGCGCGATGCACCTGCAGGTGCAGGTCCACGGGGTGGAGGCCGCCCGGTTCAAGCAGGAGCCGCCGCTGCAGTCCGTGTCCGGGGATCGCCTCACCGTCGACATCCCCTTCCTCGCCGAGATCGCCCCGCTGCCGCTGGCGGGCGGCGCAGCGGGCGACCCCGACACTGCGGCCACCGACGCGCTGCCCGCCGATCACCCCGAGATCGTCGCCAAGGCCCGCGAGGTCGTCGGGGACGCGGCGACGCGGATGGAGGCGGCGCGACGGCTCAACGATTTTGTGTTTGACTATGTGAAGAAGGTGCCGAACATCGGCATCCCGAACGGCCTGGATGTGCTGCGCCGCCGCGAGGGCGACTGCAACGAACACACCGCGCTCTATGTGAGCCTCGCCCGCGCCGTCGGCATCCCGGCCCGCATCGCCGTCGGCCTCGTCTACAGCGAGCGGCTGGGCCGGGCCTTCTATTACCACGCCTGGCCGGAGATCCGGCTGCGCGAGCCCGACGGCTGGCTCCCGGTCGACCCGACCTTCGGCCAGTTCCCCGCCGACGCCACCCACCTGAAGATCGTGAACGGCGATCTGGATCGGCAGGTCGAGGTCATGGGGATGATGGGGATGATCCAGCTCACAGTGGTAGAGAGCAGGTAGAGAGCAGGTAGAGAGCAGAGAGACGGGCTCAGCCCGCGAGCCGCAGCCACCCCAGGAAGGCGCGCACGCGCCCGACCCGCCGCTGCTCAGCGCGCTCGAACCACTCGCCCAGCGAGCGGAGCGCGGTCTCGGCGTCCTCCAGGCGCGGCTCGAACCAGAGCGCCTCGCGGAAGTGGCGGCTGGCGCGGGGGAGGAGCCCGTCGGAGACCATGAGGCGGCCCAGCTCCAGGTGGATGCGGGCGCGTTCGCTGCGATCCTCGACCTCGATCAACCGGCGGTGAAGGGCGGTGACGCGCGTCTGGTTGTGCTCCATGTCGGCAGACTCCACCTCCAGAGTATGAGCCGCTACAGAGCGCCGATGTTCATCGGACTGTTACACAGTCCTTACACACAAGACGATTCCGAGCATCTGTCGTCACAGATCCACCGTTGTCAGCGGCCTGTCAAATCCGGCCTGCGCGTGTCCGATAGAGCCGCTCGTAGCTCTCCACC
>JBEIQZ010000477.1:0-4863 GCA_040376255.1 Alphaproteobacteria bacterium
CCGCTCGACAAAAGCCGTTCGCAGCGGCCCCTTCCGCAATTCCAGCAGCAATTCTTTGAGGAGCCGGTGGTGGCTGTCAGTCAGCGTCTTGCGGAAGTCGGGGATGCGGCACACCTCCCAGAGCTGCCGCAGCGCCTCCTCCCGCTCCTCCCGGCCGCCCGCCCCCAGCCCGGCGGCGATCTCGGCGTCCAGCACCAGCGCCCGCAGCGCCTCCTCGTCCTCCTCCTCGCGCGCCTCGATCAGGAAGCCCCACGGCGCGGGCCGCCGCAGCGAGGCCAGCAGCCCCGCCGGGGAGGAGAAGTCCAGCGTCGGGTTCCGATAAAAAAGCTTCTTCAGGGGCGGGAACCGGTGCTGGCTGATCGCCTCGATCAGCGCCGGATCCATGTCCCCGACCTCATCGGTGCCGCCGAAGCTGCCGTCCTTGCGGAAGCGCCCCGCGCGCCCCGCGATCT
The DNA here is from genome assembly GCA_040376255.1 of Alphaproteobacteria bacterium. GTDB lineage: Bacteria > Myxococcota_A > UBA796 > UBA796 > SXON01 > JBEIQZ01. Next base: position 453 of record JBEIQZ010000477.1, read on the forward strand.
GGGCCACCTCCTGCGGCTGGAGGCCGCGCACCTGCTTCCCGTCGAACTTGTGGAGCCGGTCGAAGGCCACATGGTCGATGTCCATGTTCAGCCCCATCCCGATGGCGTCGGTCGCCACCATGTACTGCACCTCGCCCGCCTGGTACATCGCCACCTGCGCGTTGCGCGTGCGCGGCGAGAGCGCCCCCAGCACCACCGCCGTCCCCCCGTGCTTCCGGCGCACCTCTTCGGCCAGCGCGTAGACCCGCTCCACCGAGAACGCCACCAGCGCCGTCCGCTTCGGCAGCGATCCGATCTTCAGCGGCCCCCGGTAGGTGAGCTTCGACAGCCGCTGGTACTGCCGGATCTCGCCGTGCGGGAACAGCCGGTGGAACAGCGGGCCGATGGTGTCCGACCCCATGAAGAACGTCTCGCGCGTCCCGCGCGCATGCAGCAGCCGGTCGGTGAACACGTGGCCCCGGTTCCGATCCCCGGCGAGCTGGATCTCATCGACGGCGAGGAAGTCCACCGGACGATCCACCGGCATCGCCTCGGTCGTGCAGATCCAGTAGCAGGCCGCCCGCCCGATCCGGCGCTCCTCGCCGGTGATCAGCGCCGTGCGATCCTCGCCCACCCGCTCAGTCACCCGGTCGTACACCTCGCGCGCCAGCAGCCGGAGCGGCAGCCCCATCATGCCGCTGCTGTGCTCCAGCATCCGCTCGATCGCCCGCCAGGTCTTCCCGGTGTTGGTCGGGCCGAGCAGCGCCACAAGCCGGTGACCCTCGATGTCGATGGGCTGCATGTCAAGGGGAGGCATCCCCCGCATATAACCCGTTTTACGGGCAGCCGTGCCTACGGGCAGTCATACCCGGCGCCCGGCGTCCCGTAGTCGTAGAGCGTGCTGGTCGAGGCGTAGAGGTAGCCTGCGGTGTTCGGCACGGTACACCAATTGCCGACCGCGTCGTTGTCGGTGCTGTTGTAGCGCGCGATGTCGAGCGCCATGCTGCGCCCGGCGAGGTAGGGCCAGGCGCTCGTCCAGCTCACCTGATCGATCGTCGCGCCGCCCGGCTCGACCAGCCGGATGTTGTCGGCGGTGTTCGAGAGGTTGAGGACGCTGTAATAAAAATTCTCGGTGAGGCCGCTGACGTTGCTGAACGCCAGCACCGCGTAGCCGCCCGGCTGGACGGTGACGACCTGGGAGATCGGGGAGTTCCCGGCGTTGTCGTAGAGCGTCCAGCCCTGGAGCACGATGGAGATCGCCGTCGTGTTGTAGACCTCGAACCACTCCCCGTTGGGGTCGGTGGTGGTGGCCGGGTTGGGCATCACCTCGGTGATGATCAGGTCGCCGGTGAGGATCAGCCCCTCGTCATAGGTGTCGTCGCAGTCGTTGTCCGCGCCGTCGCGCACCTCCAGCCCGGCGGGGTTGGCGCTGCTGTCGGTGTCGTTGCAGTCGTCGCCGCCGTAGGCGTCGGAGTCATAGGTGTCGTAGTCCCGGTCATAGTCGGAGAGGCCGTCACAGTTCTGGTCGTTGCCGTCGTACCAGATCTCGATCTCGCCGGGGTTGATGTTGACGTTGCTGTCGTTGCAGTCGGTGCCCCACGGCTCGGCATCGAAGCCGTCGCTGTCCTGATCGTAGTCGCCGTCACCGGAGCAATTCTGGTCGACGCCGTTGTAATAGACCTCCACCGCGCCGGGGTTCACCGTGGCGGCGGTGTCGTTACAGTCGGTGCCGCCCCAGGTGGCGGCGCGGTAGCTGTCGCCGTCCTGATCGTAGTCGTCGGCGCCGTCGCAGTCAGCGTCCAGCCCGTCGTACCACACCTCCGTCGCGCCCGGGTTCGCGGCGGCGCTGGTGTCGAGGCAGTCGGTGCCGCCGTAGGCGCGGCTGTCGTAGCCGTCGGCGTCCTGATCGTAGTCGCTGTTCCCTCTGCAGTCGGAGTCCACCCCGTCGTACCACGCGTCGGTCGCGCCGCTGTAGGTCGTGCGCTGGAGGTCGTCGCAGTCGGCGCCGCCGTGCGCGCTGCTGTCCTGCCCGTCGCCGTCCTGATCGTAGTCGCTGCCGCCCGAGCAGTCCTGATCCACCCCGTCGTACCAGATCTCCGGCGTCGCGCCGCTGATCGCCGCGTTCAGGTCGTCGCAGTCGTTACCCCCGTACGACCGCGCCGAGCTGCCGTCGGCGTCCTGATCGTAGTCGTTGTTCCCCGCACAGTCGGCGTCCACCCCGTCGTACCAGGCGTCCGCCGCGCCCCCGTACACCGCCGCGTCCCCGTCGTCGCAGTCGTCGCCGCCTTCGGAGACCGGGCGGTGGCCGTCGCCGTCCGCGTCGTAGTCGTCGGCGCCGTCGCAATTCTGGTCGGTGCCGTCGTACCAGACCTCGGCCTCGCCGGGGTTGATGTCGATGTCCGCGTCGTCGCAGTCCGCCCCGCCCGCAGACGCCGCGTCGTAGCCGTCCCCGTCGCTGTCGTAGTCGGAGAAGCCGTCGCAGTCGCTGTCGCGCCCGTCGTAGGCGGTGTCCGTCGCGCCGGGGTTCACTGAGGCGTCGGCGTCGTCGCAGTCGGTGCCGCCGTACCCGTCGCTCAGGTAGCTGTCGCCGTCCTGATCGTAGTCGCTGCCGCCGGAGCAGTCCCCGTCGATGCCGTCGTACCAGACCTCCGCCGCGCCGGGATGGAACGGGGAGTTCGCGTCGTCGCAGTCGTCGCCGCCGTAGACCGCGCTCACATAGCCGTCATGGTCGGCGTCGAAGTCGTCCCAGCCGTCACAATTGCTGTCGTTGCCGTCATAGGCCGCGTCCGCCGCCGAGGGGTTCGTCAGCGGGTTGGCGTCGTCGCAGTCGTCGCCGCCCTGGGCGTCGCTGTCGTAGCCGTCGCCGTCCGCGTCGTACTCGTCGCCCGGATCGCAATCGCTGTCTACGCCGTCATAGTACACCTCAGCCGCGTCCGGGCTGATCGCCGCGTCCCCGTCGTCGCAGTCCTCCCCGCCGAAGATCGCCGTGTCGTAGCCGTCGCCGTCCTGATCGTAGTCGCTGCCGCCGGAGCAGTCCCCGTCGTCCCCGTCGTACCAGCGCTCCTCCGCGCCCGGATACACCCGGTCGTCCCCGTCGTCGCAGTCCCCGCCGAACTCCGAGAAGCCGTCCCCGTCGTCGTCGTAGAGGTCGGTCCCCTCGTCGATCAGGCCGTCACAGTCGTTGTCCTGCCCGTCTGCCGCCTCGTCGGCGTCGGGGTTGCTCTCCGCCGCCCCGTCGTCACAGTCCCCGTCGCAGGTGGTGAAGCCGTCCAGATCCAGATCCACGCAGTCGTTGATCTGGACGTTCACCGTGCAGACGTCGGTCTGACCGCGCGGATCAGCGACCTGGAACCGGATCTGGTGCGCCCCCGCCGACAGATCCAATTCCAATTCCACCTGCCCTGAGCTGTCCGGGCTCCCGCTCCACAGCGTCCCGTCCTGATCGCTGTCCACCTGCACGCTCAGCGCCTCAGCCCCCGACTCCGCGTCGTCCGCCGCCCCGATCAGCCGCATCGTCCCGGTGATCAGCCCGACCTGCCCGTCCACCGGCTCGATCAGCGCGCAGGTCGGGGCCGTGTTCGGCTCCGCCGTGATGCTCACCTGATCCTCGCCCGCCCCGCCGATCAGATCCACCGCCGCCAGCGACAGCGTGTGCGCGCCCTCAGAGAGCGTCACCGATACGCCGAAGTTCCCGCCCTCGCACGCCTCCGCCGCGCTGTCCCCCGTCTCCCAGAGCAGCCCGTCTACGCTGCTCTGGAGCGTCAGCACAAGATCTTCAAACGGGTCGTTCGGGTCGTCAACGTTGGCGCAGAATTCCAGCGGCTCCGCCGGGTCGTACATCGTCCCGTCCACCGGGCGCAGGATCGTCACTTCCGGCGGCTGGTTTTTGACGACCAGCCCCCCCCCGCCGCCGCCGCCGTTGCAACCCACCACCACCAGTGTCAGCCAGGACAGACGCAGCATCGGAGCCTCCGGGGCCGCAGGCTATCCTGAGCGGGGCGGATCTGCTGCCGGTGTTGCGGATCTGTCGCTCAGTGTCATGGAGGCGGTCATCCTTCGCACGGATACTCCGCCACCTTCCAACCGGTCGTAGATGCAGGCAACGCCCGGAGTCGGGGCTGTTGACGGGTGGGGACCCCGGGTCGTATGTCCGGGGCTGGCGTGAGCTGGATCGTCCCCGTTAAAACAGGAGGCCATCCCCGGCGCAGTACGACCCCCGACGCCCCACCCTACGCGCCCCGATCCTGGCTTGTCGTGGCGCGATCGCTGGGTACAGAAGCGGTGTCCGATAGAGCGGCGCGGACGCGGCGCAACCACTCGCGGAGGGAGGTGGCGTCTTCAGGCAGATGCGGGGACGATGCCGCCTGAATGGAAGTCACCATTTGATCGGTCTTTTTCTTTGGAATGCCATGATGGGTTAATATGCTATCGA
>JBEIQZ010000534.1:0-4373 GCA_040376255.1 Alphaproteobacteria bacterium
CCGGCCTCCTCCTCGACGCCCAGTTCGAGGACGGCGGGGCCGGGCCGGTCTACGACTATGAGCTGGTGTACTACCCGCTCACCACCGACGACGGCACAGCGGAGGGGCGGAAGCTGCCCCAGCCCGACGCGGTGACCGGCACCTCCATCACCGACCTCGGCGACGACGAAGAGGACTGGCGGTGGAGCTTCATGCTCCAGAACAACCTCGACCGCGACGACTACGCCCCGATCATGCGGCTCGGCAAGACCTTCGCCCTCTCCGGCGACGACTTCCTCGCCGAGGCGGGCGAGGTGATCGACATCGACCAGTGGCTCCGCGCCTTCGCGATGGCGACGCTCGCGGGCGCCGTCGACAACTACGGCGGCGACGGGAGCTGGCACAACGCCCGGCTCTACGTCCGGCCTGAGGACGGGCGCGTCCTCTACTTCCCCCACGACCTCGACTTCTTCGGCAGCGCGCAGATGGCGGTGATCGGCAACGGCGATCTGGCGCGGCTGCTGGAGGATCCGGCGAACGAGCGGCGCTACTACCAGCACCTCCACGACCTGATCTCCCGCGCCTACACCACCGCCTACCTCGGCCCCTGGTGCGATCAGATCGGCGCGCTGCTCCCCGATCAGGACTTCGCCGCGCACTGCCAATTCATCGACGACCGGGCCGCCTGGGTCGCCACCGACGCCGCCGACGCCGTGGCCGGCCGCTTCCCCCCGGTCGCCTTCGCCATCACCACCTCCGGCGGCGCCGACTTCACCACCGCCGCCCCCGCCGTCACCCTGGAGGGCAGCGGCTGGATCGACGTGCGGACGATCCGGCTCGGCGGCGCCGCGCTGCCCGTCACCTGGATCGGGGGCGACACCTGGCAGGTCGAGGTGCCGCTCCAGCCGGGCGACAACCCGATCACGCTGGTAGCGGAGGATCTGAACGGCGCGGCGGCGGGGCGGGACAGCATCAGCGTGCGGTACGAGTGATACTCCCCTTTGCGGGGGTTACCCCCCGCATCGGCATGGCGCGGCGTACGCCGCTTATGCCTCCCCCCGCGCCAAAGATGGCGCGTTCGGCTGGCCCTTGCCCTTGGTGAACGCAGAGGACGGTAATATCCGTTGTGATTTGCACTTTTTTGATTTTACGTCCTCTGCGTCCACCGGGCCAGCCGGGAGGAGGCAGGGAAATGGGTCGGGCAGAGAAGTGTGGAAAACTATTTGATTTCCAATATTTTTTGTCGGATGAGCAGCGAGTGGATCGCGGATTCCACTCCCTCCGATATGATAGATCTCCCGCCTGAGACTGTGGAGCCTCCATGCTGCTGATCATGCTGTCCTGCGCGCCCTACCCTGAGGGGCTGAAGCTGACCCCGGACGGGACCGGCCCGCTGGTGAAGGTCGACTGGGACGCGGAGCCGCTGCCGGACATCCCCTTCCCCAACGACCTCGCCACCCGCACCGACCCGACCAGCCCGACCGGCCTGCGGCTGAACGTCCCCATCGCGGCGAAGACAGAGATGGAGCGCCACGCCCGCGAGAAGCTCAACACGCTCACCGGCTTCGGGATCTACTCGCCCATCGCGGTGGCCTTCGAGGCGCCGCTCGATCTTGACAACATCGCCGCGCGCCACACGCAGGACGCGAAGATCGGGGCGGCACAGTTCGGGGACGACGCGGTGTTCCTGATCAACCTCAACCCCGCCGCGCCCGACTACCTGCAGCCCACCCCGCTCGATCTGGGCCAGGGCCGCTACCCGATGGACGTCCCCGATCCGGCCCGCTACTTCCCCAACGACAGCCGCCGCGAGAGCCCCAGCGTCGTGTTCGACACGGTGGAGGAGGACGCGAACGGGAACGGGGTGCTGGACTGGGGCGAGGACACCGACAACGACGGCATCCTCGATCATCCGAACGTCTGGCCGGAGGGCGGCGACCCCCGCGACGATCTGCTGACCTTCTACGAAAAATCCAGCAACACGCTGATCGTGCGCCCGCAGCGCCCGCTGCACGAGGAGAGCACCTACGCGGTGGTGCTGACGAACCGGCTGATCGGGGCGGACGGGGAGCCGGTGCGCTCGCCGTGGGAGTACGTCCACCACCTCCGGCAGGGCGAGGCGCTCGCGGTATTGCCGGAGGCGCTCAGGAACGCGGGGCTGACGCTCGACGATCTGGCGTTCGCGTGGACGTTCACCACCGGGCGGGTGAGCGGCGATCTCGTCGATGCGCGGCGCGGGCTGAAGGGCGAGGGGCCGCTGGCGTCGCTGGACGCGGCGTACCCGGAGGGCGTCACCGAGGCGCTGGAGGTGGAGGCGGTGCCGGGCGAAGACCCGTACCGGCTGTCGGTGGGGCTGCTGATCGGGACGCTGTCCGATCTGGGGCTGTTCGACGGGGAGAGCGCGGCGGCGCTGGTCGGCAACTACGAGGCGTTCGGGGACGTGGTGGTGGGCGGGTCGTTCACCACGCCCAACTTCATGGGCGAGCCCGATCAGACGCCGCTGCCGTGGCCGGAGGCGGACGACTCGGACGACTGGTGGCAGGTGGACGGCTTCAACGGGACGTATCAGGCGCGGGGGGAGCGGGTGGTGTTCACCTGCGTGCTGCCGAAGGACGTGCCGCAGCCCGCGCCGGTGGTGGCGTTCGGGCACGGCTACGGATCATCGCGGTTCGACTTCCTCGGCTTCTCCTGGGCCTTCGCCCGGATGGGCTTCGCGGCCTGCGCCTTCGACTATCCGGGCCACGGCCCCACGGTCGACCCGGAGGAGGACGAGCTGATCACCGCGCTGCTCACCGCCAACGGGCTGCTGCCGTTCTACAACCACCTGAAGGACAGCCGCCAGCGCGACCTCGACAACGACGGCATCCCCAACTCCGGCGGCGATCAGTGGACGGCCGACTCCTTCCACACCCGCGACATGGTGCGGCAGGCGGCGCTCGACCACGCGCAGTTCATCGACAGCCTGATGGCCTGCGGCACCGGCACGATGCTGCGGAGCGACGGCACCGAGAGCGTGAGCTGTGACTGGGACAATGACGGCACCCCCGACATCGGCGGGCCGGACGTGCGCTACCACCAGATCGGCGGCTCGCTGGGCGGGATCAACACGGCGGTCGCCGCCGCGATCACCGACGAGGTGACGGCGTGGGCGCCGGTGGTGCCGGGGGGCGGGCTGCTGGACGTGGCGTTCCGCACGCAGATCGGCGGGGCGGTCGAGGCGATGCACGGGCGGCTGATGAGCCCGATCTTCCTCGGCTACCCGCAGGCGGACGGCTCGCTCCAGGTCGTCCAGATGGTCAACTCGGTGACCGACATGGTCGCCATCCCGGTCGCCACGATCCCCGACTGGCCGGCGGGCGGGCGGCTCCGCATCGAGAACCTCGCCAACGGCACGGCGCGCGAGGGCTATGTCCCGATGGACGGGACGTTCCGGGTCGGGATCGCCGCCGACGCCGCGAGCGCGTGGGAGAAGCGGCAATTGGGCGGAATCCCTGAGACCGGGCCGGTGCCGGGCGCCGTCTACCCGATCGACGATCCGACGGTGGCGGGCGATCCGCTGCGCCTGACGTTCTACACGGCGGCGGGCGAGGCGGTGGCGGTGGTCGATCACTGGGCGGCCGACACGCTGTTCCAGGGCGTCACCTACCCGGCGGGGTCGCCGCTGGTCGCGGCGGCGGAGGGGCTGGGCTACATCCGGGCCACCCCGCAGTTCCGGCGCGTGGCGTTCGTGTTCGCCGCGATCCTGGAGGCGGGCGATCCCATCGGCTACGCCCGCGCGCTCACCGAAGAGCCGTTCGCCACGCTCAATGGGAAGCCGCGCAACATCCTGATGGTGCCGACCCCCGGCGACTCCATCGTCAGCATCAACACCGGCATCGCCCTCGCGCGCGGCGCGGGCTGGCTCGACGACTCCACCGTCGATCCGCGCTACGACACGACGATCGACCGCTTTTTGATCGACAACCGCGTCGTCCAGGGCCTCGAAGAGTTCGGCCCGTATGTCTGCGCTGACGGCACCTCCTGCCTGTTCGACGCCGACGATCTCGATCAGGGCCTCGACAGCTACGGCGCCACCAGCCTCGCGCCGCTGCGCCTCACCGTCCCCACCTCCTCCGGCGTCAGCGGGCTGCGCCTGCCCTACGTCGATCCCACCGGCACCCACGGCTTCGCCACCCCGGAGCCCCAGAAGGAGTTCGACATCGCCACCTTCGCCACCATGCAGATCGCCTCCTACTTCGCCTCCGACGGGACTGAGATCTCCGACGATCTCTGCCTGGAGGACGCGAGCTGCGCCTGGATCCCGGCGCTCCCGACGGATGAGAGCGGGGACACGGGGGGTGGCCAGTGAGCGGAGGTGGGTGGCAGCGTCCCTTCTCCCTCTGGGAGAAGGTGGC
>JBEIQZ010000629.1:0-3241 GCA_040376255.1 Alphaproteobacteria bacterium
CATAGAGGCGCGCCTCGTCGCCGTCCAGCTCGCTCCGGGCCTCCTCGATGCTGCGGAACGCCTCGCCCGCCGGACGGATGGCCTCGTGGGCCTCCTGCGCGTTCTTGGCGGTGCTCTTGTAGTGGCGGGGCTGGGCGGGCAGGTAGTCCTGGCCGTAGCTGTTGAGGATCAGCCCGCGCGCGGCTGAGATCGCCTGATCGGAGAGGATCACCGAGTCAGTGCGCATGTAGGTGATCCAGCCGTTCTCATAGAGCTTCTGGGCGACCGACATGGAGCGCTTGGCCGTCCACTTCAGCTTGCGGTTGGCCTCCTGCTGGAGCGTGCTGGTGGTGAACGGCGGGGAGGGCCGCTCGCGGTAGGGCTTCTGCTCCACCTTGCTGATCGCGCCGGTGCGCCCCTTCGCGCGCGCGGCGAGCTGCTTCGCCAGCGCCTCGTCGATGAGCAGCAATTCTTTTTTGATCAGCAGCCCGGTCGCCTCATCGAAGTCCTTGCCGGTGGCGATGCGCCGCCCGTTGACGTCCACCAGCATCGCCTGGATGCGCCCGTTCGGGACGTCGAACTTGCCCTCCAGATCGAACCACGTCGCCGGGACGAACGCCATCCGGGCGCGCTCCCGCTCCACCATGAACCGCACCGCCACCGACTGCACCCGCCCCGCCGAGAGCTTCGGCGCGATCTTCTTCCACAGCAGCGGGCTTACCTCGTAGCCGAACAGCCGATCCACGACGCGCCGCGTCTCCTGCGCCGACACGAGGCTCTGATCCAGCGAGCGCGGGTTGGCGAGCGCCTTCTGGATCGCGGCCAGCGTGATCTCGTGGAACACCAGCCGCTTCACCGGCACCTTCGGCTTCAGCACCTCCAGCAGGTGCCAGGAGATGCTCTCCCCCTCCCGATCCTCGTCGGTCGCCAGGAAGACCATCGAGGCCTCCTTCAGCAGCGCCTTCAGGCGGCTGACCTGCTCCTTCTTCTCCGGTGGCACGACGTAGAGCGGCTTGAAGCCGTTCTCCACATCGACCCCGAGCCTGGACCACGGCTGTCCGCGCGCCTCTGCAGGAATGTCTGCTGCACTCTTGGGCAGATCCCGGACATGCCCGATGCTGGCCTCTACCATGTAGGAGCTGCCGAGAAACTTCCCGATTGTCTTGGCTTTTGCCGGTGACTCTACGATAACCAGTGGCCGTGCCATCCCTGCCTCCGCCGATCTCTGCCCCGATTCTGCTGTTTCTGCGCTGTCGCTTGAACGCATGTCAAGGTAGCCTGAACCACCCGCCTGTCAAGAGCCGACCGTCAACAGCCCGGCGGCGCCCCGCTGCAGGCGAGGATAGAACCCTGCATGCGATTCTGGCGCGCACACGGGCTCGGCAATGACTACCTCGTGCTGGAGGAGGGCGGCCCGCTGACGCCCGCCCTGATCCGCGCGATCTGCGACCGCAACCGGGGGATCGGCAGCGACGGCATCCTGGAACCCGGCGCGACGCCGGACGGGACGCGCCACCTCCGCATCTGGAACCCGGACGGCTCCGAGGCGGAGAAGAGCGGGAACGGTCTCCGCATCTTCGCCGCGTGGTGCCGCCTCGTCGGGCAGGCGCCCGCAGAATTCCCGGTGCTGACCGCCGGGGGCCGCGTCGCCTGCCGCGTCCTCAGCGCAGAGCGCCCGCTGGACATCGAGGTGGAGATGGGTCGCGCCACGGTGGCGCCGCCGGAGAGCCTGGACGGCCGCTCCTTTAATCGGGTCTCAGTGGGGAACCCGCACATGGTCGTCAGGGGCATCCCGGCGGACTGGTTGGAGATCGGCGCGCGGCTGGAACGCTCAGTCCCCGGCAGGACGAACGTGCAGTTTGTGGAGGTGCTGGATCGCCACCGGCTCCGCGCCCGCATCTGGGAGCGCGGGGCCGGACACACCCTCTCCAGCGGCTCCTCTGCCTGCGCGGTGGCCGCCGCCTTCGTCGCCAGCGGGGCGGCGCGCTCCCCGGTCACGGTGGAGATGGAGGGCGGCAGCCTGGAGATCACCGTCTCCCCCGACCTCGATCTCCGGATGCGCGGCCCGGTAGAGCCGATCTGCCGGATCGTGGTAGAACCCTCCTGGGCGGAGGCGCACCGATGATCGAGCAGAGGACAGTCCTGATCAGGGGCATGATCAGGGGCCTGATCACGGCAATGATCACGGCAATGATCGGGCTGCCTGCGCAGGCCGCTCCGGCGACGGTGCAGCGGGTGGTGCTGTCGCTCTCCAGCGTGGACATCGTGCCGGAGTCGGTGCGGGCGACGGTGCAGCAGGACGGGCTCAGCACCGAGATCCTGCTGCAGGACAACGGCAGCGACGCCAACGACGCGATGGGCGACCGCGTCTACACCGGCAGCCTCCAGGGCGCGCCGGCGCAGTACCTCGGCGTCCGGCTGATCGTCGGGCAGGGCGGGCAGGAGCAGGAGGTCTACACCGGCACGCTGCACGTCGGGCTGGAGCCGATGGTGCAGGTCGGCTTCGAGCTGCGGAACAACGCGCAGGGCCGGATGGTGGCGTGGCGCCGCGCCAGCCTGAGTCCGGGCCGGATGAGCGACGCGGTCGAGGCGCTGCCGCTGATGGCGGCGACGGCGTGGGCGCTGCTGCTGCTGGTCTGGGGAAGCCTCCAATTGCGTCGGCCCGGCTGATGCGGGATCGGCTCACCGCCCGGCTGGATCACCCGGCCGCCGTCTTCGCCGCCTTCCTGCTGTTCTCGGCGGTGTGGTCGTGGCCGCTCGCGCTCTCCCCGGCACAGACGCTGATGGCGCTGCACTTCGATCAGTACCCGGCGGCCTGGCTCTCCTGGGCGGCGCCGGACTTTTTTGATGGCGTGTGCGGGCGGACGATGTGGCCGGACGGGGAGCCGCTGGTGCAGCTCGACTCCTTCCTGTTCCTGCTGATCGCGCTCCCGGTCCGCCTGCTGCTCGGGATCTTCCTGCCGGGGGCGGCGTCGGGGCTGCTGCTGACAAACCTCTTCGTGCTGCTGGGGCCGCCGATCTCGGCGTGGGGCGCGGAGCGGCTGGCGCGGGAGCACCTCAACGCCGCCCCCCCGGCCTCGCTGCTGGCCGGGCTGGCGTTCGGCTTCGCGCCGCTGGCGACGGTGGCGGTGCTGGAGGGGCATGTCTACTACCTGCTCGATCCGTGGCTGCCGCTGATGGCGCTCCACCTGCTGCGCGACCGCCCCGCCGACGACCGATGGGCGGCGCTGCACTGGTCGCTCTGCCTGCTGACCACCGCCTA
>JBEIQZ010000386.1:0-6018 GCA_040376255.1 Alphaproteobacteria bacterium
CATCCACGTGCAGATCCAGCCCGTCATCGCCCCCGGCCCCGTAGCGCACGATGAACGCGTGGCTCTCCGTCAGCGGCCCCGTCCCCGGGAACGCCAGCTCCATGCGTGCCGCCAGCCCCCGCGCCAGCAGCCGATCCCCGAGCGCCGCCAGCCCCAGCCGCTCCAGCGGCGCGCCGTACCGGTGCATCGAATTCGGTGGCTCCTCCCTGACCTCCCCCCGCAGCAGCGCCGCCTCCCACCGCTTCACTTCCTCCAGCAGCCGCCCCGTCCACTCCTCCGGCAGCAGCCGCCCCTGGAAGACCCCGGGGGCCACCTCCTCCAGCCCGCCCGCCTCCAGCTCCGGCACCTCTATCAGCCCGGGATCGCCCGGCCGGTACGCGGCCGGCTCCGCCCGCCCCGCCCTGACCGGCGCCGGACCCGCGCCCGGCGCCCGCCCGCGCAGCCACCCGCGCAGCCGGCGCAGCCCCCCGATCACGCCCCCACCGCCCGCCGCGCCGCCGGCAGGCAGAGCAGCAGGTGGAGGCTCCAGGCGGCCGTCCGCGCCCAGTTCGTCTGCACGAGGCGCGCGTGGGCCGCCGCATCGAAGCCGCCGGACAGCGCGCCGTGCGCCGGGACGCTCAGCAGCGCCGTCGCCGCGAAGACCGCCAGCGACAGCCCCAGCATCGCCCGCGCCTCCCACGGCCGCAGCCACGCCGGACAGTCCGCCACCAGCAGCGCCGCCGTCCCGAGCTCCAGCAGCATCGGCCCCATCACGATCGGCGTGATCCCCGCGCTGTGGGCGGCGTGGAAGGACGGGAACCGCTCCGGCGCGACGTCCCGCATGAGCGGGTAGTGGACGATCTGGATGAGCCAGATCAGCCCCGTCATCCATGCCACAGATATGAGATGACCCAGCCAGATCCAAGCCTGCATTCTGTCTTCTTCCTTGCCATACCGTATACAATCCGCGCTCCGCGCGCACCCGGTACCCGCCGATCCGGTAGCCCACCTGTGCGCACAGGTTAGGTTGCCGCCTGCTGAGAGAGAACCATGCTGCGCTCCGTCCTCGCCCTCGCCCTGCTCCTCCCCGCCGCCGCCCTCGCCTGTGAGGGCGAACACGCCGAAGGCGGTAAGGGCTGCCCGATGCCCGCCGCCGCCACCACTGCCACCCTCCCCTCCGACGGCACCCACACCCGCCTCGCCGTCACCGGCATGCACTGCGGGAGCTGCGCCGACAAGGTACACGCCGCCCTCACCGCCCTCCCCGGCGTCACCGGCGCCACCGTCGATCTCGCCACCGGCCTGGTCGAGGTCGTCTATGACAGCGGCAAGGTCGGCACGGAGCAGATGATCAAGGCCGTCACCGGCGTCGGGTTCTCAGCGACGCTGAAGGGCTGATCAGCGCGCAGGGATCGGCCCGCCGCTCAGAGCGTCGAGGGGGTCGCCAGGAAGCGCCCCGATGTGACGCTCACGCCCTCCCCGTCGGCGGAGATCGCCTCAAACGCGAAGCAGCCCGCCAGATCGTCGCCGCGCTGCTCCGCGATGGAGATCGTCCCGCTGCCCCCCTGCCCCGTCGACAGCGAGCTGCCGCCGTCCGGGTAGACCGTCGCGTTCCCGCCCTCCCCGCCCATCCCGAACACCGCCGGGAGCGCGTCGAGCGCCGCCACCGCCTCCCGGCCCTCCTCATCCACATAGGCCACCAGCGTCAGCCGCCAGCCGTTGTCCGCGCCGGTCGTGATCTGGATGCCCGTCCCGGCCTCAGCCCAGGCGGCGGCGTCCGTCCAGCCCGCGCCGTCGATGTCCGCCCCGATCAGCGGCTCGTCGGGGAGATCAGTGCAGGTGGCTTTTACGGCGGGATCGGTGGCGCAGGCGGTGAGCAGGGCGAGGAGGGGCAGAGAAAAAAGAGAGAGCGGCATCGGGGCGATCTATCTCAGCTGCACCCGCTCGTCGCCCCGCAGCTCATGCACTTCAGGCAGGTGCCGTTCCGCACCATCGTCATCGCCCCGCACTCCGGGCAGGCGTCGCCCTCGTAGCCCATCGCCCTCGCGTCCTTGATGAGCGCGGCCCGGCCCGACACGATCCGCACCTTCGCGGCGCCGTTGCCGGCGTGGCCGTTCGCGTGTCCGTTCGCGTGGCCGTTCGCGTGGCCATTCGCGCCGCTGCCGCTATAGCCGCTGCTGCCGGCGCTGCTGCCGATGGCGGCGCTGTCCCCGGCGCCGCTCAGGTGGTGCTCGGCTCCGGCGGGTGCGTTGGCTCCGGCGGCGTAGCCGCTCAGGCTGTCGGCCTCGGCGGGGTACTCCTCCTCGCCGTCCCAGGCGGTCTCGCTGCTGTGGAGGGCGTCGTGGGAGGAGTCGGCCTCGGAGATGTGGGCGAGGTCGTTGCGGCCCAGGTAGGTGATCGCCAGCTCGCGGAACAGGTAGTCGATGATGGAGGTGGCCATCTTGATCCGGTCGTGGCCTTTGACAATTCCGTTCGGGTCGAACCGGGTGAACAGGAACTGCTCGACGAACTTCTCCAGCGGGACGCCGTGCTGGAGGCCGATGGAGATGGCGATGGCGAAGCTGTTCATCAGGCTCCGGTAGGCGGCGCCCTCCTTGTGCATGTCGATGAAGATCTCGCCGAGGCTGCCGTCCTCGTACTCGCCGGTGCGCAAAAAGACCTTGTGGCCGCCGATCACCGCCTTCTGGGTGTAGCCCCGGCGGCGATCCGGCAGGCGGCGGCGCCGGGCGAGGTAGCGCACCAGCACGCGCTCAGCGACGACGACGGCGCGCTCGGCGTCGGGGACGGCGCGGGTGGGCAGCTCGTCATCGAGGCTGGCGAACAGATCCTCGGCCAGCCCGGTCGAGAGCGGCTGGGAGAGCTTGGAGCCGTCGCGGTAGAGGGCGATAGCCTTGACCCCGAGCCGCCAGGAGAGCATGTAGATCTGGCGGATATCCTCGATCGTCGCGTCATTCGGCAGGTTGACCGTCTTTGAAATTGCGCCCGAGATGAACGGCTGGCAGGCCGCCATCATCCGCACGTGCGCCTCCGCCGAGATGAAGCGCCGCCCGGTGCGCCCGCAGCGGTTCGCGCAGTCGAAGGCGGGCAGGTGCGCCTCCAGCAGCCCCGGCGCGCCCTCCAGCGTCATCGTCCCGCAGGCGAAGGCGTTGGCCGCCTCGATCTCGGCGCGGGTGAAGCCGAGCGCCTGGAGCAGATCGCCCGCCGGATCGGCCAGCACCTCCGCCGGGATCTTCAGCGTGTCGCGGCAGAAGGCCTCGCCGAGGCTGTGGCGGTTGAACAGGAACTTGATGTCGAAGGTGCCGGGGAGCTGCCGCTCGATCTTCGCCAGCGCGTCCTCGGGGAACCCGATCTCGCGCAGCCGCTCCAGGCTCACGCCCGGCGCGCCCTTCAGCGTGCCGCGCCCGCGCGCGTAGTCGACGATCCCCTGGATGGCCGCCGCGCTGTAGCCGAGGCGCTGGAGCGCGGGGGTGACGGACTCGTTGACGATCTTGAAGTATCCACCACCGGCGAGCTTCTTGAACTTGACGAGCGCAAAATCAGGTTCAACACCGGTTGTGTCACAGTCCATTATTAAACCTATAGTTCCAGTCGGGGCGATTACACTTACCTGTGCATTTCTGTACCCGTGCCGCTCCCCGAGCGAGAGCGCCGCATCCCACGCCGCCCGCGCCGCTTTCAGCATCGCCGCCGGACACTTCGCGTCCACCAGCCCCACCGGCCGGATCGTCAGCCCCTCGTAGTCCGCCGCGTTGACCGCCGCGCGCCGGTGGTTGCGGATCACCCGCAGCATGTGATCGCGGTTCGATGCGTAGCCCGCGAACGGCCCGCGCTCCGCCGCCATCCGGGCCGACTGCGCGTAGGCCTCGCCGGTCAGGATCGCCGTCAGCGCCCCGCAGATCGCCCGCCCCTCCGGCGAGTCGTACGGGACGCCCATCACCATCAGCAGCGCGCCGAGGTTCGCGTAGCCCAGCCCCAGCGTGCGGAACCGGTGCGACAGCGCCGCGATCCGGTGGCTCGGGTACTGCGCCATCCCGACGCTCACCTCCAGCACCACCGTCCACAGGTGGATGGCGTAGCGGTAGCCTTCGATGTCGAAATCGCCGCTGCCGCTGTCATAGAACTTCATAAGGTTCAGGGACGCGAGATTGCAGGCGGTATCATCAATAAACATATATTCGGAACAATTATGAATAATCAAGCCATTCGCTACGAAATGGTTTGTCTCCGGCTCGGTCAGATCATAGACCGGCTGATCCCCGATGAAGGTGATGCCCTCCACACGATCCTCAAAGAGATCGCGGTATGCCTCGCGGGAGGCGTTCATCTGGCGGAGCTGATCGCGCTTCCCGCTCCCCTCGATAAAGCCGATCTCCTCTTCATACCTCAGGCGCGAGTCGCGCGAGATGCGGAGGGCGTGCATCTGCTGGACCGGGTACTCTTTGCGCCCCCCCTTGCCGTCCGGCAGCAGCGCCGTCTGTGTGCCGAGCGGGCGGCGGTTCCGGTAGATCTTCGCCTTGATCCCGAAGCCAAGCAGCAACAATTGCGTCTGCTGCAGCAGGGTGAGCGATGTGCTGTCAAGCGAAATATAGCTGGACTTCTCCCCATAGTTTGCCACTGTCCCGTCTGCTGTGAACAGCCCCCGCAGCAGGCCCGCCACCGAGGCGCGATCCAGCCCCCAGACCGCATCGGTGAACTGCTTGTTCTCGCTGCCCTGATCCGCCACGACAAAACGCTTGACCGGATCGACAACGCACCGGCTCGATGTCCCGAGACGGATCGTCCCCTGCGGCTGAGTCACGGATATCTCCCGCATCCCGCGCCCATCCACCGCCTGCTCACGCTTCCACGACATGAGCTGCGCCTGGATGTGCGCGGCCACCGGCGCCTCCTCCGGCGACAGGGTGAGGATCGCCGCCTCCTGCTCGCCCATCAGGCAGCCGTCCCCCGCCAGCAGCCCGATGAACTCAGTGAGGCGCTGGTCGAGACGACCTGCCCCGAACGCAGGCCGCCCCAGCCGGATGCGGTCATCCTTCGTCAGCTCACAGGCCGGGACATCGCCCCGGTTGGCCGTCAGCACCCGATGATCTGCCGTCAGCTTCAGCTCCAGCCCGATCTTTGTCCGCAGCAGATAGACCGGCTTCGTCCCGGTCGGGAACGCAGGCCCGATCCCGTGGAGCGCCCCGTCCGCGCCGACAACCCGGGCGTCCGCCTCCAGCATCTGATCGATCCGCGACCACCCCCCGGCGGTCGCCACGAGCGTATCACCTGTTACACATGGATTACTTGCGTTAATCCTTCCATTCTCCGGACACGTATGCCACTCATTGATCGTCGTGTCGTACTGCACCCCCGGATCGGCGCAGGACCACGCCGCCTCCGCCACCCCGTCCCACAGCCGCCGCGCCGGGAGCGTCTTCGCCACCTTCCCGTCCGTGCGCCGGGTCAGCCGCCACTCCTCGTCCCGCAGCACCGCGTCCATGAAGCTGTTGGGGATGCGGACGGAGTTGTTGGAGTTCTGGCCCGCGACCGTCTGGTAGCCCTCGCCGTCCCAGTCGGTGTCGTAGGTCGAGAACTCCATCGCCGTGAAGCCCTGCTTCGCGAGCTGGATCGCGCGCACCACGTAGCTGTCCGGCACGCCCGCCTCGCGCGCGCCCCGGATCGCCGCGCGCAGCTTCGGGTTCTGCTTCGGATCGAGCCGCCCGTCGCCCTCCGGGATGCCCTCACCCCGCCCGCAGGCCGCCATCATCGCGTTGAGCGCCCGCTGGATCGCCCGCGACCCCGCGACCAGCGCCGCCACCTTCTGCTCCTCCACCACCTTCCACTGGATGAACTTCTCCACGTCCGGGTGATCCATGTCCAGACAGACCATCTTCGCCGCCCGGCGCGTCGTCCCGCCGCTCTTGATCGCGCCCGCCGCCCGGTCGCCGATCCGCAAAAAACTCATAAGGCCGGAGGAGCGTCCACAGTATCGTCAGCGCTTAAGCGCATTCATTAATCTAAGTTTTGAATTGCGCGGTTGCGCGTCGCCAGACACCATTC
>JBEIQZ010000412.1:0-5709 GCA_040376255.1 Alphaproteobacteria bacterium
GGGGTACGTCGCTCGCCACGCCTCGGTGAAGCCTTTCAGCCCGTCCATGCAGCCGATCAGGATGTCCTGCACTCCACTCTGCCGCAGCTGATTCAGCACATTCAGCCAGAACTTTGCCCCTTCCGCCGAATCTACCCACATCCCCAGCAGCTCCTTGTGGCCATCCGGCTTCAGGCCCAGCGCGACGTAGACCGTCCGGTTCTGGACCACGTGCTGGTGCCGGATCTTGACCACCAGCGCATCCACCCAGACGACGCAATAGAGGCGCTCCAGGGGACGGTTCTGCCAGGCGTCGAGTTCGTCGAGGAGGGCATCTGTGACTTCAGAGATGAGTTCGAGAGAGACGTCGGTTCCGTAGAGGTCGACGACCTCATTGCGGATCTGTCCCTCGGTGAGTCCAGCGAGGAAGAGAGAGAGAACCTTCTCATCGAAACCGGGGAGGCGCCTGGCGTGTTTGGGAACCAGAAGAGGTTCAAAGGTCCCATTTCGATCGCGGGGGATCTTGAGTTCAAGCTCACCCTGCTCGGTGCGGAGGGTCTTGGGAGAAGCGCCGTTGCGAGAGTTGCCGGAGTTTTTACCATCTGGCGCGTGCTTCTGGTATCCGAGATGGTGGGAGAGTTCGGTTTGGAGGGCGCGTTCAGCGAGGGCGCGGATGAGATCCTTGACGATCCCATTGGAGCCAAAGATGGCTTCCTGGGTGTTGTGAGTCTTGAGGATGTCATCGAGCATCTCCGGAGAGAAGCGCGAGGGGGGAGCGGGGGTGCGTTTGGTGCGTGGCATCGGGTCTCCGAAGGAGGCTACCCGTTCGGCCCGCTCTCGGCACTTACACAGATTTCAGGAGAGGCCCGTCCTGTCATCCCACCCCTACATTGTATACTTTCATCGTATTTGTTGCCCCCTTCATCGGCGTATTCCCCGCGAGCGCCACGATCTCCTGTCCTTTCTGGACGAGCCCCTTTGACAGAAGGATCTGCTCCCCGAGCAGCAGCAATTCGTCGGTGGAGGCGACGGTGGGGGCAAGGACGGGGGTGACGCCCCAGGCGAGGGCGAGGCGGTCGTAGGTGGTCTGGTTGGGGGTCATGGCGAAGATCTGGCCGCGCGGGCGGAACTTGGAGGCGAGGACGGCGGTGGAGCCTGACCAGGTGAAGACGACGAGGGAGCGCCGGATGTCGCGGACGGCGTGGCAGGCGGAGCGCACGACGGTCTGGGCGGGGCCGGCGAGGACGGAGACCTCGTCCTCGGGGGGGCGCATCCAGCGGCTGCTCTCGACCTCGCGGGCGATGCGATCCATCGTCTCGACGGAGCGGATGGGGTACTTGCCGGAGGCGGTCTCGCCGGAGAGCATGATGGCGTCGGTGCCGTCGAGGATGGCGTTGGCGACGTCGGTGGTCTCGGCGCGGGTGGGGCGGGGGTTGCGCTCCATGGAGTCGAGCATCTGGGTGGCGGTGATGACGAGGACGCCGGCCTGGTTGGCGGCGGCGATCAGATCCTTCTGGATGACGGGGACTTTTTCCAGGTTCACCTCGACGCCGAGATCGCCGCGCGCGACCATGATGCCTTCGACGAGCGGGAGGATCTCCTGGATGTTGGCGACGGCCTGGGGCTTCTCGATCTTGGCGACGACGGGGAGGTCGGGGACGCCGAGGCGGCGCAGGTGGCTGCGGAGCTTGATGACGTCGGCGCCCTCGCGCACGAAGGAGAGGGCGACGAAGTCGACCCCGGCGCGCACGCCGACCTCCAGATCGGCGATGTCCTTCTCGGTGAGGGAGGGGACGGAGGTGGCGACGCCGGGGAGGTTGATGCCCTTGTGGGAGCCGAGCTCTCCGGCGTCCTCGATGCGGATATCGACCTCGGCGGGGTTGATCTCCCGGCGCACCGCTGAGACCTGCCCGGAGAGCGCGCCGTCCGCGAACAGCACCATGTCGCCGGGCTTCACGTCCTGGGCCATCCGGGTGTACGTTGTGCCGATGATCAGGCCGCTGCCGATGATGGTGTCGTCCATACGGACGGTGAGGATGTCGCCGCGCTGGAGCGGCAGGGGGGCAACGACCTTGCTGGTGCGGATCTTCGGCCCCTGGAGGTCGAGCAGGATGCCGACCGGGCGATCCAGGATCGAGGCGGCGCGCCGGATGCGGGCGACGGCCTCCCGGATGCCGTCGTGGCTGGCATGAGAGCAGTTGATCCGGCAGACGTCGACCCCGGCGAGGAGCAGCGCCTGGATCTGATCCAGCTCGCGGGAGGCGGGGCCGAGGGTGGCGACGATCTTGGTGCGGCGGGGGGGCATGGGGTCTCCGGATCTGCAGGCGGTGTGTCGGGCGGGAGTGTATCAGAACAGAGTCACGCCGGACAGGCGCGCGTCCCCGCCTCCCCGTGGCCGGGGGCGGATCTGCAGATGGTGGTGGGCGGTGCGCTGGATCGGTGGGGCTGGCTGCTGACGGCAGGGGAGCGGGCGGTGCTGGAGCGGGTGCGCGGACTGGAGGGCGCGGCGCTGGAATTGTACGCGCGGCTGACGATGCGGGCGGGGGCGGGGTTCCGGCTGTCGCGGCTCCCCTACGCGATGGACACGGCGGCGGCGGTGCAGGAATTGGACGCGGCGGGGCTCGTGCTGCGGCAGGTGCCGGAGGCGTGGGTGATCGGCTGCTTCACGGTGGAGGAATTGCGCGACATCTGCGAACAGCATGCCAGAGATCGGGGCGGCGGGCGGCGGGCGGGCCGGGAGGAATTGGAGCGGCGGCTGAAGGGGCTGCGCTGGCTGGCGGAGCCGGTGGTGTGGGCGCGCCACCGGGGGCTGATCCGGCGGGCGGAGCGCCTGTTTTTTCAGCGCGGCTGGGTCGACCGGTCGATGCTGCTGCTGCAGCGGACGGGGCGGCTGGCGTTCGCTGAGTATGCGCTGACCGGCGGGGCGGGGCGGTTCCTGGATCGGCGGGCGCTGCTGCTGGACGAGCGCTCGGCGGCGGGGGAGTGGGCGCCGGGGGAGGCGCGGGCGGCGGCGCTGGCGGGGCCGCCGCCGGGGCCGGACGGGCAGTGGGGGAGCGGGCGGCGCTGCTGGGAGCGGGCGGTGGAGGCGGCGCTCGCAGAGGCGAAGGCGGAGGAGGGGAGCGCAGCGGGCAGGGCGGGGAGCGGGGCGGATCGGGGATTGCTGGCGGGGCTGGTGCGGGCGGGCGCGCCGCTGCTGCCGGAATTGGCGCGGGCGCACGAGCAGGCGGGCGATCTGGAGGCGGCGTGGGCTTTGGTTCGGGCGGGGACGGCGCGGGGGGCGGATACGGCGACCCTCTCAGGGGCGCAGCGGATCGCGCTGGAGCGGATCGGGCGGCGGATCGGGAAGCGGCTGGGGCGGGGGCTGGCGCCTGCGCCTGCGCCGGTGATCACCGAGCGGCGTCTGCAATTGCGGGCGGGGGCGCGGGTGCAGGGGCGGCCGGGCTGGGAGGTCGGCGGGCGGAGCCGCGCGGTGGAGGAGGCGGTGGTGGCGTGGCTGGCGGAGGCGGGGGTGGCGGCCTGGCACGTCGAGGGGCGGCTGTGGACGGCGCTGTTCGCGCTGTGCCTCCGCGATCTGTACTGGCTGCCGGTGCCGGGGGCGCTGCCCGCGCCGCTGCTGACCGGGCCGCTCGATCTGGGGACGCCGGCGTTCTACGCGGCGCGGCGGGCGGAGGTGGACGCGCGGCTGGCCGCGATCCGGGCGGGCGGGCAGGAGGGATCGCTCGCGGGGCTCGTGGCGGGCTGGCAGGGGGAGCTGCTCGCCGGGCTGAACCTCGCCGGGCCGGTGGCGCGCGTGCTGTCGGCGGCGGGGCGGCTGCCGGGGGGGCTGGTCGCGGCGGTGCTGGGGCGGCTGGCGCGGGAGGGCTGGGGCGCGGCGGCGGGGCTGCCCGATCTGCTGGTGCTGTCGGCGGGCGAGCGGCTGCCGGGGCTGCTGCCGGGACGGCTGCCGGATCGGGCGTTCCTCGCGGAGATCAAGGGGCCGGGCGACACGCTGCAGGACAACCAGCAGGCGTGGCTGGAGCGGCTCGGCGCGGACGGAGAACCGGCGGAGGTGTGGAGGGTCCACGGGTGATCCTTGACATGTCAATGGACAATGGTAGTCTGGACAACATGAGGAGGTCGACATGGGAGATCCGACGAGCCGGAGCCGGGAGCGGGTCGCGCGGAATTTCATAAAGACCTACGGGCGTTCGCGGTTCCGGCGGCTGCTGGAGGCGATGAGCACCGCAGAGAGCGGGCAGGCGGTGGCCGAAGAATTCGGCGTGAGCCGGGAGCGGGTGCGCCAGTGGAAGAATACGTTCGGCACGCTCATCACGCTCTACCAGCTCCACCCCGAGGTCGAGCGCATCCTCAATGAGCGCAAGCCGCCCGCCCCGCCCGCTCCGCCCGCTCCCCCTCCCACCTCTGAGAGCAGCACATGATCCCGCTCCCGTCAAAAGTCCCCTCGCTCGCGCCGCTCGCCGCCGCCCTCGACGCCGCCACCTCCGAGGCGCGGGTCAACTGGATGCACGGGCTCGGCCGCGCCGAGCTGATCGCGGTCTGGAAGCTCTCGGACGGCACCGCGCTGGACATCCCGCACTTCCACGGCGCGGAGAATGAGGTGATCATCCACGAGGGGATGAACTCGCTCCTGGCGTTCAACCGCTTCCAGAAGCGGTTCATGCTCCGGAAGGGCGAGGTGCAGGGCTACAACCACCAGGCGATGGCCTGGTTCACCGGGCCGGGCCACTTCACGATGTTCCAGAAGGATCGGGAGTCGGTGATCGACTACGTGCGGCACCCGGCGGACGTCCCCGCCGAGTTCCCGCCGCTCGCCCGCAACGACAGCGGCCTCTCCACCCTCGTCTACGGCGGGACGCAGGACTGGTGCCGCCGGGTGGCGCGGGACGTGATCATCGGGGAGGCGCGCAAAGGCATAAAACCCATCGGGGCGTATTTTATGTTGATTAGAGTGGGTTAGGATATTGGATAGGCAGGAGATGTGACGTTGAACGCCGCTGCGCTTTGTTCAACGTCACATCTCCTGCCTATCCTTAAGGGCGCTGGGCATCAGGGTGGAAGGGCGCTGGGCATCAGGGTGGCGCGCCTCCGGGCATATCTGCGTGCGCCTGATCGTGGTGGCGCGGCCCGATGTCGCTTCTCCCTGTTCCGGGGTGGAGGCGCTGTGAGCTTCGACGGGCGCTGTGGATCGGTTTTGCCGCTTGAAAATGCCGGGAATGGGTAAGTCTGGCGCGTTTTGTCTCTTTCAAAACCCCGGAGAGAGGCAGTCCTGTCGTTTTGCCGCTTGAAAGATGCCGGAAAGGGGTAAATCTGGCATGTTTGCCTCTTTCAAAATCTCGGAGCGAGACAATCCGGCCAATCCGCTCATGGGGCGCCGGACGCAACCGGGAGGTTCGGGGTTCGCCCCCCGGTGGCGGGAGGGCGAGGTGCCTCAGGTTCTGCTGTGCGGGGAAGGTGGCACGACCTGCTGCGCGCCCTCCTGCGCGGTGAGCAGCGCCATCCTGAGCGCGAACCGCGCCCCGTCCAGCCCCCCGTGCATCGAGTCGCCGGAGCGCCGCGCCCGCATCATTTTTTCCGAACCTCTTGCACGACCCATTTCCCTGACTCGTCCCGGCTGGCCCGGTGGATGGGGGGGACGTAAAACCAATAAAGAGTCGTCGCTACAGATATTATCGTCCCCCTCATTCACCCCCGGCACGGGCCAGCCGTCGCGCCATCTTTGGCGCGGGGGGA
>JBEIQZ010000704.1:0-2517 GCA_040376255.1 Alphaproteobacteria bacterium
CGGCGTCCACTCGACGAACATCGGCCTGCCCGGCGCCGGGCCGCGCGCGGTCGCCGATGTCACGCTGCTGGCCGAGCAGATCCGCGACGAGAGGCTCGACATCCGGGCCGGCTGCGCCGCCCGCACCCACGAGAACGACATCCGGCCCATCATCCAGATCGCGGAGAAGACCGGCGTCCCGCTGGAGGTGATGACCTTCCTCGGCACCTCGCCCATCCGGCTCTACGCCGAGGGCTGGGACGACGACCTGCTCGAACAGCGCGCCCGCGCCGCCGTCCGCATGTCGAAGCAGGCCGGGCTGCCCTGCACCTTCGTCACCGAAGACACCGTCCGCTCCCACCCGGTGACGCTGCGCCGCCTGTTCACCGCCGCCATCGAGGAGGGCGCCGACGCGCTCTGCCTCTGCGACACCTGCGGCCACGCCACCCCTGAGGGCGTCTGGAACCTGATCCGCTTCACCCGCGACCTGATCCGGGGCGTCGGCCGCCCGGTGCGCGTCGACTGGCACGGCCACAACGACCGGGGCCTCGGCCTCTACAACGCGATGGCCGCCATCGACGCGGGCGCGGATCGCGTCCACGGCTGCGTCCTCGGCGTGGGGGAGCGCGTCGGCAACACCTCGCTCGATCAGCTCCTCGTCAACCTGAAGCTGCGCGGCGCCTGGGACGGCGATCTGTCGCGGCTGGCCGAGCTGGTCGACCTCGTCTCCGCCGCCTGCGAGGTCCCCGTCCCCGTCAGCTACCCGGTGTTCGGGCGCGACGCCTTCCGCACCGGCACCGGCGTCCACGCCGCCGCCATCATCAAGGCCATCAACAAGGGCGCCGACTGGCTGGCCGACCGCGTCTACTCCGGCGTCCCCGCCGGGTGGTTCGGCCGCCACCAGGTCATCGAGATCGGCCACATGGCCGGGGACAGCAACATCCTGTTCTGGCTGAAGCAGCGCGGCATCGAGGCCACCCCGGCCCGCGTCACGGCGATCCGCGAGAAGGCCAAGTCGACGAGCCGGCTGCTGGAGGAGCGCGAGGTGCTGGAGGTGCTGGCGGGGCTGGATCAGAGCGCCTGAACCCCGCGCTCCCCGAACCGCTCCAGGTACTCCCGCCGCAGCCCCGGGCAGCGATCCCGCGCTGAGCAGCCGCCGCAGGCCGCCCCGTAGATCCGCGCCGACAGATCGCCCGCGTCGGCCATCGACCGGTCGCGCTGCAGATCCTCCGGCAGATCGCGCAGCAGGCAGGGCGGGACCCCGCAGGAACCGGCGGCGTGGATCTCCATGTGGCCGTACAGCACCCGGATCGCCTCAGTGAGCGGCCCGCGCGCCTCGTCCAGCGGCAGGATGTCGGTCTGCCCGGCCTCCCAGGCGGCTGCGGGGTGGGAGAAGTTCTGGACGCGCACCGGGTTGTCAGGGAAGGGGCGGACGAAGGTGTCCATGACGAACCTTGAATAGTCCGGGAGCTGCGCGAGGTTGTCGCGGGTGACGACGAGGTTCAGCGCCACCTGCAGCCCGGCCCGGAGCGCGGCGCAGATCCCGGCGACGGTGTGCTTCCAGGTGCCGGGGGCGCGGGTGAGGCGGTCGGAGGTGGCGGGGTCGTGGCTGTGGAGCGAGACGAGCAGGTGGCTCAAGCCTGCTTGTACAAGTGTTTCAACGTAGGCGGGGTGCCGGAGGCGCAGCGCGTTGGTCTGGACGCTGACAGCGGCGCCCCCGGCGCGGGCGCGGGCGATCCAGCGGGGCAGCGCGGGGTGGAGGGTGGGCTCTCCGCCGGTGAAGGTGATCACGCGGGCGGCGGGCGGTTCGAGCATCTGCTCCAGCCACCGGTCGATCCAGCCCTCCGGCGCCTCCGGCCAGCGGCGATCCTGCCAGCAGAAGCCGCAGTCCTGGCTGCACCGGAAGCCCGTCCGCAATTGGCCGAGCAGCCCCTCGGTGGACGGGCCGAGGCGGCGGAAGCTGCGGTCATCGAGCCCGGCGAAGGGGCGGCAGGCCTCCCACGCCGCCCAGAGCGCGGCGGGGTCGCTGTCGATCCGGCGCTCCATGCGCGCCACGAGGGCGGCGAGCGCGGGATCGGTCGGTCTGTGCTGTCCGGCCTGTTGTCCGGCCTGTTCCCCGCCCTCTGGCCTGCCGAGGGTGATCCTCGCCCCGCGCCCGGTGAGCGCCCCCGGCCGCCGCTCCGCGCTCCGGTCGATCTCCACCGGCAGCCGGAACCGGCCGGGCCACCCCAGCCGGAGCCGCAGCCCCGCCCCCGGCAGCAGCGCGACATCGATCGCGTCGGGCAGGTCGAGCCAGCGCCGCGCCGCCGCGATCACCTCCGCCCGCAGCGGCGCGAGGAAGGGGGTGAGCCTGGCCTCTTCTCTGTTCATTTGAGGTTCACCTCGCGGCTCATCGGGCGCCGACCTCTCCGAGCCAGCGGATCAGGCGGTCGTTCCGGGGCTCATAGCCCTGGATGTACTCCTGGATGTTGCCGTCCGCGTCGAGGAGGAAGGTGGCGGGGATGCTGTTGATGCCGAGGGCGGCCATGAGGCCGGGGC
>JBEIQZ010000823.1:0-1723 GCA_040376255.1 Alphaproteobacteria bacterium
CAGCGCGGGCGGCGGCCTCAGCGGTCAGCACGTCCCCGCCGGAGATCGGCGCGGAAGCGTACACAGACACGGTGAGGACGCTCATCCCGGCCAGGGAGAGCCTCAGTGACATTCAATTTTCCAGATTTTGAGAGATGAGAGCGTGAAAAGTTGCAGCGTCTCAGCCGCTCACTTCCTCGGTCGCTTCTTCATCAACTGCGGCACCCACAGCGGCGGCCCGCTCGCCTGCTCCGGCTGCACTGTCCCGGAAGCTGCGGGCGGGTTCAACCGCCATCCAGAGGCGGGCGCACCGCGCGGCTGCGGTACACAACAGCCGCAGTGGTGCAGATCCCCGTGGCACCCTGCATCCTCACAGCCGCTCTGGCAGTCCCCTGAGCAGATCCCCGCCTCACCTGAGCTGTGAGCCCCGCCCGACCCGTGAACCTCGACCGACCCCTGAGTCCCGGCCGCCGCATGAACCACCACGTCCAGCGTCTCCGCCAGCGGAGCGAGGTTCAGCGCGACCGCGACGAGGGCCGCTGCCCGGAGCCAGCCACGGAGCCGGGCAGTGATGAACCGCAGGACACGCCAGCCGCCTCCGGCAGGGTCAGCGCGCCTGACAGAACGCCGTCGTTGCCTGGGCGCGGGCGCAGGCGCGGAGGCGAACCCCTGCAGATGCGCTTGACCTGGCGGGACAGATGCCATACCCTGCATATATGATGACCTCATCAGATATGTCAACTATCGATGTCGATGCGCCGGTCGATGCTGCCGATCGGTGCGGCGTCCACTGCGTGGTTCCGACCATCCAGACAGACGCGGTCGAAGCGGCGCGGGCGAGGCTCCCAGGGACGGCGGCGATGCTGGCAGCCTCAGAGGTGGCGGCGATGCTGGCGAACCCGACGCGGCTGCGTCTGCTGGCAGCGCTGCTCCCGTCAGGAGATCGCGACGCGCCGACGCTGTGCGTCTGTGACCTCTCATCGGTCGCTGGCGCCTCTGAGACCGCGACCAGCCATCAGCTCCGCATGCTGCGGCTCTCGGGGATGGTGGCGCAGCGGCGGGAGGGGCGGACGGTCTACTACCGGATGGCGCCCGACGTCGCGCTCCAGCAGGCGGTGACGGCGCTGCTGCGGGGGGGGCCGGCATGGGCGCGATGAGCATCGCAGAGGCGTGGAGTTCCCGTGCGCTGTGGCTGGCGCGCCTCACCATCGGGTGGAACCTCGTCGAGGGCGCGCTGGCGATGGGTTTCGGGGTGACCGAGGGGTCGGTGGCGCTCTTCGGCTTCGGCGTGGACTCCTGGGTAGAGGTAGGGTCAGCGGCGGTGGTGTACTGGAAGCTGACCCGCCCGCGCGGCTGCGCGGCGACTCAGAGGCAGCAGGAGCGGCGCGCCGTCCGCTGGATCAGCGGATTGTTCGTATTGCTGGCCGCCGGAACGGCAACCGGCGCGGCAGCGCAGATCCTTACCGGGACGCACCCGGACAGCAGCCTGCCCGCGCTGCTCATCAGCGCGGTGAGCCTCAGCATCATGGGGGGCCTCTGGCAGGCCAAGCGGGCGGCAGCGCAGGCGCTGGGGAGCCGGACGCTGGAGATGGACGCTGCCTGCTCGCTGGCCTGCATCCAGCTGTCCGGGGTGCTGCTGCTGGGGGCGGCGGTCTATACGCTGGTACCGGCGCTGTGGTGGGTGGACGCGGCGGCAG
Organism: Alphaproteobacteria bacterium; assembly: GCA_040376255.1. Taxonomy (GTDB): domain Bacteria; phylum Myxococcota_A; class UBA796; order UBA796; family SXON01; genus JBEIQZ01. The sequence goes on from JBEIQZ010000823.1 coordinate 1,677, forward strand.
CAGCGGTGCTGGCAGCGCTCATCGGGCGCGAGGGCTGGACGGGCTGG
>JBEIQZ010000613.1:0-3398 GCA_040376255.1 Alphaproteobacteria bacterium
CACTTTCACCCTGGGGGGGGGCGCCCGCTTGCGGCAGCCGTGCGCGCCATCTTGGGCGCGGGGGGGGAGGCACGGGCCACGCCCCGTGCCGGTGCGGGGGGAGGTCCTCCTCCCGCAAAAAAATGAGGATTTATAGTTTTTTGCTTGTGGTGGTTGTGCTGCTGCACGCGCAGTGGGTGTGGGGCGGCGGCATCCTGGGGGCGCCGCAGTCGGACGTGATCCGTGGGGTCTGGGGGCTGGATCAGCAGGCGCGGGGGCTGCCGGTGCCGTTCTGGACGGATCGGGTGGGGTTCCCTGAGGGGAGCAAGCTGCTGGTGCTGCCGTTCGCGTCGAGCCTGATCGGGGCGCCGCTGGTGTGGGCGCTGGGGGCGCCGCTGGCGTGGAGCCTGTGGGTGATGGGGCTGCTGTGGGCGTCGGGGTGCGCGGCGGCGCGGCTGGCGCAGGAGTGGCTGGAGTCGGAGGAGGCGGGGTGGATCGCGGGGTGCGCGATGATCAGCCAGCCGATGCTGTGGATGGCGATGACGGACGGGACGGCGGAGAACGTGGCGTTCTGGTCGGTGCCGGTGCTGCTGCTGCTGCTGCTGCGGGCGGTGCGGGAGGGATCGGCGGGCTGGGCGGCGGCGGCGGGGGGGATGGCGACGGTGGTGGCGCTGGACAGCCCCTACCACGCGATCTTTGTGCTGCCGCTGCTGGTGCCGATCATCGGGGAGGCGGGGGCGGGGGTGATGCAGCACCCGGCGCCGCTGCGGCACCTGCGGGGGCTGGCGGTGCGGGTGGGGGTGCCGCTGGTGCTGGTGAGCGGGGCGGGGGCGGGGATCTGCTACGGGCTGTACTACGGGCTGCCGGTCTCTTCGGCGCCGCCTTCGGATCTGAGCAACAACGCGGTGCGGCTCGCGACGTGGCTCCAGTGGGAGCAGGGGAAATTGCGGGAGCCGTGGGACTGGACGCTCGCGCCGACGTTCGTGCCGCTGCCGCTGCTGATCGGGGGGCCGCTGCTGGGGCTGGCGTCGCTGCGGCGGGCGCTGCCGTGGGTGGCGGTGGCGGCGCTCTGCGTGCTGCTGTCGCTCGGGCCGGATCGCGGGAACGCGGCGGTGGCGGCGCAGGCGCTCGGCGGGTGGGCGGGGGCGGTGGTGGACGGGTGGGCCTCTTTTTCGCACGATCACCCGATCCCGGTCGTCCGGTTTTTGCGCCGCTGGCTCGTCCCGGCGGCGCTCTGCCTCGCGCTGGCGGCGGAGGCGGGGCTGGCGTCGGTGCGGGCGGTGGGGGCGGCGTGGGGTGCGGGGGGGGCCGGGGGTGCGGCGGGGTCGGTGGGAGGAGCGGGGCGGTGGTCGGGGTGGATCGGCCCGGCGCTGGGGATCGGGCTGGTCGCGGTGTCGGCGTGGAAGACGGGCTATCCGCAGGTCCTGCCGCGCATCGAGCTGGAGATGCCCGCGTCGACCCGCTTCATCGCCGACCACCCGGCGTCCGGCCACATCCTCATCCTGCCGCGCGTCCGGGCCGCCCGCCGCCTCCAGCAGCGCGACGAACTGCCGGTGTTCGCCTCGCTCAGCCAGGATCTCACCTCGTCGGCGGAGCTCTGGCTCCAGGTGTGCGCGGAGCGCGGCGCTGTCAACAGCCCGGTGGGGCTGCTCACGATGGTCCCGCGCCGGGCGCGCAGCGCCGCGTACCAGACCCTGCTCCGCGACCTCGACGATCTCACGCTGCCGCAGACCATCGGCAACCCGATCCCGCCCTCCGCGACGATGGAGCCGGCGCGACGGCAGGAGACGGCGCGCGCATGGGTGACGGACGGGTTACGCTTCCTGCTGGTCGATGAGGAGATCTACGCTCCGGAAGGGCTCCGGCTCCTCCGGGAGACCTTCGGGCCGCTCATCAGCGATGAACGGCACTTCGACGACGGGACGGGCGTCACTGTGATGATTCTTTCGCCTTGAACGGCGGATTTGGTGCCAGACGTGATGCTCCCCCCTTGCAATTGTCCGGTCTATGAGCTACCCTCGCAACGCTTTTCCTGAGGTCCCTTATGAAGCGCATCTCTCTCCTCTCCTTCGCAGGCCTGAGCCTGGCCTTCGCCCTCGCCTGCACCGGCGGCTCCGAGACCCCTCCGCCCCCGCCCCCGCCGACCCCTGAGGCCCCCCCGACCCCGGTGGCGACCGTTGAGGCCCCCCCGGCGACCCCGGCCCCGGCCCCCGGCGAGATCGGCGTCCCCGCCTGCGACAAGTACATCAGCGACCTGAGCGCCTGCGTCGGCAAGCTCGACGCGGTGGCCCGCCCGGCCATCGAGTCCGGCCTGAACACCACCCGCGAGTCCTGGAAGACCGCCGCCTCCAACCCGACGGCGAAGGCCTCCCTGGAGGCCACCTGCGCCGCCATGGTCATCCCGCCCGCCTGCGCCGCCGCCGCCGGCGCCGGTCCGATGAACCCGACCGCGACCCCGGCCGCGACCCCGGTCGCGACCCCGGTCAAGACCGAGCCCGTCCGCACCTCCCCGGTCCCCACCGGCCCCACCAGCCTCCGCCCCGGCAACGACAAGGGTGACGGCAAGAGCGACGGCAAGGGCGACGGCAAGGGCGACGGCAAGAAGGGCGACGACAAGAAGGGCGGCTCCTCCCTCCACTAGTCTCTCCGGCCTCCGGCCTTGACGCCCCCGCTGATCTCACCGGATCGGCGGGGGCTCTCTTTTGGGCGGCAGCCCTGCCTCCGGGCTACAGCCCCGCCTCTGAGGCGGCCACGATGCTCAGCTCCTCAAACCCGGCGGCCCGCGCTGTCTGGAGCACGCGCCGCAGCGCCCCGCAGGGCAGCCGCCGGTCGGCGTAGACGGCGATCACCCCCTTGTCGCGGATCGGGAGCAGGCGATCATAGAGCGGGCGGATGAGGTCGTCTGCGTCGGGGCCGCCGTCAGGCGACCGGATCGCGGTGACGCGCACCCCGTCGAGCCACACCGCCTCCTGCGTGATCATCACCTCCGTCCCGCCCGCCCGGCGCGGCGCCCCGGCGCGGGTGCCGACCAGCTCGAACCCGGCCTCTGCCGCCGGGGCGGCGTCCTGCGACCAGGTGCGGAGCAGGAACACGAGCAGCAGCGTCATCATGTCGACCATCGGCGCGAGCGCGCCGACGTCGAGGCCGCCCGGATCGCCCGCCTTCGGGTCGCCTGATCCTGCGCGGAACAGCCGGGGCATCACCCGCCCCCGAGGATGATCTTCGGGAACATCGGCGCGTCCTCAGGCCCCCGCACCGCGTCCATCACCTGCAGCAGCGCCTCCACCGGCACGTCGTCGTCCGGAGAGAGCCGGGCGCGCTGCTGGCTCGGATCGCGCCGGTGGAGGTCGTCGAGGAGGCCGAGGAGCCCGGCCAGATCGGGGGCGCCGTCGCGGGCGGGGAGGGCGCGGCGGTGCTGC
>JBEIQZ010000831.1:0-1691 GCA_040376255.1 Alphaproteobacteria bacterium
GATCCTGTGATATCTGGGGGGATGCACCCACCCTCCGTATTCGAGTATCTGGATCACCATCAGTTCTTCACCCACTGGTACGAGTGGAAGCAGCGGGAGACGCCGGGTTTCAGCCACCGCGCCTTCAAAGCCAGGACCGGCCTCTCCCTCGGCTACCTCACGAACATCCTGAAGGGGGAGCGGGTTCCGGAGGGCGAGTCGCTGGATCGGCTGATCAGCGGGATGGAGCTGTCTCCTGAGGCGGACGCCTTCTTCCGGCGGCTCATCCGGCTGAAGAAGGCCCCCGACTGGCACACGCGCACGGAGATCCTGGCTAAGATTTTCGCGGATCCTGCATTTGAGAAGGCGGGCGCTCTCCAGACCCGGCGCCTGGAGTACATGAGCCGCTGGTACTACGTCGCGATCCGGGAGATGGAGAGCATGCCGGACTTCCGGGAGGATTCAGCCTGGATCCGGGCGCAATTGCGCTTCCCTGTGCCTGAGGAGGAGATCGTCTCCGCCCTGGAGAAGCTGCGCCGCCTGCGGATGCTCGACGACAGCACGCCGACCCGCCTGGAGACGCCGCTGGAGGTCGAGGGCGCCGCCGTGGTGCAGTACCACCGGGGCATGATCGACCTCGCGAAGGAGGCCATCGACCGCATCCCCCACCGGGAGCGCCACATGGCGGCGACCACCCTCGCGGTGCCGGCGTCGCTGCTTCCCAGGATCAAGTCCGAGATCCAGCGGTTCGTCATCGAGATCGCCAACCTCGTCGATCACCACGGCGCAGAGAGCGGGCAGGCCGACGGGAGCGACCGCCCGGGCGCGGCAGATCCGTACATTCTGATCCAGGTGCAGACGCAGATGTTCCCGCTCGGCGGGCGGCCTCAGGGTTGAGGCGCGGCGGGCTGAGGCGCGGCCCGCACTTCAGAACGGCACGATCCCGATCTGATCGGTATAGAGAAACCCCCGGTCGTCGCCACGCACATCCACTATCCGGACGCTGATCGCGTCGTCCCAGGCAGCGTCTGTGACGATGACCTCATAGCCTGCGGGCGCGGTCTCTCTGGCATCGACGTGGTAGTGGCCGGCGAGATCGGCCCACACCTGCCCGCCGGAGGGCCGGATCACCGCCTGGAGCCGGTCGTTGTCCGCTGCAGTGAAGCCGACGAGGTGCATCGGGATGTGGGAGAACAGCACGATCCCCTCCGGCGGCGCGTCGGCGCCCGCAGCCAGCGCCGCCTCCAGCCACGCGAGGGTCCCGCCGGGGAAGTCGTGGAGGTCGCCGACCTCGCCGAGCAGGGGATCGATCACGCGGCTGGCCCAGTCGAGCCCGACGAAGCGGACGCCACGGTGGGTGAAGGCGACGTTCTGCAGCCACACCTGCTGCCCGGTGACCGGATCGGTGACCGGCGTACCGGCGCGGCGCCAGTCTTCCAGCGTCACGGCGAGATCGTCGTATATCTCCAGGTAGGCCGCGTCATAGTTGGCGTCGTTGTCGCCGTTCTGGATCTCGTTGTCGCCGTTGATCGGCACCCACGGGGCGCGCAGCCCGGACAGGATGTCCCGCGCGGGGATCAGCCCGTCCCCCCAGCCGACGTCGCCCAGGACGAGCACCAGATCGGGCGCCTCATCGTTGATCCAGTCCACAGCGGCGGTGAGGCGCGCGGCGTTCTCCCCCGCCGGATCGTAGACGTGCGGATCGGCGATGA
>JBEIQZ010000972.1:0-1035 GCA_040376255.1 Alphaproteobacteria bacterium
GGGCCGGAGATCTTCTCCGGGCTGCTCCGGGGGGTGCCGACGCTGGTGGTGCTGCCGGAGGAGCAGGCCGACCTCGACCGCATGGCGCGGGCGCTGCAGGCGGGCGGCGCGACGCGGCTCACGGTCGTCCCCTCGCTGCTGGCGGCGCTGCTGCGGCTGCCGGGGGCGGCTGAGCGGCTGGCGGGCGTCCGCGTCTGGATCAGCAGCGGGGAGGCGCTGAGCCTGCCGCTGCTCCGGCGGTTCCGGGAGGTGCTGCCGGGGCCGACGCTGATCAACCTGTACGGCACCACCGAGGTCACCGGCGACGCGACCGCCGCCGTCTTCGCGCCCGGATCGCCGCTGCCGGAGGGGGCGCCGCCCATCGGCGCGGCCATCGCCTCGGCGGAATTGCTGGTGCTGGACGGGGAGGGCCGCCCCGTGGCGGAGGGCGCAGAGGGGGAGCTTCACATCGGCGGGCCGGTGCTGGCCCTCGGCTACCACCGCCGCCCCGCCGAGGAGGCGCTGCGCTTCCCGCCCCACCCGGATCGGCGCGGGGCGCGCGTGTTCCGCACCGGGGATCGCGTGCGGCGGCTGCCGGACGGGCAGCTCGGATTCCGGGGCCGCACCGACACCGCCGTGAAGATCCGGGGGATCCGCGCAGACCTGGAGGAGATCGGGCGGTGCCTGGAGGAGAATTGCCCGGAGGCCGCCGCGATCGCGATGGTGCTGGCGGAGGACGGGCCGGTCGCGCTGGCGGTTCCGGTGGCGATGACGGTGCGCCTGGCGTCCCTTCGCCTCCGTGGGGGGGCCGGAGGTGGCCCGCAAGCCGGAGGTGGCCCGCTGTCGTCCCTTCGCCCCCTTGGGGGAGAAGGTGGCCCGGAGGTTGAAGGTGGCTCGCTGTCGTCCCATCGCCCCCCTGGGGGAGAAGGTGGCCCCGAGGGCCGGAGGGGGGGGGGATCAGCGCCGCGCCCCTCATCCGTCGGCTCCGCCGCCACCTTCTCCCCGGGACGGGGAGAAGGGACGATACAAGGGAGGATACGGACGGTACGCCTGCCA
>JBEIQZ010000799.1:0-1863 GCA_040376255.1 Alphaproteobacteria bacterium
CAAAGATGGCGCGACGGCTGCCGCAAGCGGGAGCCCCTGCCCTGGGTGAACACAAGGGGCGGTAATATCTATAGCGACGGGGGCTTTTTCGCGGGTGCGCCCCTTACGTCCACCGGGCCAGCCGGGGCGTATCGGGGAACACGGTCGGGCGGAGAGGTTCGGAAAAACAGTGTTGCCGGGTCGGGGTGGGGGGTGGACCTTAACTCTGTGCTCCTCTGGGTGCCTCCTCGACCTCCAGCCGCTGCCGCTGCCAGCGGTTGAGCGCCTCCCACACGCCGAGCGCGCTGGAGGCGAGGGCGAGGCTGGCGAGCATCAGCCAGCGGACGGCGCTGTCCTCGCCGGGGCGCTCCATGAGGCTGTAGATGGCGAGCGAGATCGTGCGGGTCCGGCCCTCGATGTTCCCGGCGATGATGGCGGTGGCGCCGAACTCCCCGAGCGCCCGCGCGAACGCCAGCACCGCCCCGGCGGCGATGCCGGGCAGGGCGAGCGGGAGCGTGACGCGCCAGAAGGTGCGGGCCGGAGGGTGGCCGAGGCTCTGCGAGAGCGCCTCGTAGCGCGGGTCTACCGCCTCGAAGGCGCTCCGGGACGAGGCGACGAACAGCGGGAAGCCGACGATCGCCGCCGCCAGCACCGCCCCGGTCAGCGTGAACGGCACCGGCCAGCCATGATCCGCCAGCCACGCCCCCGCCGGCGCCTGCCGCCCGAACACCTCCAGCATCAGCGCCCCGACCACCACCGGCGGCAGCACGAGCGGCACCATCACCAGCAGCCCGAGCGCTGAACGGCCCGGGAACGCGCGCCGCGCCAGCAGCCAGCCCGCCCCCGCCGCCGGGAGCGCCGAGATCAGGGTCGCCGCCAGCCCGACCAGCAGGGTGCGGAGGATTGGATCTGTCAGATTGACCGGCACGGACACCTCTGCATCAGGACTCCGTATCCGGATGTCCGCTACCGTATCCAGATGTAACCATCCTGCGACGTCCCTCCCCTCCCGCACACCAAACAGATCGGCTATCTTCTCCTCCCCGCCTTCTCCTCCCTGCGATCCGTTCTCCCCTCTCCTGCCGTTGGAGCCGCTATGATGCGTCTGGTTCTGGGTCTCTCTCTGGGTTCTGCGCTTCTGCTGAGCGGCTGCCGTCAGGACGGCCCGGCCAAGCCCGACGAGGGCGGGAAGCCGGACACCGGCAACGCCGGGATGGCCGACGAGGACGGCGACGGCTGGGTGGTCTCGACGGGGGACTGCGACGACAACAACGCGGCGATCCACCCGGGCGCCGAGGAGCTGTGTGACGGCCTCGACAACGACTGCGACGGGCTGATCGACGAGGACAGCATCCAGGTCTGGTACCAGGACGGGGACAGCGACGGCTACGGCGACGCCGGGGTGTCGCAGACCGCCTGCGAGCAGCCGGACGGCTTCATCGCCGACGCCACCGACTGCGACGACACCGACGCCACCATCCACCCCCTCGCCGACGAGGACTGCGACGATCCGGTGGATCGCAACTGCGACGGCTCGGTGGGCTACGCGGACGCGGACGGCGACGGATCGCCCGCCTGCGAGGACTGCAACGATCAGAACCCCGCCCAGAGCCCGGAGGCCGCCGAGGTCTGCGACGCGAACAACACGGACGAGGACTGCGACGGCCTCGTCGACGACGCCGATCCCTCGGTGGACACCGCCACCCAGACCGCCTGGTACACCGACGGCGACGGCGACGGCTACGGCGACAGCGCGCTCGTCACGATGGCCTGCGACGGCGCGGGCAGCATCTACGACGGCGACTGCAACGACGCCGATCCGGCCTACAACCCCGGCGCCCCTGAGATCGACTGCGCCGACCCCAACGACTACAACTGTGACGG
>JBEIQZ010000003.1:0-44949 GCA_040376255.1 Alphaproteobacteria bacterium
AACTACGGCGCGGTCGAGAACCGGCTGGGCAACGCGCTGAACAACATCGAGACGTTCTCCGAGGCCAACAAGGCCGCCGAGAGCCGGATCCGCGATCTGGACTTCGGCATCGAGACCGCAGCCCTGACCCGCAACCAGATCCTGCAGCAGGCCGGTGTCTCGATCCTCTCCCAGGCGAAGAACCTGCCCCAGAGCGTCCTCTCCCTCGTCCAGGGCTGATCGCTGCAGCGGCCGGCCGCTCCTCGCGGGGCAGCCGGTCGCCGCCGGTCACGGCACAGCCCGCTCTGTGGTCTCCACGGGGCGGGCTGTTCTTTTTCCGCTGATATCACCTCCCTGCCAGCTCCAGGGCGAAGGTGGCGGCGGTCTGCTCCTCGGCTTCCAGGAGGCTCCAGATGTCGGGCGGGTCGGGGAGCGCCGGGTCGCCGGGGACGGGGACGTCGGCTTTGCGCGCGTTCTCGGCGGAGATGTGGGCGGCGAAGCGCTGGAGGGTCGGGGCGTGGAGGGTCTGCGCGGCGAGGAAGCCCTCGACGGCGGCGGCCTCCGGGTTCGGCTGCCGGCTCAGGCACTCGGCGCGCCAGGTGCGGATGGTCCCTTCGCCGATGCTGTCGCGGGCGGCGGGATCTTCCAGGGCCGCCTCCAGGCCGGGCAGGGCGGCGGCGCATTCCCCGTCCTGGACGCTGAGCCAGGCGAGGCGGGCGCGGGCCTCCGGGGCGGTCGCGGGGACGGCGGAGGCGGCGGTGTAGCGGCTGCGCGCGGTGGCGGCGTCGCCGGACTGCTCGGCGATGCGGCCTTCGAGGAGCCGGACGGCGCCGGAGGTCTCCGGGCGGACGGCGCGGGTGCGGAGCACCTGCAGGGCGTCGCCGGTCAGCTCGGGGTGGCCCATCTGGAGGTAGATTGTGGCGATCTGGAGGATGGTGTCCTGATCATCCAGCTTCAGGCGCCCCTCCATCTCGGCGACCGCGCCGAGCAGCCCGACCGCCCGGTGGTAGATGCCGAGGCGCTGCCAGCTCCCGGCGAGGCGGCGGAGCGGGGTCGGGTCGTCGAGCAGGTTCGAGAGGCCGGGGCGCCAGACGGCGAGGTGGAGGGCGAGCGCCTCCAGCTCCCGGCCCTCCTCATAGAGCCGGGCGTTGCGCCGGCTCCAGGCGTCGGCGAGCCGGGTCGCCGGCTCACCGCGCTCCAGGCGCCGATCCTGATCCAGCAGGCGCTGCCATGTGCCGATCGCGGCCTGATCGTCCCCGAGCCACTCCTGGATCTGCCCGAGCAGGAACAGCGACTCGGCGGCCTCGGTGGTCGAGGGCGCCGCGCTGTTCCGGAAGCCGTCGAGCGCGGGCGCCATGCTGCTCCACCGATCGGGAGAGAGCCGGAGCAGGGCGATGAGGCGGCTGCGGGCGCGGAGGATCCCGGCCATGTCGTCAGAGAGCTCGCGCTCCCCGATGGAGGCGAGGAGATCGTCGGCCTCGTCGAGGCGCCCGGAGAGGATCAGCGCGTCCGCGAGCATGGCGCGGCTCTCGGTGGCCTGGCGGGGATCGAGGCGGCGCAGCCACGGGAGGGCGGTCTCGAGGATCGGGAGCGCCAGCGCCGGACAGCCCTCCTGCATCAGCAGCGCCCCGGCGAGCGCGAGGGCGGCGGGGCGGGCGCTGGCGCGGGCGAGCGCGAGCGCGGTCACAGCGGCATGCGGGCCGCTCTCCGCCAATTCCAGCACCCCCAGGATCTCCAGCACCGCGTCCTCCGGCGCCCCGGCGCGGGCCGCCGCCCACGCCGCCGCGCGCGACTCCTCCCAGCGGGCCGCCTGCAGCAGCACGGAGGACTGCTGGAGCAGGATCAGCGGCAGCGCCGGATCGGGCGCGTCGATCCCGGTCTTGCCCCCGGTCTTGCCCCCGGTCTTGCCCCCGGTCTTGCCCCCGGTCTTGCCGGATCGGATCGCCGCCCCTGCCCCCGCCTGCTTCGCGGCCTGACCGAAGTAGTAGGCGGACTCACGGACATGGCCGAGATCGCGGTGGAGGGCGCCGAGCCGGTAGAGGGCGGCGGCGCGGTCGGGCTGCTCGTGGCGCACGAACAGGGCGGCGCGCAGCTCTGCGACGGCCTCCCAGGAGGAGGCGGCGGGCTCCGCGTCGGTCCAGCGCGGCGGCGCGATGTGGAAGCGCAGCGGCTCCAGCCCGTAGCTCATGTCCTCCTTCTGGAGCGGCGCGATGGGCAGCGTCGAGGCCGGGCAGACCGGCGGCGCGGCGGCCTCCAGCCCCGCGAGTCCGGGCGCGACGAGGTTGAGCGGGGCGACCGGCGGGAGCGGATCCGGCGCGGCGATCCAGCGTCCGGCGGCGCCGGTGAGCGCCGGCTGGAGGGTGAGGCCGCCCGTGCCGGGCTGGAGGCGGGCGTTGATCACCCAGATGTCGCCCATGTCGATGGCGTTGATGCGCTGGATGCCGTCGAAGCGCCCGTCCCGGAGCTGTGCGCGCAGGTCGATGCGGTTGCCGTAGATCAGGATCTCCGCCCGATCCGGCTGTACGGCGGGCAGCAATTCCACCGACGCCTCAGGACTCACCAGGAGCTCCAGCGGCGCGGCGGCGGCGGACGGGACGGCGGACACGGCCAGCAGCCGAACCGCGCCCCACAGGACGGGCATCATAGGAGACATCCCGGGACTATCGGCCTGTCGCAGCGCGCCTGAAGGCCGTCCGTCCGGATGCCCGGAGTACAGCCGCAATTACAGCCACACTCACAGCCGGACGAGCAGCCCCACCCCGGCCCGGAGCGCGCTGAAGCTCAGGCCGCAGGGCGCCTCGAACAGGCAGCCGCTCACCCGTGGCAGCGTGTAGCGGTAGCCGACGTCGATCTGCAGCTCCAGCCCCGAAGGGCCGCTGTCCGGATCGTGCAGCGAGCGCAGCACCGGGAGCGGGATCCCCACGCCGCCCTCCACGAGCAGCGCGTACTTGACCCCGGAGCTGCCGACCCCGGCCAGCGGGTCAGTCGGAACAGCCTCCTCCCAGATCACCAGCCCCGGCCCGATCCGCCCGAACAGATCCATGCTGCCCGTCGGCAGGCGCGCGCCGACGGTGAGGCCGAGCGGCGCGTAGGAGATCCAGCTGCTCTCCTCAGTGGGCTCCGTCCCGTCCACGAGGTTCCCGCCGAGGCGGCGGTACCCGGCGGACAGCCCGATCTCCAGCGGGCCGACAGGAACCGCGATCAGCCCCTCAGCCGAGAGGGAGCCCGAGCCGTACCCGGCGGCGATGTCGGCGTCCTGCAGCGTCTCCCCGGACAGGCGGAGACCGAGCCCCGCCGCGCGGCGGGGCGCGCCGGGGGTCTGCTCCGTCGGCGCAGGAGGCGCGGGCGCAGCATGGGCGGAGAGGATGGCGGTGAGCACCAGCCAGACAGACATCCAGGCTCCAGATCAGATGCGGCGGGAGATATGTCCGACCGGAGTCCGGGCGGAGCTGTGGCTTACATAGCCCCGGAGCGCGCGCCGTTCGGCAGGGAGCGACTCCATACGCCGGGCGAGCCGCTGCTGGGTCGCCTGCACAGACTCCTGCGCGCGCTGGAGCCGCTCCATCAGGATCTGGCAGTCCTCCGCTGAGAGCAGAGGCGCGATCTCCATCGCCTCGGTGGTTGCGGCGAGCAGCCGGGCCGGATCGGCGTCTTCGCCCTGCTGGAGCCGCCAGGAGAGCACGTCGATGCGCGCGAACAGGACGTCGCGGCGGGACATCAGCTCCAGATCCATCAGATCGCTCCGGACGGGTCGGCAGCAGGGGTCTCGTTCTCCTCGTACCACTGCTGGATCGCCTGGACCCAGGTCTCGTGCAGCAGCTCAGTCACCCGCAGCACTGAGCGCAGCGTCTCGGGGTTGCCGGTCTTGTTGGCCTCCTGGAGGTGGTGGAGGCACCAGCCGTAGGTCTGCTGGAGGTTGCGCGCGACCTCGGGCGACATGCGCGTGTCGATGGCGCTGATCAGCTCCAGGAAGATGGCGCGGCTGTTGTGGATCTCTGATGCCCATCCGCTGCGGTTGCCCTCCTCCATCGCGAGGATCGCGCGGGTCTGGTTCTTGATCCCTTGCTCCAGCAACATGAGCAGGATCTGTTCATTCGGTGCCTGAACGCTGATCTGCTTGTAAGCGGCGATGCCGTGCATGGAGCCTCTGTGTAGGAAATATCAGTTGTTGTTGGAGCTGGAGCTGGAGCTGGAGCTGGCAGGGAGGAGGGCGAGGAGGGCGTTCTGCGATTGCTGGAGACGACCGATGGCGATCTCCATCGCGGTGAACTGGCGCCTGAGGCGCTCCTCGTATGCATCCATGCGATCGTCGAAGTCGCTGATGTCCTCAGTGAGCGCGTTGGCCCGCTCGCCGAGACTGTCAATCCGGTTGGTGACGATCCCGTCTGTGCTGTCGATATAGCGGTCGATAGTCGCGCGCAGCGAGGCGTTGACGCCGTCGCTCTCAGTGAAGATGGAGGAGACATCGTCAAAGTTGTCGGTCAGCGCGGTGCGGAAAGCGTCCTCATCGAACTCCAACCGCCCGCTCTGGGTGGTGGAGAAGCCGATCTGCGCGAGGGCGGTGACGACCGAGCTGGAGCTGTACTGGGAGGCGATGGTCTGTCTCAGGTTCGAGATCAGCCGGGCGGACGTCGAGTCTCCGATGAGGGGGCCGGCGATGTTGTTCGTCGGATCGGAGATGCTCTGCGAGCCGATGTAGGAGATGACGCCGTTGTACGCCTCGACGAAGGCGTTGGCCCGGTCGACGATGGTGTCCTCGTCCAGCGCGACGGTGACCCGTGCGGCGGTGGAGGTGGTCTCCAGCAGCTCGAAGGTCACGCCCTGGATCACGCTGTCGATCGTGTTGTCGGAGTCGGTGATGCTGACCCCGTTGACCGTCAGCGAGGCGTCTGCGGCGCTGACCGCCTCCGTGAAGCCGCCGGAGAGGGCCGCGAGGTCGGTCGTCAGCGAGATCGTGTTGCTGGCGCCGGTGTCGTTGCCGCTGACAACCAGCCGGTAGCCGCTGCCGGTGTTCATCAGGTAGGCGCTGACGCCCTCGACCTGATCGTTGATGAGGTCGGCGAGGTCGCTGAGGGTGGTCGTCCCGTCGATCCCGGTCAGCGCGGTCGTGGTGCCGCCGTAGTTCACTGAGAAGGTGCCGCCGCCCGCCCCGATCACCGTGCTGTCGTCCGCGATGGTGTCCGCCCCGACCTCCATCTCAGAGGCGGCGAGGCTGTTCACCTGGATGGCGTAGGTTCCGGCGACGCCGTCCCCGTCCACCGAGACCGCCACCGCGTCGTTGTTGCTCGTGCCGGTCAGCGCGCCGAACTCTGCGACCGTGTCCATCGCCTCCAGGGCGTCATTCAGCGTCGTCAGCCGGGTAGATATCTCTTCATATATCCCCTGGAGTGAGGTGACCTCTGTCCGGGCCTGTACGATCGAGGCCCGTGGAACGCTCGCCGCTGCGACGAGCTGTTCGACCATGGCATCTGTATCCAGACCTGAGACAATACCGCCGATGCGGAAGCTGGGCATAATGGACTCCAATCAGAGACTGTGCAGAGTATATCACCTTGACCGGGTGTTGGCTTACTCAACCCTGACGATCTCTGCCGGAGCGCTGTGCGCTGGATCTGCGCTGGATCTGCGCCCCACCCGTCCGCACCCGCCGCGTTACGGCGCGCGGGCGGGTGAGCGGAGATCACCCCTGGAGCAGGGTCAGCGCCGACTGATTGATGTTCTTCGCCTGCGACAGGATGGAGACACCGGCCTGCTGCAGAACCTGGTTATGGGTGAGCTGGGCGGTCTCATAGCCGAAGTCGGCGTCCCGGATGCGGCTCTCAGCCGCGTGGGTGGCCTCGGTGAAGGTCTCCAGGTTGTTGAGGGTCGAGTTCAGCCGGTTCTCCACCGAACCGAAGTTGGCGCGGTTGGTGCCGACCGTGCTGAGGGCGGTGTCGATCACGTCGATCGCGGCCTGGGCGTTGGTCGCCGTGGACAGATCCAGCGCGTTCACCGCGAGGGTGGCCGTGGTCAGATCGCCGAGGGTGATCGTGATCTGGTCGTTGGCGGTGTTGTCGATGCCGACCTGGACGTCGATGGTGGGGTTGGTGCCGTCGGTCAGCGCGACCCCGTTGAACTCGGTCACCGCCGCGATCCGGTCGATTTCCGAGAGGAGCTGCACCTTCTCCGTCTCGATGTAGGCGCGCTCGGCGTTCGCCAGGGTCTCAGAGGCGGACTGGATGGCCAACTCGCGGAGGCGGATCAGGATGTTCGCCACCTCGTTGGTGGCGCCTTCTGCCACGCCGATGATGCTGATGCCATCATTGACGTTGCGGGCGGCCACCACCGCCGAGCGGTGATCGGCGCGCAGGTTCTCGGCCACACCGAGTCCGGCGGCGTCGTCAGCGGAGCGGGCGATGCGCAGACCGGAGGAGATGTGCTCGAAATTGCGGGTCAGAGCCCGGGTTGTACGGTTGAGCTGAGTCAGTGCGCCATTGGCCGCAGTGTTGGTTCTAACAGTGATAGCCATGAATACTCCGTTTCCCCGAAGCCGGGGAGCTACAGTGCAGACAGGGCCCGCAGACCCTTGCACGGCTCGATTCGGCCCCGCGCCGCCTCCGTTTAGAGCCGGGCTGAAAAAAATCCTCTCTGGCCCCCCCGGCTCAAGCCCGCCTCTGTCATGCCGATGTCCGGCTTCATGTGGTTTCTTCACTGGCCGATCGCCGCGCTGCTCCTGCTGTCTGCTCCCGCCGAGGCCGTCCGGATCAAGGACGTGGCCAGCATCTACGGGGTCCGTTCCAACCCGCTCATGGGCTACGGGCTCGTCGTCGGTCTGAACCGCACCGGCGACAGCACGCAGAACCTCGCGGCGGTGACCAACCTCGCCAACCGGCTCCAGGGGCTCGGGCTGACGATGTCGGACGACGACATCCGTTCGCGCAACATCGCGATGGTGATGGTGACGGCGAAGCTCCCCGCCGGGAGCCGCCCCGGCAGCCGCCTCGACGTACAGGTGTCGAGCGCGGGCGACGCGAAGTCGCTTGAGGGCGGCATCCTGCTGCTGACGCCGCTCTACGCCGCGAACGGCATGATGATCGCCGCCGCGCAGGGGCCGATCACCGTCGGCGGCTACACCATCGGCGCCGGGCGCGACGCGGTTACAAAGAACCACCCCACCGTCGGCTGGGTGCCAGGGGGCGGGACGGTCGAGGTGGAGGTACCCAATGGGCTCAACATCCCGGAGAGCACCGAGCTGGAGTGGATCCTGCATGAGCCGGACTTCACCAACTCCGCCGCGATGGCGGCGGGCATCAACGCGAAGCTCGGCGGCGATTACGCCCGCGCCCGCGACGGCGGAACGGTCACCGTCACCGTCCCCGACAACTACCTGGGGCGGCAGACCGAGCTGATCGCGATGGTGCAGTCGGTGGACTTCGCGATGGACGCCCCCAACCGCGTCGTGATCGACGAGCGCACCGGCACGGTGGTCATGGGCGCCTCCATCCAGATCAGCCCGGTCGCCGTCGCCCACGGCGGCCTCACCATCGAGGTCGACCGCGAGACCTCGGTGAGCCAGCCCAACGCCTTCGGGCAGGGCAACACCGTCGCCGTCGAGAACGAGCGGATCCAGGTCGATGAGGCCAACGGCAAGCTCCGGCTGCTGGAGGGCGTCACCGTCGGCGATGTCGTCGGCGCGCTCAACGACATGGGCGTGTCCCCCCGCGATCTCATCATCATCCTCCAGGCCATGCGCGCTGCCGGCGGCCTCCACGCCGAAATCGAGACGCTCTGATGCCCGATACCTCCAGCTTCTCCGCGAGCGGCCTCTCCGCGAGCTCCTTCGGCTCCATCGCCGACCTGACCTCCAGCGCTGCTGACCTCACCGATCCGCGCCAGCTCCGCCAGGCGCAGGAGACCGGCGAGGCCGCCGAGCAGTTCGAGGCGTACCTGTTCACCTTCATGGCGAAGTCGCTGCGCTCCACCGTGCCGGACGGCCTCTTCGGCTCCGAGGCGATGCAGACCTTCGGCGATCTGTTCGACCAGGAGATCGGCAAGCGGGTCGGGGAGGGACGCCTCCTCGGGCTGGCCGATCAGCTCGAACATGCGATGCTCGCGCAGGGGCTCGATCCGGGCGCGGCGGGGGCGGCCGGACACGCCGCGCGCCCCGGCGCGCCGATCTGGGGCGGCCACCGCTCCGGCGGGACCTCCCCCTGGGGCCGCCCGGACGACGACGGCCTCTCTCCGACCTTCGGCGTCGACGGTCGGCTCACCAGCGGCTTCGGCCCCCGGAAAGATCCGATCCACGGCCAGCCGCGCATGCACAAGGGGCTCGATCTGGCCGCCCCGATGGGGACCCCGATCCATGTGGTGCGCCCCGGCACCGTCACCTTCGCCGGACCCTCCGGCGGCCACGGCAACTTCATCATCGTCGATCACGGCGGCGGCGTGGTCACGCGCTACGCCCACTGCAGCACCATCGGCGTCACCGAGGGCCAGCGCGTCGATCAGAACGACGTAATCGGCGCGGTCGGCAGCACCGGACACTCCACCGGGCCGCACCTCCACTTCGAGGTCTACCTCAACGGCGCCGCCGTCGATCCGCTCCAGTTCCGCTGGTCCGATCACCCGCTGCCTGATCCCGGCGGCGCGCCATGAGCCGCAGCGCCGCTCAAGCCGTCCCGGCGGGGTCCGACATCGCTGCAATGTCCGTCCTCGACTCCCTGCTCCGCCTCCGGACCTGGCAGCGCCAGCAGTCCGCCCTCCAGCTCAAGCAGGCCCAGGAGGAGCGCGACCGGCAGGCCGGGCAGGTGTCCGCGTTGAAGCAGGCGATGGAGCAGGCACAGCGCGATATGCGACCGGACGATGTGTTCGAAGTCAACGACTACCACGCCTGGCGGCTCCGCCAGGAGCTCAACATGCGCCGCGAGACCGCCCGCCTCCAGCAGCGGGAGCGCGATGTCGAGATCCAGCAGGGCCGACATGTCCAGAACGTCCGCGAAGAGCTGTCGCTCGACGCCGTCCTGGAGGCGAAGGCGCTGACAGAGATGGAAGAGGAGCGCCGCGCTGAGGCGCGAGAGATGGACGAGATCGCTTCCCGGAAGAGGCTCTGATGCGTCGTTTTCATATCCTCCCGATCCTGGCGATCTTCGCCTGCCTGACGATGGGCGCAGACACCCGCGTGGACGCCGCCGCCGGCGCGACCGGCGCCGCAAAGGGCGCGGACGGCAGCGCGGACGGCAGC
Organism: Alphaproteobacteria bacterium; assembly: GCA_040376255.1. Taxonomy (GTDB): domain Bacteria; phylum Myxococcota_A; class UBA796; order UBA796; family SXON01; genus JBEIQZ01. The sequence continues at coordinate 9,200 of JBEIQZ010000003.1, forward strand.
GCGGACAGCAGCGCCGGGAAGCCCACCGCCGTCTACGTCGCCCCGCTCCACCTCGACGATCGCCCCGATCCGGTCGACGTGCGCCGCTGGTGCGACACCGAGGAGCAGGGCGCCATCGAGCTCGCCGCCATCCTCCGCGCCCGCACCGCCGCCCTCGATGAGCGCGAGAAGCTGCTCTCCCTCCAGGAGGAGAAGCTCACCCTCACTGAGACCCGGCTGATCGCCCGAATGGAGGATCTGAAGAAGATCCGCGAAGAGATCCAGCTCCAGCTCGAAGTCGCTGACAAGACCGAGGAGAGCCGGATCGATGAGCTGGTCCAGATGGTCGAGAGCAACCGCGCCGCCGCCATCTCCTCCATGTTCGAGTCGCTGGATGAGGATCTCGCCGTCAAGATCCTGGATCGGATGAGCGCCGGAAAAGCCGGTAAGCTGCTCGCTGCCATCAACCCCGTAAAGGCCGCCCGGCTCGCGAAGAAGATGGCGAACATCGTGGATGCTGCGACAGAAGCAGAGGCATCCCCCGCGACTGCTGCGACCCCCGCCGCGACCCCCGCCGCGCCCGCTGCGACCCCCGCCGCGCCCGCCGCGACCCCTGCGGCCTCGGCAAAATCCGCCGCGCCCGCCGCGACCCCCGCGCCTGCCACCTCTGCTGCCAGGCCCGCCACGCCCGCCGCCACGCCTGCCGCCACGCCCGCCGCTGCGGCAGCCCCAAAAGCCACAACCCCGGGGTAGCGCATGTCTGATCGTCTCTCTGCCGCCATCTCTCCCGCCGCTCCCTTCTCCGCGCTGCCGGTGTCACCGGCGCGTCCGGATCGCCGGAACCGTGCGGACGGGGGAGAATTCGCCCGGCTGCTGGAACCTGCAGCGAGGCCGCAGGTCGCGCAGGCAGAGGCGTCCGCTGCCGACGCGCCGGACACGGATGATCTCTCCGATCCGCCTGATCCGGGCGACGATCTGATCCCGCACCGTCCCGAGCGGCCGGACAGGCGGCCCGGACGGGCCGGGAACCGGGCCGGGGATCGCCCTGAGGATCGCCCGGATCGCCGCCCGGATCGCGGAGAGGAGGAGCAGGACACATCTCAGCATCGGGGCGCGCTGTCGGGCGCGCTGTCGGGCGCGCTGTCGGGCGCGCTGTCGGGCGCGCTGTCGGGCGCGATGTCCGGCGCGATGCTGCACCTGCTCCCGGCGCAGGCACAGCCAGACGCCCCGGCGCTCCCCGGGCTGCCGCAGGGCGTACAGATCCGGCGGCTGGCGGACGCCCGCCTTAGCGGGGAGGTGCTCCACCGCGCCGCGCCCGGGATCGGGGCGGCGCCGGAAGAGCCTGCTGATCCTGCGATGGACAGCGCGGCCCCGGACGCAGAGGCCGATCTGCCGGGCGGGCTCTCAGCGGGGGAGGGAGTATCTGGCATGACAGCGGACGACGGCTCCGGCGTGTCCGGCGCCCCTGCTGGTTTGTCCGGCGCCCCTGCCGGTGTGTCTGCCGGGGCGTCCGGCGCGCAGCCCCTCAGCAGCGCGCAGCCCGCCGGGGTGATCGGCGCGCCGGGCCGGATGGTGGAGCGGGTGCAGCAGGTGCAGGATCTGAGCGCGATCCTCCGGCCTGCGCCGGACACCGTCCGGCTGGAGGTGCAGGACGGCGCGGGGCGCTGGAGCCTCGGGGTCCAGCGGATCGGGGAGACGGTGAACCTGGAATTCGGCGGGGACGCACAGCTCCGGGGGATCGTCACCGGCTCGATCCGCGAGATGGAGGAGGGGCTGCTGCGCCACGGGGATCGGCTCGGCGCGGTCCAGTGGCGCGCCCCGACCGGGGTGGACACGCGGACGCAGGCTGACGCCCGGAGCCACCCGGACAGCGCCGGGCAGCACCCGGACAGCGCCCGCCGCGATCCCGGCGGATCGGGGGGCGGGGCGGACCAGCGACGCTCCGGGCATGAGGCTGATGATCCCCTGTCGCCTGCGCCCCGATCCAGGGCCGATGCGCCCGCGCCGGAGGCGCGCCGCCGCATGGATCGGGCCATCGCCTGATGGCACCGTCTGATGGCATCGTCTGAAGCACCTTCGCAAGCATCTTCTCAAGCGTCTCCCGATATTCATCTTCCCACCTGGATCCGCCGATGAGCACCATCACCTCCGCCACCACCAGCACCGTCCAGCAGGCCACGATCGCGTCCGGCTCCAGCGAACTCGGCAAGGACACCTTCCTGCGGTTGTTGACGACTCAGCTCCAGAACCAGGACCCGCTCAACCCGATGGCGAACGAGGACTTCATCGCGCAGCTCGCGCAGTTCTCCTCGCTGGAGCAGCTCCAGGGGGTCAACACCCAGCTCGAAGGGCTGGCGATGATCAACACCTCGATGAACAACGCCTCGATGGTGAACCTGCTCGGGCAGGAGGTGGTGGCGGTGTCGGACAGCTTCCACTACGGCGGCGAGGGCGACCAGGAGCTGCTGTTCCGGAGCGGCGGCGAGATCACGTCGGGGACGGCGGTTGTCCGCGACGAGAGCGGCGCGGTGGTCGCGACGATCGAGATGGGCGCCGAGGGCGAGGGGGAGCAGTCCATCGCCTGGGACGGCAAGGACGCGAGCGGTCAGCCGCTCCCTGAGGGGACCTACACCGTCACCTACACGGCGACCGACATCAACGGCGACGCGGTGGACGTCGTGTCGCTGGTGCGGGGCGTCGTCGATGAGCTGGACTTCTCCAGCGGCACCCCGGCGCCCTCGGTCGACGGGGTGCCGATCTCCATCGGCAACATCCTCAGGCTCACGGCGGTCGAGCCTGTCCCTGAGTCATAGGGCCTGATTCATAGAACCTGATTCATAGAAGAATCGTTCTATACCAAAGATTTATCTCTACACTCCTCACCCTCCGCAACCGAGGTTCACATGTCCCTGTTCAGCACGCTCAACGTCGGCGCCAGCGGTCTGGGTGTCTCCAGCACCCAGCTCTCGGTCATCGGCGACAACATCGCCAACGTCAACAGCACCGGCTTCAAGCAGACCCGCGCCAGCTTCGCGGACTTCATGCCGCAGACCTTCTTCGGGCTGGCCGGGCCCAGCACCCTCGGCACCGGGGCGGCCACCAACCGGCTGACCACGCTGTTCGGCCAGGGCGTGCTGGAGGCGACCGGCAATTCCACCGACATGGCGGTCAACGGCAGCGGCTTCTTCATCGTCAGCGACGGCAAGCAGGACTTTTATAGCCGTGACGGCGCCTTCTACGTCGATCAGGACGGGTTCCTGGTGAACACCGGCGGGCTGAACGTCCAGGGCTACATGGCAGACGCCACCGAGCAGCTCTCGCCGGTCCTCAGCGACATCCAGCTCGACACCGCCGCCATCCCGCCCACCGCCACGGCGAACATCACGCTCACCGCGACGATGGCCGAGTCCGCTGACGCGGCGGGCGTCTACGACAACCCGCTCCAGACCGCAGCGGCCAACTTCTGGGGCGCGGGCGCGGGCGGGGTGACGATCAACGACGCGGCCACCGCCGCCGACTTCTCGACGAGCATCAGCGTCTTCGACAGCCGTGGCACCGCGCACGACGTCACGATCGTGTTCGAGCAGACCACCAACAGCGACTGGGTCTGGTACGCCGTCGCTGACGCGGGCCAGGTGTTCAGCGGCGGCGCTCCGGTCGGCCCGGCGGGGGAGGCGTTCCAGATGGCCTCCGGCACTGCAAACTTCGACACCAGCGGCAACTTCGTCACCTCCACCGCCGTCAACACCGCAGGCTGGACGTTCAGCGGCGCCGCCGCGACGAACATCGCCTTCGACTTCACCGACCTCCAGATGGGCGGCGACGAGGACGCGGTGACCTCCATCAGCCAGGACGGTAACGGCCTCGGGGAGCTGCTGGGCCTCACCGTCGGCAATGACGGCGCGATCACCGGCACGTACACCAACGGTGAGGAGCGGCTGCTCGCCCAGGTCGCGACCGCCACCTTCCGGGCTGAGTGGGGCCTGGATCGCGCCGGGAACAACCTGTTCTCCGCCACCGATCAGTCCGGCGATCCGGCCATCGGTGCGCCCGGCACCGGCAGCCGGGGCTCGGTGACCGGCAGCGCGCTGGAGAAGAGCAACGTGAACCTGGAGGAGCAGTTCGTCAACATGATCACCGCCCAGCGATCCTACCAGGCCAACGCCTCGGTGATCTCTGCCGCCGATCAGAGCCTCCAGAAGCTCGTCAGCCTCGTCTGATCGGGCTACTCAAGCTGCCGCGCTCCGGTCCGATAACGCAGGCACCGGAACAGACGGAGCAGGTCGATGGCTGAGAACACCGAAGAAGTCCCCAAGCCCCAGAGCAGCCGCACGCTGATGATGGCCGGCGGCGCCATCGCGCTGCTGCTCGCCGGAGCCGGCGGCGGATACCTCGGGCGCGGCGTCCTTGAACCGGCGTCGGACACCGAGGCCGCTGAGGGCGGGGCCGAGGGCGGGGCCGAGGGCGCCAAGGCCGAGGGCGGAGAGGCCAAAACTGAGGCCAAAGCCGAGGGACATGGAGAGGCCAAGGCTGAGGCCAAGGCCGAGACCAAGGCTGAAACCAAGGCCGAGGGAGAGGCGAAGACCGAAGGCCACAGCGCGCCGGCAGGCGGATCCGGCGGTCACGCGCCGGTCGCGGCGGGCGCGGCCTCCCTCCCCAACGGTCGCGTCATCACCAACCTCAAGAGCTTCGTCGTGAACCTCCGCTCCAGCGGCGGCGGGCGCGTCCTGCGCCTGGAGATCCAGGTGGAGAGCGCCGGAGACGTCGCGCCCGTGCTGGAGGTCTCCTCTCCGAAGGTGCGCGACAGCATCATCGCCGCGATAAGCGACTACACCTTCGCTGAGCTGGAGGGGACAGACGGCAAGACGCGGCTCCGCGATGAGCTGCTCACCCGCATCAACGGCGTCATGGCGCCGATGACGATCGATCAGATATACTTCACCCAGTTCGTCGTTCAGTAAGGCCCGGGATGCCCAGCGAATCCGGACGATCCTCCGTCATCCCGCCCGACCGGGACCTGCAGGCGGCCCTCCCGTTCGTGGAGACCTGCTTCCGTGGCGTCGCCCGGCGGATGCGCGCCCGGCTGGTCAACCGCACCGGCGTGGACACCCCGGTGACCGCCAGCAGCGTCTACGCACAGCCCGCTGGCGCGATCCTCGACAACCCTGAGATGGCTGACGCCATGTGGTGCCCGCTCCGGGTCGAGCGCGGCGATCTGCGCGGTTTTGCCGTCGTCCAGGGCCAGCTCCTCGCCCGCCTGATCGACCGCCTGTTCGGCGGCGGCTCTGAGGTCTCGGTCTACCAGCCCCGCCCGGTCACCGAGGTCGAGATCAAGATCGGCGCGCGGCTCTGCCGCGAGGTGTTCGACACCATCGAAGAGTACTGGCCGGTCGGCTCGCGCCCCCGCATCCTTACCGAGGACGGCTCAGCGGGCGCCTCCCACCACGTCCTCGGCGAGTTCCCGCCTACCTCCCCGATGGTCGTCTGCGACCTCACTTTCGGTCGCCCGGATCAGAGCCTCGGCCGCCTCCTGATCGCGCTCCCGAACAGCGTCCTCCGCGACCTCGTCCAGAAGCGCGCCCCCGCCCCCGCCACCCCCGCCGCCCGCACCCCGCGCTTCGACCGGCTGCTCCCCGTCACCGTCGATCTCACCGTCGAGATCGCCCGCATCGAGCTGACCTACACCCAGCTCGAACAGCTCCAGATCGGCGACGAGATCCCCATCGGCACCCTCACCGAGGCCCGCGCCCTCGCCAACGGCCAGCCCGCCTTCGTCGGAGAGCCGGGCAGCAAGGGCTCTACCCGATCGTTCCGCATCACGAAGAAGATCCTTGACGCGGGCAGATAGGCGCCTCACCTCGGTAAAAAAGCTCAACGGAGTCGTCTACACCCCCCTGCACCTGGCGCGGGCGATGGTCGCCCGGCTGCCGATGACAGAGGGGTCGATCTGGCTCGATCCGGCCTGCGGCGAGGGGGTTTTTCTTGTGGCGGCGCTGGAGCGGGCGGCGGCGCTCGGCGTCCCGATCCGGCTGGAGGGCTGGGACATCGACGGGCCCGCGCTGGCAACAGCAGAGACCCGGCTGACTGCGCTGGCCGGGAGCCTCGGCGCGCCGCGCTGCTGGACGCTCTCTCACCGGGACGCGCTCGCCCCGGAGCAGCGGCGGTTCGATATTGTCGTTGGCAACCCTCCCTACCTGGAGTCCAAGCGCATGCCGGAGCCGATGAAGGCCCGCCTGCGCGCCGACTGCCCGGTGTCCTCGACCGGGGCGTTCGATCTGTACGCGGCGTTCATCGAGCTGTCCGCCCACCTGCTGTCAAAAACAGGGATGCTGTCCTTCCTGGTGCCGAACCGGCTCGCGGTCACCGCCAACAATGAGGCGCTGCGGCGCTGGCTGGTGGAATGGGGCGAGGTGACCGCCATCGACCTCTCCCACAAGAACCCCTTTCCGGATGCGGCGGTCTACCCGATGGTCGTGGAGTGGCGGCCCGGACTGGACTCCGCGCTGGTGACGGGCGGGCTGGACGGGGCGGGGGGGCGGCGGTTCGGGGAGGGGCTTGTCGGCGGGCGGCTCGGCGGGCGGTGGCCGCTGCCGCCCGATCCGGAGTCGGGCGCGCTGGTGTCGCGGCTGCTGCAGGATGTCCCCGGCTCCGTCGGGGATCGCTTCGACATCCGGTGGACGGTCTCTTTTCATGCTTCCGGCCTGCGGGATCGGTACGTCAGCGATCAGGAGCCGGACAGCCCCCACGCCCGGCGCTTCGTCGGCGGCGGGCGCTTCGCCGGGAACCGGGAGGTGGAGCCGTACCACCTGCGCTGGGGCGGCGCCTGGATCGACCATGACGCGGAGCGGGCGCGCCGCGACAGGAACCCGCTCCCGCCGCTCTCCCTGTTCCTCGCGCCGAAGGTCGCCATCTGCCAGAACGCCCGCCGCTGCCGGGCCGCCGTCGATCTGGACGGCTATGTGTTGAAGGACACCTTCCTGTTGGCTGCTCTGAAGCCGGAGACGCCTGATCTCTGGCTGTACTGGCTACCTGTCGTCCTCCACAGTCGCCTGTTCCATGTCTGCTACGACGCGCTCAACGGCGGCACCCGCAAGGGCGGCGGCTACCTCCACTTCCTCGGCAGCTACCTGGAGCGCTTCCCGCTGCCGCCGCCGCCGGAGGGTCTGGACGCGCGCGCCCTCTACTGTAATCTCCAGTCCGCCCGCACCGATGCGCAGGCCGCAGAGGCGCAGGTCTGCCGCGCCTATGGTGTCTCCCCGGCAGAGGCGGCGTGGCTGGCAGCCCGGACGGTGCCGGAGTTCTGATCGGGAGCCGCCGCCTCCCGGTGGCCACTGGCATGGATGGCATTGACAGGGGGGTATCAATCATACCAAAAAATCGGCGTTCTATCGTTCGCAGAGGGGGTATCAATTCCAGACGGGGGGTATCAACGCAGGGGCGCCACAGCGCATTGACAGGGGGTATCAACAGCGCCCTTGTTGATACCGGGGTATCAATTCCAGACAGGGGGTATCAAGACCGGATTGACAGGGGGTATCAATCCTGAAAGCAGGCGTTTGTCCGTTCAATCGTCGGACTGTTCCGTTGACAGGGGGTGTCAATGTGTGTAGACCTGCGCTGAGGAGGTGCGGGTGAGGCGACCGGACGATCTGGTGGTGCTGAAGGAGGCGGCGGTGCTGGTGGGGCGCTCTGTCAACACGATGCGGCTCTGGGTGCGGAACGGGGAGCTGACCGGTTGGCGGGAGATCGAGGGAGATCCCAACAGCCGCCTGCTGCTGAGCCGTCAGGAGGTGCTGCTGCTGGCGGCGCGCGCCAAGCCCGTGCATCCGGGGGGGCCGCGCCCGGAGGATCTGGAGGAGAACGACGGCGGGATGGAGCCGGCGCTCGCCTGCCTGACGGAGGCGGCGCTCTCTGTGCCGGAGCCGGGGACGGCAGATCCGGGACGTCCCGCAGCGGACGGCGGATCGGTGGCTGCGTCGCCGGTCACGCCCGCTTCTGCGCCGATCCAGCCCGAACCGGCCGCGCCTGTCGCCGCGCCTGTCGCCGCGCCTGTCCCGCCGGTCGCGCACCCGGCGCCCGCCCCGATCCACCGTCCCGATCCGCGCGATGAGCAGCTGGTGGCGACCCGCATGATGATCGCGGCGCTGACAGCGGAGCGGGACGGGCTGAAGGCGGTAATCGAGGCGCAGAAGATGACGGTTGCGGCGCTGGAGGCGCGGTGCAGGGATCTGGAGTTCCGCGCTGATTCAGAGCGGCTGCGGGCCACGGAGCACCACGACCGTCTGGTGTCGGCGGACGCAGAGCTGCGGGCGCTCCAGCAGCACCAGCGGCTCCCGTGGTACCAGCGGCTGCTCGGGGCGACGGCTGCGCTGCCGGAGCCGAAGGGGTAGACAAAGGCGCAGGCCGTCGGCCCTGCCGCCGTCGGCCCTACCGCCAGGTGCCGGGCTGCCCGAGGCCGCGCAGCTCCATCCGGGTGAGCACCTCGGTGGCGGCGGCGGGATCGTCGAGGTGGATCTTGACGGTGATCGCGCGCTCCTCCGGATCGGCGCCGGAGGTGACGCGGCCCATGAGGGTCATCCGGTCGGGATCGACGCCCTTCTCTTCGAGGTAGCGGACGGCCTGCGCGGCGCGCGCCCCGGCGAGCGACCAGTTGTCCTGGAAGCGGCCCCCGGCGGGGATCGGGGTGCCGTCGGCGTGGCCGATGATCTGCATGTCGGCGGGCATCCCGGCGATGGCCTCGGCGATGGCGGTCAGCCAGCCGAAGGCGACGACCGGCAATTCGGTCGATCCGGGGGCGAACAGGAATTTCTCCGGCATTGCCAGGATAAGATCCTGCTCGGTGAGTCCGATCTGGACGACGTTATCGGTCAGGCTCCCCTCAGTCCCGGCACGGTCGGTGGGGATCTCCTGGATCGCCTGGATCTCAGGGGTGAGGTGGACCTTGTTGAGTTCGATGGGCAGCTCGAAGGGGTTCTCGGTGGAGAGCCGCATCAGGTCGAGCAATTCCAGGATGTCCATGCGGGCGCCGCTGTTGAAGGCGTCCCGCACACCCTGGAGGATCATCTTCATCTTGATATCGTCTTTAGGCGCCTGGGAATAGAGAAAAGTGAAAAAACAGAACAGCATGGTGATGAAGTCGGCATAGCTGACCAGCCACCGCTCCATGTTCTCGTGTTCTTCGTGCTTCTTTTTCCGGGCCATCGGAGGCTACGCCGCCTCCTTCTTCTTCTTCCCGTGCTGGTACACGTTGAGCATGTCCTCCAGCTGCCGCGCGTTCGAACCCGCTGCGATGGCGTCGAGCCCGGTCAGCACCATCGAGCGGACCTCCGAGTCCGCCTGGGAGATCTTCTTCAGCCGATCCCCGACCGGCAGGAAGAACAGGTTGGCGAAGCCCACGCCGTAGAGCGTCGCCACGAAGGCCGCAGCGATGCCGGGTCCGACGGCGTTGGGGTCGGAGAGGTTCGACATGACGTGGATCAGGCCCAGCACCGCGCCGACAATACCGACGGTCGGGGCGTAGCCGCCGACGCCGGTCATCAGCTTGGCCGCCGCCGCGTGGTGGTGCTCCTCCAGATCTGCCTCAAGCTCAAGCACCTTCCGCATGTCCTCCGCCGACTGTCCGTCTACGAGCATCTGCAGGCCCTTCTTGAGGAAGGTGTCCTCGATCTGTGGCAGGACGTTCTCCACCGCCAGCATCCCCTCGCGCCGGGCGATGTTGGAGACCTTCAGCATGTCCTCAGCGAGCTTTGCGCGATCCACAAGGTTCGGCTTCACGACGCGCGGGAAAAAGTGCAGCAGCGTCTTCAGCTCCTCGTTGGTGGAGCCCAGCCACACCGCCCCGACTGAGCCGCCGACGACGATCATGAAAGATATTAACGATGTGATGCTGCTGAGATGTCCGCCTTCGAGCATGTTTCCTACGAGGATACATGCGAACCCGAAGATGGTTGCCAGGATGGGACTCGGATCCACGTCCAATGCCTCCGTGCCGTAATAGACGGCGATAGCGTTGTATCAGAATGCGTCAGAAAGGCCAGAGGGTGTCGGCTACGCGGGTACCCCAGCCCTGACCCTGTTTGTCCGAAATCACGCCATTTCCTGTGAATTCGACCCGCACATCTGCGATCAGGTTGGACTGGATCGTGTTGTCGATCCGGATGTCGCGGGGGCGCACAACCCCCTCCAGCGTCAGGTACTGGATCTCGCGGTTCACCCGAACCTCCTTTGTACCACGGATGCGGAGGTTGCCGTTGGCCATCACCTCGATGACCGAGCAGGTCAGCACCGCGTCGAGCGATCCGTCCCGGCTGGTCGCGCCGTCCCCGGAGAAGGAGCTGTCCGAGCTGCCGCCGACGCCGATGGTGCCGCCCATGTTGGGGTTCGCCCGCAGGATGCTGGTGTCGGCGCCGAGCAGCGCGTCGATGCCGAAGGCCGTGCTGCCCGAGCGGGAGGTGTCGGTGGTCGCGCCGATCGTCGTCGAGGCGCTCTCGGCGATGACGACCGTGATCAGGTCGCCCACCTGACGGGCGTTCCCGTTCATCCCGATCAGCGCGCGCGTGCCGCTCTCGTTCCAGAGCGATCCGGGGACCGGGGTCGCCGCAGGCGCGGAAGGGATCGCGGTCGGCGGCGGGACAGGCGGCGCCACCGCCGCAGGTGAATGGACGCAGCCCGCCAGCACCAGCAGGGGGAGTGTCAAGGTCGTCATACGCATCAGGTCGATCCTCCGGTTGTCCGTCTGTTCATGGCGCGCCCACCCGCACCCGCCCGCCGCCCTCGTAGATCCCGGTCAGCGTCGCCTGCGTCGCGAGGTTCACCACCTCCACCGGCAGCCCGACGAAGGCGTCCGCCGCCAGCTTCCCCGGCGCCTCCACCCGGAGCGCCCCGTGGCTGACCACCAGCCGCACCGTCGCCCCCGAGAGCGCGTCCGGCAGCGGCTCCACCCTGTACTGGGTCAGCACGTCGCCCGCGTGGATGCTGCCCCGCGCCTGCCAGCGCCGCGCCGGATCCACCGGCTCCCCGCTCCGGATCGCGTCGAGCCGCTGGCGCTCCATCGCGAACGCCACCGGCTCTCCCGCCGCCGCCTCGGCGACCGCCACCGGCACCTCGTCCCACACCGAGATCTTCGTCCAGGTCGTGTAGCGGCGCTCGCTCCCGTCCGGCAGCACCGCCACAAGGCGCAGACTCACCGTCCCCCAAAGGTTCCCCGATGGCAATTCCACCGTCCAGGCCGCGTCCACCGGCGCCCCGGACAGCCCCAGGCTCAGCACCTCCACGTCCGCCAGCGGCACCTTCAGCCGCTCCGATACCCGCTGCCGGATCTGCCCGGTCAGCGCCTCCATCCCGGCAGGGACGGCGGTCGCCGGTGTCCCGGTCGCCGGTGTCCCGGTCGCTGCCGGTGTCCCGGTCGCCGCCGCCGGCCCGGCCAGGGACAGCGCCACGACCGGGAGGATCAGCGTCAGCAGCGCGGAGATGGAGCGGCTCCGCATGATCAGCGCTTCAGGCTTGCGGCGATCTGCATCATCTCGTCTGCCGTCTGGATGACCTTGGAGGAGAGCTCGTAGCTGCGCTGGGCGCTGATCATGTTGATCAGCTCCTCCGCCACGTCCACGTTCGCCCCCTCCAGCGCGTACTGGATCACCGTCCCCGCGCCGCCGGTCTGCGGCTGCACCAATTCCGCCTCCCCGGCTGCTGTCGTGGCGCGGAAGTAGTTGCGCCCCGCCGCCATCAGCGCCTCCGGGTTCGGGAACCGCGCCATCTCGAACTGCCCCAGCGACACGCTCTCGCTGCCGTTCTCGGTCTGGAGCAGCGCCGACACCGACCCGTCGCTGCCGATCATCAGCGTGCCGCCCTCCGGGATCTGGAAGCCCGGCTGTACGATGTAGCCGTCCTGAGTTGTCAGGTTGCCCTCCAGATCGATCCGGAAGTGGCCGTCCCGCGTGTACATCGTCTCGCCGTTCGGGGTCTCGACAGCGAAAAAGCCCTCGCCGTCGATCATCAGATCGGTCGGGTTGGAGGTCACGATCACGTTCCCGCTGCGGAAGTCGCGCGACAGCGACGCCACGCGCGTCCCGCTCCCGAGCTGCATCGGGTCGCCCGCCGGAGAGCCGCCGACCTGCTGGTAGATCAGATCGGCGAAGGTCTCGCGGGTCTTCTTGTAGCCGGTGGTGGTGGAGTTCGCGAGGTTGTTCGCAATGTTCTCAAGCTGAATCTGCCGGGCGTTCATCCCGGTGGCGGCTGTGTAGAGGGCCCGCATGTGTAGCTCCTTGAAAGTGTGTCTCAGGCGATCCGGCTCAGGCGATCCGGTTCAGGCGCGCCCGCATCTCATCGCTGGTGCGGATCACCTTCTCCTGCGCCTCGAAGATCCGGGACGCCTCGATCAGCTCCACCATCCCGCGCAGCGGATCGGCGTTCGCATGCTCCAGCGCGCCCTGGATCACCTCCGCCGTCAGCGCCGGGGCCGGCGTCCCGGTCCACGCGGTGCCGCCCACCGGGGTCGCGTTGGTCAGCGACACCAGCCCCAGCTTCCCCACCTGCCCCGACGATGAGCCGATGATCACGCCGTCCGGCGAGACGCTGATCGACTCGCCGGGGCGCATGAGGATCGGCTGGTTCTGGTCGTTCAGTACGGCGATCCCGTCGCTGTTGACGAGGTTTCCCGCCAGGTCGACATGGAAATTGCCGTCCCGCGAGTAGCTGCCGTTCGCCATCGAGAAGAAGCCGTCCCCGCGCAGCGCCAGGTGCGTCGGGTTGTCGTCCACGATCAGCGCGCCGTCCGCCGAATTATAAAAAATGCCGTCCGGTCGCGCCATCTGCCCGTCTGTCGAGAACGCCATGCGCGCCTCGCGGAAGCCGGAGGTGTTCATGTTCGCGACGTTGTTGGAGACCATCTCCACGTGGTGCCAGGCCGCCAGCGACCCGGAGAGCGTCGTATAGATGTCTTTCATGCGTCACCGCCTTCAAGAAGAGAGGGAATGTCCACGCTGATCTGAAGCGCCGCCCGCAACTTCCCACGCGCCGACGATAGAATCTGGCACACCCGCGCCGGGGTCACCTCGAACAGCACCGCGATCTCTGCCAGCGAGCAGTCGCGCCCGTAGTAGAGCAGCACGCCCTTGCGCTCGCGGTCGGGCAGCGTGTTGATCGCCCGCCGCAGGATCCCCCGCGCCTCCTGCGCCATCAGCCGCCTCGGCGCCTGCGGCTCCTCCGGCACGTGCAGCGCGTCCTCCAGCGGCACCAGCGTCACCGGGGCGAGGTGATCGAGCGTCTGCCAGTACGCCTCCATCTCCATACCCATCTCTGCAGCGACCTCCTCATGGCCCGGCTGCGCGACGTCCCGCCCGTGGAGCGCCTTCCGCGCCGCGTCCAATTGCTGCGCGAGCTCCCGCCGCCGCCGCGTTGACGGATCCGCGCTCCGCAACGCGTCCAGCATCGATCCCCGGATGCGGTACTCGGCGAAGGTGCCGAAGTCTACCCCGAAGCCCTCCTCGTACCGGTCGAACGCCTCCAGCAACCCCACGACCCCGTGGCTGATCAGATCGTCAGCCCCCAGCATCGTCTCCTCCGGCCCGGCCTGCTCATGCATCCGCTGCGCCAGCTTCAACAAACGGCTCTCGTAGCGTCGACAGATGTCCTCACGGGTCATCCCGTCGATGCGTCTCACGTCCTGATAGGGACGGTATGCCCTGGCAACGACCACGTTCCACTCCGTCAAGGCAGGGGGCTGCCACCGGCTCTTCGGCCCCGGAGGCCCCGGCTTTAGCTCCCGCAGACGATCTCTTCGGTCAGGGCTTCGTAGAACCCGCTTTCTATGATGTTACATCGCTGTGTTATATCCCCGCCCATGATCCAGTCCTGGTCGCGCCACAGCCCCGTCATCGATCCCGAAGCCTGGGTGCATGCCACCGCCACCGTCATCGGAGAGGTCCAGCTCTCAGCCCAGGTCGGGATCTGGCCCGGCTGCGTCCTGCGCGGCGATCAGGGCAGTATTTTTATCGGGGAACAGTCCAATATCCAGGATCTCAGCGTCGTCCACGCCACCGGCGGACACAGCAATACCTGGATCGGCCCCCGCGTCACCGTCGGCCACCGGGTCATCCTCCACGGCTGCCGCATCGAAGGGGAGTCGCTCATCGGGATGGGAGCCATCCTGCTCGATAACTGCGTCGTTGAGCCGGGGTGCATCGTCGGGGCAGGGGCGCTCATTCCTGAGGGGAGGCGCATCCCCGCAGGGTCGCTGGTGCTCGGGTCGCCGGGGCGGGTGGTCAGGCAGCTTCGGGAGGAGGACTATGAGAAGATCCGGCACGGGTGGAGGACGTATGTGCGGTTGATCGGGGAGTATCGGGGGTAGGGGAGGGGGGACGGAGGAAAGGCAGGATCACGGCGACACGGCGGCACGGCGAAAGGCAAAAGGCGAAAGGCGAAAGGCAAGGGGAGAGGGAGCGCGCGGGTGACATCCTGCGGAAGAACGGCTACACCCGCCGCCGGATCCGGAGCGGCGCCGAGCTCGCGTGGGGATATCTGAAGGTTGGAGCATGATTGTTCATATGTTCCTGACTTTGGCGGTCTATTTCCCGATATGGAAGTTCCATAATATCTCTCATAGAGACAGGAACATTGAGAACATAGGAACAATAAAGGAAAGAGGATTATTTTTCCGTTCCTATCCCGATCAGGCTTCTGTCCTGGCCGGGAACATGCGGGGTGGCGCGGGGCCGGATAGCTTCCGCCGCATGCCTGCTGTGTCCCGGTCGTACCGGCTGCCGTCCGCCCGCTCCTGTCTGCCTGCCCTGCTGCCCTGCCTGCTCCTGGCCGCTTGTGGGACGGAGGAGATCCCGATGAAGCCGGACGCGCCGCCGGTGGCGCAGACGGATCACGGCGTGCCGTCAGGGCATGAGTTCAGCATGTTTGAGGGGGACATCAACTGGCGATGGGACTACGACGACAGCCCGGAGTCGCCGCTCTGCGACATGTGGTGGTCGGCGACGGGGACGGTGATCAACGCCTGCCCGGAGTGCATCTGGTCGTTCCGGCTGGAGATGACGCTGGACGAGGGGCGGAGCGGCTACGCGGCGGAGTGCCTGGGTGCGCTGGAGGCGACGGATCTGGAGTGGCGGGTGGGGCTGGTGGAGGATTTTTACGGGTACGGGGTGCCGCTGTTGATGGTCTATGACACCGGGTACTACGGGGGCTGGCTCCCCGGCTTCGTCAGCAATTGGAGCTACCCGGAGCTGATCTGGGGCGGGGGCTGGCTGGAGATGCCGGTGACGCAGGGGGAGGACGGGGCGGCCTACACGAACTACTGGTACGGGACGGCGACGGTGCAGTAGCGGCGTTGAGCGGGCGCTATCCGGGGACCGCGCAGTAGCCGCGCGCCTCGTTGGTGTTGAGGATGACGCGCAGATCCATGTCTTTGCCGCCGCCCTCCTGCTTGCCGAACTTCCACGTCTGTCCCCAGAGCCAGCCCTCGCCGCCGTAGTCTTCGGGGCGGGCCTCGTAGGTGATGCTGTCGGGGACGAAGCGGTGAGGCCAGTCGCAGTCATCGAAGCCGGGATCTGCGAGGGCGGCGGTTCCGGCGATCATCGCGGTGTTTCCGCCGGGGACGAGGGGATCGGGGAGGCCGGTGGAGCCGATGGTGGTGAGCGGCAGGTGGAACACCTGGGGGAAGTCCTGGGTGGACCAGCCGCCGTCCGTGGAGAGGCCGGACCACGCGCCGGTCGCGGCGTCGTTGTGCCAGCCGGCGCGGGGCGGCATCAGGTCGGTGCAGCGCCAGGAGCCGTCGGGGAACGGGCCTTCCCAGGAGCCGTCTTCGCAGCGGCTGGCGTTCGCGGTGTTGATCAGCACGCCGTCGCGGGTGGTGGCGGTCTTCAGGGTGAGCGTCGCGAGCCAGTCGCGGGCGAAG
This sequence comes from Alphaproteobacteria bacterium, assembly GCA_040376255.1. Lineage (GTDB taxonomy): Bacteria > Myxococcota_A > UBA796 > UBA796 > SXON01 > JBEIQZ01. The sequence goes on from JBEIQZ010000003.1 coordinate 25,077, forward strand.
GTGTCGTCGATGTCGGAGGGGTCGGTGCCGTCGGGGCGGAGCGCCAGCGGGTTCATGCCCCAGGTCGCGACCGGCTGATGAGAGAACGGCTCTGCGCTGAGATCGGGGGCGCTGCTGCCGGTGCTGAAGCCGGTCTCCGGGGCGGAGATCTGGCCCGCGCCGGGGGTGGTCGCCCAGAACCAGGAGATATCTCCGTCACGGCCCAGATCGACTCCGGAGGCGTACCAGATGCGGTCGAGGTGCGGGGTGCCGTCGCTGCCCGCCTCGCGGATGTGGTTGACCCGCCCGACCGCGCCCCCGCCGAGCGTGTGTCCGGCCTCCCAGCCGCCGACGCCGGGGCTGCACCCGTAGGCGGGCGCCCGCGCAGACTCGTCCCAGTAGGAGACGCACATGTGCGTCCATGCTGCGTGATCCCAGGGGCGCGGCAGGCTCCCGTCGTCGCCGTAGTCGGCGAGGATGTAGATGTTGGTCGTGAGGTTCGGCGCGCAGGCCAGCAGCCGCCCGATCCCGGTGCGCCGCCACACCGGGCCATCCCCGTCGTCTACCCAGCTCATCAGCGGCGCGCGCGTCAGGCAAGCGCCTTCCTCCACGCAGCCGTCCCAGTCGCCCGCCTGCGACTCCAGGCAGGCGCGGCAGTCTGAGCCTTCTTCATAGAACGTGTGCTCATAGAACTCGTCGCAGCCGCCCCCCAGCGATGACAGATCGCCGCCGCTCTCGACGATCTCGTTGGAGCAGGAGGAGGGCATCGTCTCATACTGCAGCTCCGGCTCGCCGATGAAGCTGCCGTACATGCCCAGGCTGTAGCTCGCCTCCCAGTCTGTGCCGTCCTCCTCGAACTGGACGAGCGCGGCGGGCTCTTCGCAGAGGCCGCTCCCCTCCTCCTCACCCCAGATCTGTTCGTAGGTGAGGGCGGAGACGCCGTAGTTGAGCCAGAGCCGATCCTCGATGTTGTCCGCGACAAAATCCAGGAGCTTCTCACCGAGATCATCGTCCAGCTCCGCCGATATCGGCGGCCCCAGCACGGACAGATCGGGCATGTCCTCCGGCCCGCGCGGCGCGGTGACCGCTCCCTGCGGCTCCCACCCGGCGCCCGGCAGGTGGCCGAGCCGGATCGCCTCGCCGATGCCGCCGGGGCGCATGTCCCGCGTGGCGGCGCGGACATCGTTGAGCGGGGCGGCGCGGGGCGGCCGGGCGCTGTCTGCCTCCGGAGCGGTGCAGCCGCACAACAGGGCAGGCAGCAGGACAGACAACAAACCACCCTGACGGGTGATCTGTGCTGGACGGGCTTGTGAGGGGGGGGACGCCAACGGGGACGGCGCGGCGGACATCTCTGACGCGGTCTTCCTCCAGAACATGCTGTTCCGGGGCGGCCCGGAGGTGAAGTGCAGCCTCGTGGCCGATGTGCTGTACGACAACATCCTGAACCTCGGCGACAGCATGGCGCTGCTCTCGGCGGTGCTGCCGGGAGACACGCGGCTGATGCCGCTGGCGGCGGGCGTGTGCGGGACCGCCGATCCGTCGCTTGTGCCGGAGCCGGTGCGGCTCGGCGTGTCGTGGGACGCGCCCCGGAAGGCGGTCGGGACGGCGCAGGCCACATTGCAGATCGAGACCCGCGACCGTCCGGTGCAGGCCTGGAGCTTCGCCATCGAGGCGGAGGGCTGCGTGATCACGGACACGACGACTGAAAAGACGGCTGCTGCCTGGGTGAACGACACACCGGGCGGGCTGCGGGCAGGCACATCCTATGACTTCCATGCGCTGCGCGGCCCCGGCGTGGAGGCGGGGACGGTGCTGGACTGGCAGGGAGACGCGAAGCTGACGATCCGGCCTGATCCGTGGCCGGTGCTGACGGTGGAGGTCGAGCCTGCGGGGAGCGGCTGCGCGTCCTGCACCTTGCGGCTGCTCCCCGGTCGCGGCGAGGGGCGGGTGGACAGCGTCGCGACGGTCGGCGGCTGGAGCTACCCGCTCCCGGCGGCGGAGGCGGAGTTCCAGCTCTGCCTGTAGTCTGCCTGCCAGAGATCCTGCCAGAGATCCCTGTTCTCCGGCCCTCAAGCCGGGCGCGCCGGGTCCGATTCACCCGGGGTGATGCTGCTCGCGCTCTGCCTCCCCCTCTCTGCTGCGACCCACACGGTGGGGAGCGGCGGCACGTTTGCCACCATCCAGGCGGCGATTGACGCAGCCGCTGACGGGGACGTGCTGCTCATCGCAGCCGGAACCTACGTCGAGGCGCTGGACACCGGGGGCCGCGATCTGTCGCTGATCGGCAGCGGCTCCTCCCAGACGTTGCTGGTGCCGCCGGTGAACCGGACGGGCCTCTCGATGCTCGCCGGCGAGCAGGTCTCGCTGATCGGGATCGGCGTGTTCCCCGACAACGGGCAGGGGATCCGGGCGGCGGGCGGCGCGCTCAGCCTGCAGGACGTCGCGTTCGCCGGAGCGGGCGGCTCGGGGTTCCGGGGCGGCGCCATCGCGCTCGACAGCGCGACGCTCACCATGAGCGCGGTGCGCTTCAGCGACAGCCGCGCCACGCAGGGAGCGGACATCTACGCCGAGGACGCGACGATCAGCGGCTCGGACGTGCTGTCCGCCGCCGGGAGCGCCAGCAGCGGCGGCGGCATCTACGCCGTCGACAGCGCCATCTCCCTGAGCGGTGTGGAGGCCCGGCAGCCCTCGGCGCTCTCGGACGGCGGCTGGATCTGGATGGACGGCGGACGGCTGGATCTCGTCTCGTTCCTGATCCTCGATCCGGTGGTGCAGGCCGGGGACGGGGCCGGGATCTACGCGGCGGGCGGCGCGGCGATCTCGCTGATCGACGGGGAGATCAGCGGCGCCGCCGATCTGAGCGGCGCCGGGACCGGCCTCGCGATCCGGGCCAGCGGCGGCACCCTCGACCTGCAGTCGGTCACGCTGCGGGGCAGCGACGGCCTCTCCGGCGGCGCGGTCGATCTGGACGCGGTGACGGCGACCTGGATCAGCGCCGTCGCTGAGGGCAACAGCGCCACCATCGAGGGCGGCGCCCTGCGGCTGCGCGGGATCAGCAGCCTCGACTGTACGGACTGCGTCTGGGCTGGCAACAGCGCGACGACCGGCGGCGCGGTCTACGTCGACACCGGGAGCAGCCTCACGGAGTCCGGCGGCATCTACGACGGCAACAGCGCCACGGACGGCGGGGCCATCGCCGGGGACGTCGCGGATCTCACGCTGAGCGGGCTGCTGCTGCGCGCGAACACCGCTGTCGACGACGGGGGCGCCATCGCGCTCACGGGCGCGGGCAGCCTGTACATGGCGGGCAGCCACCTCGCGTCGAACGCTGCGGGCGGCGACGGCGGCGCGATCTGCTCCGAGGGCCAGCTCCTGCTGGATGACAGCCGCCTGGAGGACAACAGCGCGTGGCGCGGCGGCGCGATCCGCGCCGTCGGCGTGTTCGAAGGCACCGGCGGCTCGCTGGAGGGCAACACGGCCGGGCTGGATGGGGGCGCGATCCACGCCACCGGCCCCCGGCTGTACCTGCGCGATCTCCGGCTGTTCACCAACTCAGCCGCCGGGTACGGGGGCGCGATCCTCGCGGACGGGGTCGCCGAGGTCGGCCTCTCCCAGCTCTACGCCCACGCCAACAGCGCGGCGACGGGCGGCGCCATCGCGCTGCGGAGCCCCGGCGCGGCGGTCATCGGGAACCTGCGGGCGACCGGGAACACCGCCGCACGGGGCGGCGCGATCTTTGTCGATGGCACCCTCCAGGTCGAGGTCCTCCAGAGCAGCCTCGTCGGGAACCACGCCGACAGCGAGGGCGCCCACCTCTACAGCAGCGCCCCGATCCGCCTGATCAACACGCTGGCCGCCTTCGGCACCGGCGGCGGCGGGCTGTCGGGGGTGCGGGTCGGGTCGGAGCGCTACAACAACCTCGTCTGGAGCAACACCGGCTCAGACTGGCTCACCTGGCCTGACCCGACCGGATCAGACGGCAACCTCTCAGCAAACCCGCTGCTCACCGCCTGGTCGGCGGACGGCGACGCTGCCAACGACGATCTGAGCCTGCGGGCGGCCAGCCCCTGCATCGACGCGGGTTGGTCGGGGCTGCTCGACGCTGACGGCAGCGCCTCGGACATCGGCGCGACCGGCGGCGCCGACGCGGAGACCCCGGACGCCGACGGGGACGGCTTTACCGACGCCTCAGACTGCGACGACGGCGACAGCACCGTCTTCCCAGGCGCGGCGGAGATCTCCTATGACGGGATCGATCAGGACTGCTCAGGCCGCGATCAGGACGATCTGGACGCGGATGGCGTCTACGGCGGCTGGGGCGGCGACTGCGACGACACGGACGCCGCCGTGTACCCCGGCGCAGCAGAGATCTGGTACGACGGCGCGGACGGGGACTGCTCGGGCGGCTCCGACTACGATCAGGACGGCGACGGCGCGGACAGCAGCGTGTTCGGCGGCGTCGACTGCCTGGACACGGACAGCGGGATCGCGCCGGGGCGCGCCGAGATCTGGTATGACGGCGTGGACAGCGACTGCTCGGGCGGCTCCGACTACGACCGCGACGGGGACGGCGCCGATATCCAGACATCGGGCGGGAGCGACTGCGACGACACCGACCCTGAGCGGGCGGGCGGCCTCGCGGAGATCCCCTATGACGGGGTGGATCAGGACTGCACCGGCGCCGATCTCATCGATGTGGACGGCGACGGCTGGGCCGGGACGCCCGCCGGGGGCGCGGACTGCGACGACGGGGACAGCGATGTCTACCCCGGCGCCGCCGAGAACGATCAGGACGGCATCGACACCGACTGCGACGGCTTCAGCGAGTGGGATCAGGACGGCGACGGCTACATCGCCGCTGAGTACGGCGGCGGCGACTGCGACGACCACAACCAGGACTCCAACCCCGGCACGACCGAGATCTGGTACGACGGCGTCGACCAGGACTGCGACGGGCGCGACGACGATCAGGACGGCGACGGCTACGGTCTCGCCACCGACTGCGACGACCTCGACCCGGGACGCAACCCCGGCGCCGCCGAGCGGGTCAACCGCCTCGACGACGACTGCGACGGCTACGCCGAGAGCGACGACCGCGACCGCGACGGGCTCACCGATCTGGAGGAGGACACCCTCGGCACCGATCCCGCCGACCCCGACACCGACGGCGACACCCTCTATGACGGTGTGGAATTGGAAGAGACCTGGGATCGGGACGGGGATCAGCTCCTCGACGCGCTCGACGAGGACGACGACGGCGATGCGCTGCTCACCTACGACGAGCTGACCACCGACATCGACGGGGACGGCGTCGCGGACGTGGACGTGGACGCGGACGGCGTCATCAACGCCTGGGACGGCGACTCGGACGGGGACGGGCGCCCGGACGCGGAGGAGGGGATGGAGGACGAGGACTTTGACGGCGTTCCGGACTACCTCGACTACCAGGGCGAGTGGGGCGGCGGCGGCTGCGGCGGGGAGGGGTGGGCCGGGCTGCTGTTCGGCTTCGGTCTGAGCACGGTGCTTGGCGGGTTGCGCCGGCGGGAGGGTTGAGAACATGTACAGCATGCTGCTGATCGGGCTGGTGGCCCCGGCCCGGGCGATCGACGCCCACGGCTTCGTCTTCCAGGGCGTGACCGGCGACGCCGAGGAGTACGCCCGGATGGGCTACCCGACCGCCGGGGTGTTCGGCGACACGGACGTCAGCCTGATCCTCGACTACGCGCGCGATCCGCTGACGGAGATGGGGCCGGACGGGCGGCTGCCGGTGGTGGAGTCGCTCGGGACGATGACGCTCTCCGGCGCGTTCTCCTTCGGGGGGCTCCGGCTGGAGGCGGCGGTGCCGTACCACCCGATCGGGCTCGACCCCTCGGGCGGCTTCTCGGCGCCGGGGGACGCGCGGTTCGGGGCGGTGGTGCCGCTGCCCTACCTCGGGGCGAAGCGCCCGCTGCTCGGCATCCACGCGGGGATCTCCGTCCCGACCGGCTCGGTGGCGCACTATGTCTCGGCGGGCAGCGTCCGCTTCGAGACCGCGCTGCGCGCCGCGCAGGAGATCGGCCCGGTGGGCTGGATGGCGACGGCAGGCATCGTCCTGTCGCGGCCTGAGGAGGACAGAAACCTGGAGGCAGGGATCGGCCCGATCCTCGGCGTCGGAACCTCGCTCCGCATGAGCGAGGTCGCCTCGCTGGCGCTGGAGTTCACCGGCGAGTCCGAGTACCTGACCTCCCTCCCTGTCGAAGCGACGCTCTCGGCGCGCTACCGGCTGCCCGTCGGCGCCTGGGCCACTGCAGGCGCCGCCACCGGCCTGACCGGCGGGGTCGGGTCGAGCCGCTGGCGCCTGTTCGCCGGGATGGGCTGGAGCTTCGGCCGCGATCCGGTGCATGAGGCCGTCGTCTCCGCCGATCCCGCCGCCGACCGCGACCGCGACACCGTCCCCGACGCCCGCGACGCCTGCCCCGATCAGCCCGAGACCTTCGACACCTTCGCCGACACCGACGGCTGCCCCGAGCCCGACGGCGATCAGGACGGCGTGCCGTTCGGGCGCGACCGCTGCCCGGAGCGTCCGATCCGCCCCGGGCAGAACCCGCAATTCTCAGACGGCTGCCCGCGCCTCGCAGAATTGGCCGGTGACCGGATCGACATCACCGAGACGATCTTTTTTGAGGAGGGCAAGGCCACCCTGATGCCCGCCTCCGAGCGCGTGCTGACGGCGGTGTGGCAGATCATGGCCGAGAACCCGCAGGTCGGGCCGCTGCTGATCGGAGGACACACCAACAGCAACGGCTCCGAGACGTTCAACCTGCGCCTCTCGGACGCCCGCGCCTTCGAGGTGATGCGCTGGCTCGCGGAGCGCGGCATCGACCCCGCCCGGCTCGTCTCTAAGGGCTACGGCGAGGCGCAGCCGCTCGTCCCCGACACCGACCCAGAGGCCGCCTCCCTCAACCGCCGCGTCGAATTCCGCGTCCTCCCCGCCGGGGCTGTGCCGGACGGGGCGCGGCAGGTCGATCCGGGGACGCTGGAGATGAAGGCGGCGCCGGCCGTGGTGGCGGAGAAGGCCGGGGCGGAGCCTGCGGCGGAGCCTGCGGGACATGCGGCGGAGCCTGCGGAGCATGCGGCGGAGCCTGCGGGGCATGAAGCGTCCGGAGCGTCCAGCGCGCTCAGACCAGAGGAGGAGACAGAGGAGAAGACAGAGGAGAAGACAGAGGAGAAGACAGAGCGCAAGCGGCGCCCGGTGGACGACGCAGATCACCGGAACAGGTGATCTCCGCCTGCGCCCGCCTCTCTAAAGCCCCCTCTCTCCGGGCCGATAGAGCGACGGAGGTATACCGATCATGGCGGCACGTTTCCTTCAGGATCTTCAGGTCGAGGTGATTATCGAGCTTGGACGTACGAAAAAGTCGTTCAAAGAGCTCGCTTCTCTCGACCGGGACGATGTGATCGATCTGGATCGCAGCAGCGACGATCCGCTGGACATCATCGTGGGCGGCAAGCTTTTCGCGCGGGGCGAGGTGGTGATGCAGGGCGACCGGATGGCGATCCGCATCACTGAGATGGTCGAGGAAGAGCAGGATCGGTCTGTACGATGAGCGCGTGGCTCTCTCTGTCGGCGCTGTCCCTGCTCTCCCTGCTGGCGGGGCCGGTCCGTGCAGAGGAGCCGACGCGCGAGGACGCGACCTATGATCGGCTGTTCGGCGCTCAGGCGGCGCCCCAGGACGTGACAGCTCCGCCTGAATTGCCCTCGCTGGTGCCGATCTGGGCGATCCCGGTGCTGCTGATGGCGGCGGGCGGGGGGGCATTCCTGTATATGCGCCAGCGATCAGCGGCGGTCCCGGCGGGCAGCATGCGGGTGCTTCAGCGGCAGCCGATCGGGGAGCGCAACGCGGTAGTGCTGCTGGAGTACACCGACACGGCGGGAGAGGCCCGGCGCTACCTGATCGGGACGGGCGCAGGGTCGCCGGTGCTGCTGGTGGATCTGGGGCTTGAGGAGCAGGCGCAGGTGGAGCAGGCGCAGGAGGCGCGGACGATCCGGAGCGCAGCCGCGCCCGACAGTGCAGCGCTGGCGGACGCGACGCCGGCCAACGTCGGGGCGGCCGGGTGGAGCCAGCGGCGCTCCGATGTCTACCGTCCCTCTGATGTGCGCGGAGATGTGCGCGGAGATGTGCGCGGGGAAGTGCTTGAGAACGCACGTGAAACCGCACGCGAAGGTATGCGCAGCGACGCGCGGGATGCAGAGGCCCGCCGGGCCGACTCGATCCTGGAGAGCCGACGGATCGAAGCGCGGGAGCAGGCGGCGCGCGAGGAGGGCGCGCGGCGGAACGTCGCCGATGAGATCCTCGCTGAGCGCAAGGGCGCGGGGGCAGCAGGAGCAGGCGGCGCGGGCGCGGAAGCGGGCGGCGCGGGCGACAAAAAAGATGAATTCTCGAAGATCCTGGCAAGGATAGGGGAATAGCCGATGGTGGCGCTGTTGTGGATCGCGGCGGCGCTGGCGGCGCCTGCTGAGCCGGGGGCGGAGCTGGTGGGGGCGGTGGCAGGCGGGCTGGCAGAGACGCCGGTGAGCACGGCGGTGCGGCTGCTGCTGATCCTGACGGCGATGTCGTTTCTGCCGGGGATGCTGATCGTGATGACGCCGTTCGTGCGGTTCATCATCGTGTTCTCGATGATGCGGCAGGCTTTGGGGCTGTCGCAGTCGCCGCCGAACCAGGTGCTGGTCGGGCTGAGCCTGTTCCTGTCGCTGCTGGTGATGCAGCCGACGCTGGAGCAGTCCTACGATCAGGGGCTCGAACCGTTCCTGTCGGGGACGGTGGAGCCGGTGGACGGGATCAACCGGGCGCTGGAGCCGATGCGGAGCTTCATGATGGCGAACACGCGCAAGACGGACATGCTGACGATGCTGCAGGTGGCGAAATTGCCGCGCCCGGACACGCTGGACGAGCTGCCGACGGCGATCGTGACGAGCGCCTTTGTGCTCTCAGAGCTGAAGACGGCGCTGACGATAACTGTGTATATTTTTATTCCGTTCCTTGTCATTGACCTTGTTGTCAGCAGCATTTTGCTTGGAATGGGCATGATGATGTTGCCACCTACGACAGTGTCGCTGCCGCTGAAGATCATGATCTTTGTGTTGTCAGACGGATGGGCGATGCTGATCCGGGACATGGTGGCGGGGATCAACCGGTAGCGCCTGCGGGCGCGCCCTGGGAGGGTGGCAGATGGATACTACTGAGATCGTCCGGATGAGCCGGGAGGCGCTGGTGATGGTGCTGGTGCTGGGCGGGCCGACGCTGCTGGTGTCGGTGATCGTCGGGACGGTGGTGGCGCTGTTCCAGGCGGTGACGCAGGTCCATGAGGCGACGCTTACGTTTCTGCCGAAGCTGATCCTGGTGGGGCTGGTGCTGGCGGTGACGGGCGGCTGGATGCTGGAGCTGACGGTGGCGTACACGCAGCGGTCATTCTCCAACATCTCGCGGATCGGCGAGGAGCGCTGAGGGATGGCGGACACTCACCAGCTGCTGACCCTGCCGGTGGAGCCGCTGATCGTGGCCGGGCTGGTGTTCGCGCGGCTTGGCGGGCTGATGCTGACGATGCCGGGGTTCGCCAACGTGCCGAGGCTGGCGCGGCTCGGCATCATCCTGCCGCTGACGGTGATCCTGTTCCCGGTCGCGGAGGCGTCGGTGGGGGCGGGGGGGATCGGGGCGCTGCAGCTGACGCTGCCGGTGATGCTGCTGGGGATGGCGGTGGAGACGGGGCTGGGGATGTCGATGGGGATGGTGATGTCGATGGTGGTGAGCGCGATGACCATCGCGGGCGAGGTGGCCAGCGTGAACATCGGGCTGCACATCGCGGCGATGCTCGATCCGCTGACCGGGAACCGGGGGGACGCCATCGGCAGCATGACGAGCATGATGGGGATCGGGCTGTTCCTCACCACCGACACGCACCTGCACTGCATCGCCCTCCTCGGCGAGTCGCTGCGGACGCTGCCGCCGGGGGCGCTGTTCGACGTGCCGCTCTCGCCGGGGCTGGCGGTGGGCGTGGTGATGCAGGCGGCGATCATGGCGATGCGGGTCGGGGTGGGGCTGGCGGGGCCGGTGATCGCCTTCGCGTTCCTGATCCACCTCGCGATCTCGCTGCTCGGGCGCATGGCCCCGAACCTCAATCTGTTCTTCAGCATCGGGATGTCGCTCAACGTGGTCGCCGGGACGGTGATCCTGATGGTGGCGATGCCGACCATCGCGGTGTCCTTCCTGCCGATGCTCCAGCTCGGGACGGCGCTGCTGGCGCAGATGATCGGCCTGTGACGGGCGGGCGCTGATGGCAGAAGAGGAGAAGTCACACCAACCCACCGACCGGCGCATCCAGAAGGCGCGGGAGGAGGGGCGCGTCGCGACCTCGCGCGAGTTGCTGGCAGCGATCACGCTCGGCGTCAGCATGCTCTCGCTGTTCTACTTCCTGCCTGCAGCCGGGCGGGGCGTACAGGAGATGCTCGCCTACTCGGTGCGGCAGGCCACGCGCGGCGAGCTCGGCATCCCGGAGGCGCTCGAATTGCTCGATCTCTGCCTGAGATCGGTCGGGCTGCCGGTGGTGGCGATCCTGGCGACCGGGACGGCGACCGCGCTGCTGACCGGGCTGGTGGTGACCGGGTTCAACTACACGGTGCAGGCCATCGAGCCGAAGTGGGATCGGTTCGATCTGATCCAGAACGCGCAGAACGCCTTCTTCTCCCGGCAGCCGTGGGTGCAATTGCTGAAGGGGCTGCTGATCTGCCTGCTGCTGTTATGGGCGGTCTGGACGACGGTGGAGGATCGGCTCAACAGCATAATGGTGCTGAGCAGCCGGGGGCTGGAGGGGCAGGCGCAGTTCATCAAGGCGCTGATGGCCTCCGTCCTGCAGCGCGCCGTCCCGGTCGCCATCGGGATCGGCTTCCTCGATCTGCTCTATCAGCGCTGGCACCTCGAACAGCAGCTCATGATGAGCACCCAGGAGATCAAGGACGAGCAGAAGGAGAGCGAGGGCGATCCCCAGGTCCGCTCCAAGCGCAAGCAGCGGCAGCGGCAGCTCGCGATGCGGCAGTCGGTCGGATCGGTGGCGAAGGCCGATGTCCTGGTGACCAACCCCACCCACTACGCCATCGCCCTCCGCTACCGGAAGGAGGAGAACGCCTCCCCGGTGATCGTCGCGCGCGGCACCGACGAGGTCGCCCTGAAGCTCCGCCAGGAGGCCATGCGGCACGACATCGTCGTCATCGAGAACCGCCCGCTCGCCCGCGCCCTCTACGCGAAGGCCATCGTCGGCGCTGCCATCCCGCGCGAGTTCTATGCGCCTGTCGCCGAGGTGCTGGCCGTCGTCTTCCGCAAGCGCCGCGCCGCCCAGCTCGCCGCCCAGCCCCAGCAGCCCCGCCCGGCGGCCCGCCAGATCCAGCGTCCGGCGCAGCGTCCGCAAGCCAGGGCCGCGCCTGCGCCTGCCCCCGCGCCTGCGCCCGCGCCCGCGCCCGCAGAAAATCCTGCGGAGCCCTGATCGGCGGGTTGCCCGATCTCTGTGGCCACCGTGTCTCATCTCTGACTTCACCGGAGAGGAGAGCAGGATGCCTGGGACATATGCGATACCGGAAGAGCTGGACGTCAAGACCGCCGCAGGCAAGAAGACGGCGGCGTTTCTGGACGATCTGAAGACGTCTGACGCGGCGTACAAGCTGCTCAACCGGCTCATCGCCACCGCGAAGAAGTGCGACGCGCTCTATGCGAACCTCGCCGGGGAGATCGCCATGTCGGTCAAGGACGCGGCCGGCGTGACCTCCGCGCTGAAGGACATCGCGGATGAGCTGGAGCACTTCAGCGACATGAAGTCTGCGGCAGAGGCGCTGGAGGATTTTGTCAAGAAGATCCCTCAGGCGCCGGAGCAGAAGAAGGTGCTGGACGCCTTGAAAAAAGCGCTCAAGGAGATCACTGAAACATCAGACGCGAAGACGAAGCTGCTGATCGCTGCCCGCAGCCCGCTGGCGGAGATGCGGATCCAGTGGAATGAGGCGGATCGGATCACGGTCATGGACGTGGTCTCCACGCCCGAGCTGAAGAAGCTCTACATAAAGTACTGCAACAAGGAGCTCTCTATCGAGAACCTGGAGTACCTCGACAACTTCCAGAGCTCAAAGGTCCCCACCACGCTCGCCCAGGCCACCCGCGTCGGGATCGACCGGCTCAACTTCAGCAGCAGCGTGATGGGTGAGATCCGCGCCAGCATCGAGTTCATCCAGACCGATCTGGGGATCGGCAAGGATGAGCAGATCCGCTCCAGGCTCGATCTGCTCAGCGAGGAGGACATCGGGATGAAGCCGTCAGAGCTCTGGAAGGACTGGGACAAGCTGTGGAACCGGGCGTACAATGAGATCTACAGCCTCTCCAGCGACACAGTGAACCGCTTCAAGCGCAGCCCCGAAGTGGTGCGCGCGCTCGCGAAGATCAAGGGGTAGTGTCCGGTTACCGGCGCGGAGGCCGGGCCGGACGGGCCGGGATAAGATGCTCCTGTTCAGGAGTTCTCTTTGCCCCTCCCGCTCTCCCACCGCCTGCAGGTCTGGCACGGTGACATCACTATCCTCGCCGTCGACGCCATCGTCAACGCCGCCAACTCCTCGCTGCTCGGCGGCGGCGGGGTGGACGGCGCGATCCACCGCCGGGCGGGGCGGGGGCTGCTGGAGGAGTGCCGGACGCTCAACGGCTGCGGGGTCGGGGAGGCGAAGATCACCGGGGGCCACCTGCTCGCGGCGAAGTACGTCATCCACACCGTCGGCCCCGTCTGGTACGGCGGCCAGCGCGGAGAGCCCGCGCAGCTCACCCGCTGCTACCGGCGCAGCCTGGAGCTGGCCGCTGAGAACGGGTGCAGCACCGTCGCCTTCCCCGCCATCAGCTGCGGCGCCTACCGCTACCCCGTCGCCGACGCCGCCCGCGTCGCCGTCCACACCTGCGCGTCGTGGCTGGAGGCCAACGACACCCCGCAGGTCGTCACGCTCTGCTGCTTCGAGCCGGATGTCGAGGCGGCAGTGCGGGCGGCGCTGGAGGAGCGGCTGGCGCAGGTCTGAGGACCGTTGACAGGGGGGGTATCAATGTCCACTGAAAAGGCAGGATTGTCCGTTCAGGGAGGGGGGTATCAATTCCAGACGGGGGGTATCAATGCCTCCGGCGGATCGGCGCATTGACAGGGGGTGTCAATGCGCCAACGTTGAGAGGGGGGTATCAATTCGGGGAGAGGGGTATCAACGCCTGATTGAGAGGGGGTATCAACTGGATTGACAGGGGGTATCAATCTGAAAACCGGCGTTGTTCCGTTGACGGGCGAAGGGAGCGGCGCCGGGCGCGTCGGCGCAGTCCGGAAGGCGGCGCGCGGCCATGTGCGGGGGCGCCGGGACTGACGGCGGACCTTCTCTTCGTCCGTCTCTTCGTCCGTTGCCTCAGCAGGCGGAGCGGTCTGCTGCGGTGCCTGCTCCGGGGTCTGCTCCGGGGTCTGTGCCTCCGGGGTCTGTGCCTCCGGGGTCTGTGCCTCCGGGGTCTGTGCCTCCGGCTCAGCCTTCTCCGATCTGCGCTTCCGTATGCGCGGCGGCTTCTGCCCGGCAGGGGGTTCCATCGCGTCCGGAGGGAGGACGCCCAGGTTGACGAGGCGCTCTGTGCCGCGCCGGATGATGGCGTCACGGTACTTTGTGGAGAACACGCCTTTCATGGCCAGCCGCCGGGTGCCGCAGAAGATGATTGTCTCCCGGCGCTCCGGGGACAGCAGCGCGGGCAGGTCACGCGGCGGCTCTGTGCTGCGCGGTGTGATGTGCGCGGCCTGCTCCCGGCGCGTCGTCTCCGCGTCGCGGGTCGTCCCGTCCCTGCCGTAGCGCTGCTCAGCCGCCGCCAGCGCGATGATGACCTCCGGCTCGGCGCGCAGGCCCGCATCCCACCGCTGGACGGCCTGCGCCGCCTCGTCGGAGAGGCCGTTCAGGGCGCGGAAGGTCAGCAGCGTCTCAAAGGCATGCCCGGCCCTGGCGTACAGCATCTCCTCTGCCTGGAACGCCTCCATCCGTGCGCGGGCCTTCTCGTGCGCCGCGAGCTTTTCATGGTTCTCCGCGACATATCTCAGCACGAGCTGGATCTCGGTGCTCGTTTGGGTCCATTTCCCCTCGCAGATGGACTCCAGGCGGGCCTGCACCGCTGCCGCGACGTCCGGCCGCGTGATGTCGTGGCCGGGCAACCGCCAGTCCGGGTACTCGGCGTCGAGGATCCGGGGTACAATATCGACGAGAGCGGTTTTCTTGCCTTTATGCCATAAATAAAATAATATAATTCGAGATTTCAATATCTCCGACATACCACTACCTTCAGGTAGTTCTCTTTTCCCTGCACGGGGGGAGGGTCCCCGTTTCGATGAGAATGGTGTTCTGCCCGGACTTCTCCCGACAGTCGCGCCCTCTGGAGCCTGTACACAGTCTGTGGACAACTCCGGCATGGCCTGTGGAGAACCGCCTTTCTGCGGATAACTCCAGCCGCGCGTCCTGTGCGGCACCAGCCCCGGCTGGAACACCAGCATCCGCATCTGGAGGTGCTCCGCCCACGGCAGCTTGTTGGCCGGTTCGTGGTCGTTGCAGAACCACTTCGACGGGTGGATGACCCAGAGCCGCCCGTCCCGCAGCTCCAGCATCCCGCGCCCCAGCAATTCCCGCAGCGCCCGGTGGGCCTGCGTCGGCCAGATCTTCAGCACCCTCGCCATCGCGCGGGTGCTGTACCGGGTTCCGTACCGGGCGACGTTCTCTGAGTACAGGCTGAGCAGCCGCGAGAGGAGCTCATCCAGCATCGCCCGGGCGTGGAGCGTGAGGCGCTGAGCAGTGATGGCCTTGATCAGCGATATCGGCAACCGGCAGAAGAAGTCACCGGCAGACATGGCGGACCTCAGAGAGCGAGGCGGAGCGCGAAAACAGGGGTTGCGTTGCCGGGCTGCGGCGCGTTATCTGCATTCAGTCTCCCTGCTGTTGACAGGTTGAGGCGAACTTGAGAGGCGATCCTGAGTCTAAGCAGGATCGCCTCTCCACGTTATCCGGTGGGGGTTTGGGTGTCCAGAAAGATCTGGACAACGGCCAAGTGAGCGGAGGGGTGAGAGAATTCAGGCGCTTTCGCCTGCGTTGTATACCTGGTGTCCTCTGTTCATGGACTTCAAACAGCCCTTCGCCGTTGCGGTGAGACCTGGCCAGATGCCTGCCTTTCAAGTACGCCGCTCACAACGCATGTTACACTGGCCATCATCGGCAGCCCGTCGTGAGGGATGCCCGGAGCAACGCCATCCAGACGCAGAACTTCGATATGCTCAGGCGGCCCTTCCGCACCGTCAGCCCCGATGCAGGGGATTCAGCGTATAGATGGTATGGATAATAATATGTATACCAAATTTCATGTATATGTTGGAAGTTTTGATTCATCTGCAAAGCATATTCCGTGATGATACTATTTTTTATGTCTAATTGCATTGAATTTGATTACTACAAAATAGTAATCTATGAAAATTATGTTTTATTTGAAGAAAAAAATTATGAGTTTATTCTGATGACAGAAAACATAAAGAAAGAAGATGTGGATTCTACAGTAGAATGTAAAATCAGTCTTATTAGTATTTGTTTTGGGAGAAGCTTAAATTTTCTCGCAGATATTGGTTCATGTTATTATGATAATAATCGTTACGATAAAGATCTTAGAAAACACTATATAGAGCAAAGAAAAAAAATAAATGATGTATGTGTTCAAGATAACTTATCTTTACCGCTATATACAGGAAATATACTATTTGTTGAACATGGATTTAGAATTAAAAATGATATTTTTTTATCATCCAAAATCAAAGATGAAACTCATACTACAAGCACCAGATATTTACAGTATTTATCATATGATGAAAATTTAATTATTTCAAATATTTGTCATTATCTTAAATTATCAAACAAGAATAATTTATATAAAAATAGACTAAATCTTGCTATTAATTATTTTTCTAATTTAAATCTTCACAATCCTTCAATTATTGATAGTATGGATTATGAAAAATTAATAAATAATTCAAACTGCATAATTTATTAATTTTTTTATACAAATTATAATTTAAAAAATGATTCTTCCAAAACATCTGTTGTCACAGCCATTTGCTCTTACACCGGCTTGACGGACAGCGAGGTGAGTTGAATTGTTGGAGGTGGTCAGGCAGAGACTTTCCTTTATTTCGACCGAAATGTTCTCTCCTTCTCATCCCTCTACTCCTACGCGCCATAGAGGGTGAGACCTCCCAAAGAAAGAATCACTTTCGAGGATGGTCAGGAGACCCTGATGGATACGCTTCCCAAGCCCGCCCCGACCTCTCCACCCTCGCTGTACTTCTCGCAAAAGCACCTCGTTCTGCTCACCTTTCTGCGCCCCCCTTCTACACCCCTCTCTGCGACCATCCCCGGCCCCGGACTTTTGCGCCCCCCTCAGCCCCCGTCCGGGTCACCTCAGGATGTGCTGGATCCCGGCGACGGCCTGCTCCAGGGTGGTGCGCTCTGAGACGTCCTGGTTGAGGAAGGCGCGGATGGCGTCGATGCGGGCGATGGCGGCATCGACCTGGGGGCTGGCGCCGGCCTTGTAGGCGCCGAGGCGGATCAGCTCCTCGTTCTCGGCCCAGACGGCCATGAGGGCGCGGAGCTTCAGGGCGAGGTCGCGGTGCTGGGGGCTGATGACGACGCGCATGACGCGGCTGATGCTCTGGAGGACATCGACGGAGGGGTACTGCCCGTGGACGGCGAGCTTGCGGGAGAGGACGACGTGGCCGTCGACGATGCTCCGGACGGCGTCCCCGATGGGGTCCTGGAGATCGTCGCCGTCGATGAGGACGGTGTAGATGCCGGTGATGGTTCCCTCGCCGCTGGCCCCGGCGCGCTCCAGCAGGCGGGGGAGGAGGGCGAAGACGGAGGGGGTGTAGCCCTTCGTCGTGGGCGGCTCGCCGGCGGAGAGGCCGATCTGGCGCTGCGCCATGGCGAGCCGGGTGATGCTGTCCATGAAGAACAGGGCGTCGCGGCCCTGGGCGCGGAACCAGTCGGCGATGGTGGCGGCGACGAAGGCGCCGCGCACCTGGAGGACGGGCGGCTTGTCGGAGGTGACGACGACGACGACGGATCGGGCCAGCCCCTCTGCGCCGAGGACGTCCTCGATGAACTCGCGCACCTCGCGCCCGCGCTCGCCGATGAGGGCGATGACGTTCACGTCGGCCTGAGAGTTGCGGGCGATCATGCCCATGAGGGTGCTCTTGCCGACGCCCGATCCGGCCATGAGCCCGACGCGCTGCCCCTTCCCGAAGGTGAGCATCCCGTCGATCAGCCGGACGCCGGTGACGAAGGGCTTGCGGATGGGCGTCCGCGACATCGGCTCGGGCGGCGGGATGTGGAGCGGCCAGCGTCCGTCCGCGAGGATCGGCCCCTTCCCGTCGATGGGATCTCCGAAGCCGTCGACGACGCGGCCCATGAACCCGCTCCCGACGCGCACCGAGGTCAGCTCGCCGGTGGTCCCGATCACGGAGCCGAACCGCACGCCCTCCAGCGCGCCGAACGGCATCAGGATCGATCGGTTCTCGCGGAAGCCGATGGTCTCAGCGAGCGGGCCGCCCTCGATCCGGCAGACCTCCCCGACGCGGGTGCCGGGGAGCTCCGCCTCCAGCACGGTCCCGATCACCTTGACGATGCGACCGCTCCGGCGGCGCACCGGGGTCTCGTTCAATGTCGCGAGCAGGTTGTCGAGGCGGAGATCCATTTCCCCTGTTCGGGCAGCGCGCGCCGATCTTTACCGTGCGGCGGGCGGGGTCAGCATCTCCAGCAGCTTGCGGTGCGTGGACACCATCTGCCGGATCACCGGCATGTTCTTATCGACGCGCTCCACCTGGGAGGCGGTCATCGCCTTCCGGTATCCGGCGAAGTGGTTGAGCCGGTTCTCGACGTCCACAAGCGCCGAGAGCGAGGGTCCGAGCGCGTCCGTCAGCCCCGGGATGACCTCAGCGTAGGACTGATACAGCGCCGCCATGTCGACGCGCAGCTCGGCGGGGAGCTCATCTTTACGGCTCTGGATGCGCTCCAGCTTCCGCCAGGTCTGCCCGATGAGCAGCGCAGACTCCACCGGGGTCGGATCGGGGATGAAGTCGCTCCACAGGTTGCTGCGCGCGTAGTCCCGCAGCTTCTTGGCGCCGGGGACGATCTTCTTCGCCGTCAGGATGACCACCGGTACGATGGTGGCGAGCAGCTCGCGCGCCAGCGGGATGTCCAGCTCGTCGTCAGAGTCGGCAGAGGCCGCCTCACCCGCCGGAGCGTCCGCCGGCTTCGACCCGTCCGCCGGCTTCGCGCCGTCTGCAGGCTTCGGCCCATCTGCAGGCTTCGACCCGTCTGCAGGCTTCGCGCCGTCCGCAGGCTTCGACCCGTCGGGAGCGCTCCCTGATGTGTCTGCCGGGTTCGCGGCCTCGCCCGCCTCCCCCTCGACCGGTTCCGGCGGCGGCTTCGGCGCGGTGAGCGGGACGTGGACGATCCGCACCTCTCCCTTCTCGACGATCCGGATCGGACCCGGCACCGGCTCCGGGATGCCGAGGCTGCGGCGGAGCAGGTTCATCGACTGCTCCAGCGCGGTCAGCACCGAGGCGATCCGATCCTTCTGGCCCGGCTCGTTGATCAGGTTGTTGAGGCGCGGGATCGAGGAGGAGATCTCTCCGGACGTCCCCTCCAGCTTCTTGAGCAGCACCTCGATGGTCGCGGGCGCCGGGCCGGGCGGCGCCGCCGCCGCCTGCGCCGGGCGCTCCCCCACCGGCAGCACCGCCACCACCCCCTCCACCGGCAGCCATGCCGGGATCGCCAGCACCGGGCCGCCGCTCCAGCCGGCAGGCATCACCGCCGTCGCGGGTGCGGCGGGCGCGTGCGGGCGCGCAGGCTCTGCCCGGGGCGGTTCTTCATGGGCCGGCTCGGCGCGTGCGGGCGCGCGGGCAGCCCGCTCAGGTGCGGCCCGCTCAGGTGCGGCCCGTTCAGGTGCAGCCCGCTCAGGCGCAGCCCGCTCAGGTGCAGCCCGCTCAGGCGCCGGCGCGGACGGTGAATCGGGCGCTGCAGGGGCCGCAGCCTCCTCCTCATCGCTCCCGAGCACGACCGCATGCGGGCAGAGGGTCTGCAACGCTCCGCCGACAGCGGATCTCAGCGCCTCCGGCTCCCCGGTCTCGCACCGCAGCAGAAACCCCTGGCCCTCGCGGAAGCGGACGGTGCCGCGCACGACGTCCTTGAGCTTGAGGCGTGCCTTCGCCATGGCGAGCGCGCCGGGGGCATCTGCCCAGAACTGGAGGCTCGGCGCGTCGTCTGTCTTCGCGATCCCGAACAGGAACGTTGCTTCGGTCAGGGTTCCCCATATCCCCTGCAGCACGCCGTCTGTCCCCTCAGGCGCGCTCGCGGGCAGCGCGCTCCCGCCTGCCGCTGCCGCCGCCGGAGCCGCCGGAGCCGCCGGGGTTGCCTGGGCCGCCTCAGGCTCCGGATCGTCTCCCGCCAGCACGGTCGCATGCGGGCATATCGCAGAGAGTCCGCCCGAGATGGCGCTGCGGAGCCCGTCCGGCTCCCCGGTCTCACAGCGGAGCAACAGCCCGATCCCGTCCTTGAAGCGGACAGTGCCGCGCACAACGTCCTTGAGCTTGAGGCGTGCCTTAGCCATGGCGAGCGCGCCGGGGGCATCTGCCCAGAATTGGAGGCTCGGCGCGTCGTCCGCCTTCGCGATCCCGAACAGGAACGTCGCTTCGGTCAGGGTTCCCCATATCCCCTGCAGGACGCCATCCGTCCCCTCAGGCGCGCTCGCGGGCAGCCCGGACGCCCCGTCTGCAGCGCCCGCCGGAGCCGGGTCTG
>JBEIQZ010000948.1:0-1139 GCA_040376255.1 Alphaproteobacteria bacterium
CCGGACGCCGGAGACGCGTCCCTGACGCTCGATGACCCCGGCAAGCGCGCCGCCGTCGAGCAGGCCTACGCAAGGATCGCGCCGATGTTCTGGGGGCCGCGCATCCCGCTCCAGGAGGCGTGCCTGACGTTGCGCAGTTGGGTTTCGACTTTGTGATTCGGTGTGAGGAGCCCATGTATGCCAGCGCGCCGTCACGCTTCACCTCTGTCTACCGGCTCACCCCCATGCTCCGCCTGCCGCCCGATCGTGCGTCCTCCCTGGAGCCGCCGGAGCGCCTGAGTGACGGCAGAGCGGGACACGCCAACCGCGCGTGCCAGCTCCGCGCGGCTCCCATAGACGCCCTCGGCCAGCAGCCGCGCCCACTCGCGTGCACGCGCGCCGGGTTCCGGTGGTGGCGGAGCGACGGGTGCTTCGGCTGGTTCTTCGCAGCAGACAGGGCATCCGAGAGTTCTCTCCCGTGACCCGGGTGGGGAGACGAAGCGGACGCCGCGCTGCTTGAAAAAGCGGTGGCTCCTGTTCAGGTTTCGCCGTCCGGTCAGCACGCGTCGGGGTCGGCCGGGGGGCTCAAGGTACACAAGGACTGGATCGCGGTGGTGGAGACGTTGCCTGCGGCGTCAGTTTCTGACCACGGATGCGCCTTCGGATCCGGGTGACAGGTGGAGCCCGTCCGCGACCATCGTGACCAGCCGGTGTACGAAGCCCGGCGTCACCGTCGCGCCCTCCACGCAGATGTGGTGCGAGAGCGCCCCCGCGATGATCGTCAGGGCCATGTGTATGTCGGCCTCTGCAGAGAGCTCGCCCCGGGCCTGCGCGCGCGCGAACAGCGCCAGCGGGCCTTCCGAGCGCGCCCGCAGCAGATCGTGGACGAGCGCGCGCACCTCCGGGTCGTCGCCATCGGACATCAGCGCCTTCATCACCCCGCGCCCGACCGGCGAACCGGCCCAGGCGGCAGCGCCGAGCGCGAACGCCAGCATGTCTGACCGGAGCGTGCCGGTGTCCGGGAGCGGCGCGTCGTGGCCCATGGCGCGCGAGAGGGCGGCGGCCCCCAGGGCGCCCGTCGGCGGCCCCCGGCCGGAGACCCTCGGCCGGGTGTGGGCGGCGCGCGCCGCGAGGGCGGGGTCGCGGAGCCGGGGGAAGCC
>JBEIQZ010000792.1:0-1911 GCA_040376255.1 Alphaproteobacteria bacterium
CGGGCCAGCCGAACGCGCGCCAGTGCGCGCGGGGGGAGGACAGCCGCCTTGTGCGGCCTGTCCGATGCGGGGGGTCACCCCCGCAAAATTAAGAAAGTATGATCGCCGAGGTGGCGGAGGAGGGGGAGGGGAGAGAGCCGCGCGTCCCACTCTGCGAGCGCGGGGAGGGGATCGCCCGGTTTGGGCGGGGGGAAGAGGAGGCCGAGGGCCTCTTTGTGGAGGATGCGGGCGCCGAGGGCGTCGGCGACGGCGTCGGTGGGGTGGAGGTAGACGGAGACCGGCACGCCCTCGACGGGGAAAGGGCCGCTGCGTCGCCCGTGCAGCGCGCCGAGGAGGCGGCCGTGGCGGAGCTGGCGGAGGCGTTCGGCGGGGCAGAAGCGGCCGATGAGGGTGAGGAGGAGCGGGGCTCCGGGGCGCGCGTGCTGTTGGATGCGGGGGCGGAGCGGGCGGAGATCGGGGATACAGTTGAGGGCGCCGAAGTTGGAGAGGACGGCGTCGGCGGGGGGGTCGGCGGGGGTGAGGGGCCAGGGGGCGTCGCTGCTGAGGTCGTGGAGGCGTGCGTCCACGCCCTGACTGCGGGCCTCGGCGATCATCCCTGGCGAGGCGTCCAGCCCGATGACGCGGTATCCGGCGGCGATGTAGAGGGCTGCGTCGGTACCGGTCCCGCAACCGAGGTCGAGGAGAGTGGCGGGAGGAGGGAGGAGCTGTTGGAGGCGGGCGAGCTGGCGCGCGCGCATCCACCGGACGGCGGGGAGGTCGTCCCAGGAACGGTGATAATGGGGAGCATGCCGGTCAAAGGCTTGTGAACTCTGGTCTGACATCGCATGCTCCTGTGGAGGCTCGTTGACACCCTCAGCGGAGGGACGTAGGATACATAACCTTTCTGGAGCCTGTATCGATGCAACGCATCTCTCTGCTCTTCCCGGTTGTTCTTGGATTTTCATCGATTCTTCTCTCCGGTGCAGTGCTTCTGGCACCTGCCACCGCTCAGGCACAGACGCCGGTATTCTCCGGGGTCGGCCTGGTCGAGATCCTGGTTCCCGGCTCGGTGACGGGGGATGGTGCGACTCCGGTTGATCTTTACATCCTTGCGTTGAACCCGGATGGTTCGGCGATGGCCGGGATGAAGCTGAAGCCATCGGTGAGCGGCGGGACGATCAGCGATCCGGTGGAGATGGGTGGGGGCGTCTACAAGATGACGCTGACGCCGGGGCGGGTGAGCGCGCCTGGGACGCTCTCGGTGAGCCTGAAGGGGAAGCTGGGGACTACCAATTTCGCGCGTGCGTGGAACATCGCGGTGCTGCCTGCGTCGCTGGGGCGATCAGCATCCAGTCGAACCCGGCGCAGGTGGTGCTGGGGCAGGACACGGCGGCCTCGCTGTCGTTCACGGTGACGGGCGGGCTGGGGACGGCGGATCTGGCGATGGTGTCGTCGTCGGGGACGGTGACGAACCTGACAAGCCTGGGGAACGGGCAGTTCCAGGCGCTCTACACGCCTCCGGCGGTGAATTACCCGCATGTGGCGATTTTGCGGGTGGTGGATCGCCGCGATCCGTCGCGGGCCTACGCGACCTACGCGCTGCAGCTCGTCGGGCGGACGAACTACCCGGTGCGCGTGGCGCCGGGCGGGCGGGCGGTGATCAAGATCGGGGACAAGCAGTACGGGCCGGTGCAGGCGGACGCGGGCGGCAACGCGCAGGTGCCGATCATGGTGCCGCCGGGGGTGACGACGGCGACGGTGGTGTCGATCGCGCCGGACAACAGCACGACTGAGGCGGCGCTGAACCTGCAGCCGCCGGAGACGAAGCGGGTGGCGCTGATCCCGGGGCCGACGGCGGTGCCGGGCGACGCGCGGGTGTCGGTGCCGGTGCGGGCGGTGGTGGTGACGCCGGACGGGAAGCCGGACGCGGGC
>JBEIQZ010000340.1:0-6940 GCA_040376255.1 Alphaproteobacteria bacterium
CCGCTGATGAGCGTCACCAACGCCATCTCCGGCATCATCGTGGTCGGCGGCATGATCGCCGCCGGTCAGGCCCAATTCAACGCCGCTGTCGTCCTGGGCGCGGTCGCGGTGCTCGTCGCCACGATCAACATCTCAGGAGGCTTCCTGGTGACCCAGCGGATGCTGGCCATGTTCCGGAGAGAGGAGTAACCATGTCCCACAGCATGCTCACCGTCGCCTACCTCGGCGCCGCCATCCTCTTCGTCCGCAGCCTCGGCGGCCTCTCCAAGCAGGAGACCGCCCGCAGAGGCAACCTCGCCGGGGTCATCGGCATGGTGCTGGCCCTCGTCGCCACCGCCCTCCACCCGGAGGTCCACAGCTACGGCATCATGATCGGCGCGGTCATCGTCGGCGGCGGGATCGGCGCGGCGCTCGCCTCCCGCGTGGCGATGACCTCCATGCCTGAGCTCGTCGCCGTCCTCCACTCCTTCGTCGGCCTCGCCGCTGTGCTGGTCGGCATGTCCGGCTACCTCGCCCCCCTGGAGAAGCTCGCCGGGGCCGCCTGGGTCGTCCACCTCGTCGAGACCTGGATCGGCGTCGCCATCGGCGCGGTCACCTTCACCGGCTCCATCATCGCCTGGGCCAAGCTGCGCGGTACGGTGTTCGGCTACAAGTTCCCGACCGCGCCGATGCTCATGCCGGGCCGCCACCTGCTCAACGCTGCCATCGCGCTGGCGATCATCGGCATGGTCGTGCCGTTCGTCACCGGGACGATGGCCGGGGCGGTCGGCGTCGGGCTGCCGCTCGGGCTGCTGATCGGGATGTCCGTCCTCGCCGGGCTGCTCGGCGTCCACCTCGTCATGGCCATCGGCGGCGCTGACATGCCCGTCGTCGTCTCGCTCCTCAACAGCTACTCCGGCTGGGCGGCGGCAGCAGCAGGGTTTTTACTGTCCAATGACCTGCTGATCGTCACCGGGGCGCTCGTCGGCTCCTCCGGCGCCATCCTCTCGATCATCATGTGCGAGGCGATGAACCGCTCCATCTGGAACGTCGTGTTCGGCGGCTTCGGGGCGGAGGGCGGGGCGCCCGTCGCCTCTGCAAGCGCCGCGCCGCAGGGCGAGGCGAAGTCCCGCACCGTCGAGGACGTCGCCGATCTGGCGAAGAACGCGAAGTCCGTGATGATCGTCCCCGGCTACGGTATGGCCGTCGGTCGCGCCCAGCACCATGTCCACGACTTCGCGCAGACCCTCCGCAAGAAGGGCATCAATGTCCGCTACGCCATCCACCCCGTCGCCGGGCGCCTCCCCGGCCACATGAACGTGCTGCTCGCCGAGGCCGGCGTCCCCTATGACATCGTGCTGGAGATGGACGAGATCAACGATGACTGCGACTGCACCGATCTTGTAATGGTCATCGGGGCCAATGACATCGTGAATCCTGGCAATGAGACGGACACCTCAAGCCCGCTCTATGGGATGCCGGTGCTCCAGGTCTGGAAGTCGAAGGCGGTGGTGGTGCTGAAGCGCGGGAAGGGGACAGGGTACGCGCAGGTCGAAAATCCGCTGTTCTTCCTGGATAACAGCTTTATGTTGTACGGGGACGCGAAGGTCTCGATGGAGAAGCTGGCGGCGGCGGTCAAGTAGGGGGCGCTGCGCGCCGAGGAACGAAGGAACGAAGAGGGGGCGGGGGTTGCGGAGGGGCGGGAACCGGATAGACTGACATGTCAGTCACCGGAGCATTGATGGCGTTGGCGATCGGGATGGATGTCGGGTCGACGACGGTCAAGGCGGTGGTGGCGGACGCGGAGACGCGGGAGATCCTGTGGAAGGACTACCGGCGGCACGAGACGCGGCAGCCGGAGATGGTGCTGGAGTTCCTTGTGCGGATCGGGAACGCCTTTCCCGACGAGGGGGACATCCGCATCTTCCTGACGGGGAGCGGGGCGGGGCCGCTGGCGGGGCCGCTGGGGGGGCGGTTCGTGCAGGAGGTCAACGCGGTGACGCTGGCGGTGGAGCGGCTGCACCCGGATGTGAATTCGGTGGTGGAATTGGGGGGGCAGGACGCGAAGATCATCATGTTCAGGGACGGGGGAGAGGAGAGCGGGGGCGCGGGGAGCGGGGGCGCGGGGAGCGCAGGGAAGGCCAAGGGGCGGGTGGCGCAGGCGTCGATGAACGACAAGTGCGCGTCGGGGACGGGCGCGACGATCGACAAGTGCCGGATGAAGGTGGGGATGGAGCAGTCCGAGATGCAGACGCTCCGGTACGATCCGTCGAAGCTGCACCACGTCGCAGCAAAATGCGGGGTGTTCGCTGAGACGGACATCGTGAACCTTGTGAAGAGCGGGATCCCGGCGGGCGAGATCATGAACTCGCTGGCGGACGCGATCGTCCATCAGAACCTGTCGGTGCTGACGCGGGGCAGCACGCTGAAGCCGAAGGTGCTGCTGCTGGGCGGGCCGAACACCTACATGCCGTTCCTCGTCGAGTGCTGGCGGCACCGGATCCCGGAGACCTGGGAGCAGCGCGGCTATGCGTGGCCGCGCGATGTCCCGGTTGAGGAATTGGTGTTCGCGCCGGAAAACGCGGTGTACTACGCGGCGTTCGGGGCGGTGCTGTTCGGGCTGGCTGAGGCGCTGGACGCGACGACGGGGCGCTACCGGGGGCTGGACGGGCTGCGGGACTACATGGCGAACGGGCGCTCAGCGCGGCTGGGGGCGAGCGCGGCGGGGCCGCTGGTGCAGACGGAGGAGGAGAAGGCGGCGTTCATCGAGGCGTACCGGGTGCCGGTGTTCGTGCCGGCAGCGCTGTCGCCGGGGCAGCGGGTGCGGGCGGTGATCGGGCTGGACGGCGGCTCTACCTCGTCGAAGGCGGTGCTGGTGGGCGAGGACGGGCGGGTGATCTTCAAGAGCTACCGGCTGTCAAAAGGAAACCCGCTACAGGACACAAAAGATATCCTGACAGAGATCCGCAGCTGGGTGCGGGGGCAGGGGGCGGAGCTGGAATTGCTGGGCTTCGGCGCGACCGGCTACGCGGCGCCGGTGCTGGAGGAGACGCTCCGGGCGGACGTCAACGTCGTCGAGACGGTGGCGCATATGATGGCGTCCACGGCGTTCTTTCCCGACGCGGACGTGATCTGCGACATCGGCGGGCAGGACATCAAGGTGCTGTTTCTGCAGCCGACGGCGGAGGGCGGGCGCGAGGTGCGGGACTTCCGGCTGTCGAACCAGTGCTCGGCGGGCAACGGGATGCTGCTTCAGGCGATGGCCGATCAGTTCGGGGTGCCGCTGGAGCAGTACGCGGACGTGGCGTTCTCGGCGGATCTGTCGCCGAAGTTCTCCTATGGCTGCGCGGTGTTCCTCGACGCGGATCGGGTGAACTTCCAGAAGGAGGGGTTCTCGGCGCCGGAGATGCTGTCGGGGCTGGCGCAGGTGCTGCCGAAAAATGTATGGCAATACGTCGTGCAGGTGCCGCGCCTCGCAGAGTTCGGCACGGTGTTCGTGCTGCAGGGAGGCACGCAGCGGAACCTGGCGGCGGTGAAGGCGCAGGTGGACTACATCGCCCAGCGGGTGCCGGGGGCGAAGATCCACGTCCACCCGTTCTGCGCCGAGGCCGGGGCGCTCGGGGCGGCGATGGAGACGCTGCGGGTGGTCGCGAAGCGCGGCACGCGGTTCGTCGGCATCGACGCCGCCATCGACCTCCAGTACCGCAGCCGGAACGACGAGAGCACCAAATGCCACTTCTGCCCTAACAACTGCTCGCGCACCTTCATCGACGCCGAGACCCCTGACGGGCGCCAGAGCCGCTACATCTCCGGCTTCTCCTGCGAGAAGGGGACGGTCGAGAGCGTCGCCTCGCTGAAGGTGCTCCAGAAGGAGCGCAACCGCATCCGGGAGCAGTTCCCGAACCTGCTGGCCGAAGAGGCGGTGCTGGCGTTCAAGCACTTCTTTGAGCCCCAGCCGCTCCCGCCGGAGGGCGCGTCGAAGCGGGACGTCGAGGTGCGGCAGCATGCGCTGTTCCGCGTGGCGCGCAAGGTGTTCCAGCGCGGCTTCGCCCGCTCGCACCGCGATCTGAGCCGCTACAAGGTCGGCATCCCGCGCGTGCTGAACCTGTACTCGACCGCCCCGTTCTTCCGCACCTACTTCGAGACCCTCGGCCTGCCGAAGGAGAACGTCGTGTTCTCCAGCGCGACGAGCGAGGAGATGTTCCAGGAGGGCGGGCGCTACGGCTCCATCGACCCCTGCTACCCGTCGAAGGTCTCGCAGGCCCACATCCACGAATTGCTGAATCATATCCATCCTGATCCGCGCAAGGGGCCGCTCGACGCCATCTTCTACCCCTGCCTCACCCACGTCCCCACCTGGCTGACCGGCACCATGGACGCCGCCTCCTGCCCCATCGTGGCGGGCAACCCCAACGTGATCAAGGCGGCGTTCACCAAGGAGGTCGACTTCTTCAAGAAGGCCGGGCTGGAGTACATCGACGCATCGTTCTCCTTCGCCGAGCCGAACCTGATGAAGCGCAAGATGTTCGAGGTCTGGGGGCCGCGCCTCGGGGTGACCGAGGACGAGAGCGACTGGGCCTGCGATCAGGGCCACCGCGCGCTGGAGGCGTTCGGGCGTATTCTGGAGGAGAAGGGGAGGCTGATCCTGGATCAGGCGGAGCGGGATGGCAAGATCGCCATCCTGGTAATCGGGCGGCCCTACCACGCCGATCCCGGCCTCAACCACGGGATCCCCGAAGAATTGCAGGTGCTCGGATACCCGATCCTCGGCATCCGCTCTCTCCCGAAGGATCCGCTCTGGCTCCAGCGCTTCTTCGGCCGGGACGATCCGCTGAGCATCCAGGACGTCTGGCCGGAGAACTTCTCCGCCAACAGCGCCCAGAAGGTGTGGGCGGCGCGGTTCGCGGCGCGGCACCCGAACGTGGCGCTGCTCGACCTCTCCAGCTTCAAGTGCGGCCACGACGCGCCCACCTACGGGATCATCGCCTCGATGATCAAGGCGTCGAAGACGCCGTACTCGGCCCTCCACGACATCGACGCCAACAAGCCCTCCGGCTCCATCGCCATCCGCACCAAGACCTACGCCTGGCGCCTGAAGCGCGTCGAGGAGGAGCTGGCCGAGCGCGAGGATCTGCGCCGGGAGCTGGCGCGGCGCGTCGCGCAGAAGCGGCTGGAATTGGAGGCGCGGCGCGCCTCCCCGATGAGCGCAAAATAGTCTGCCTGTTCAAAAACGATACCCGACAAAAACGATACCCGAACGTTCGGAGCACACATGTACGAGGATCAGGAGCTGGACGCTCAGCACGACATCGAAAAAGAGCTCGCCGCCTTCCGTGAGGAGGAGGCCGGGCGCATGGGGCTGGGCCGGGGCGTCTACAAGGAGAAGATCAACACCGACTTCAAGGCGGCCGATCGCGCGCACACGACGCTGTGGGTGAGCGGGCTGACCTTCTCCCAGGATCTGTTCGTGGCGGCGGCGCTGCGGGGGATCGGCTACCGGGTGGACGTGCTGGACGTGCCGGACAACGCGGCGCTGCAGTTCGGCAAGGAATTCGGCAACCGGGGCCAGTGCAACCCGACCTACTTCACCGTCGGCAACCTCGTGAAGCACCTGTGCCGCCTGCGCGACGAGCAGGGCGTCCCGACGAAAGAGATCATCGAGAAACACATCTTCCTGACGGCGGGCGCCTGTGGCCCCTGCCGGTTCGGGATGTACGTCACCGAGTACCGCAAGGCGCTGCGCGACGCGGGCTTCGACGGCTTCCGCGTGATGCTGTTCCAGCAGCAGGGCGGGGTGAAGCAGGCGACCGGCGACGAGGTGGGCCTCCAGGTGAACGCGGCCTTCGGCTGGGCGCTCGCGCGGTCGATGCTGGTAGGCGACGTGGTGGGCCTGATGGGCTACCGGCTGCGGCCCTACGAGGTGGAGCCGGGCAGCACCGACGCCGCCATCGACGGATGCCGCCGGATCATGGTCAAGGCGTTCGAGACGAACGGCTCGATCCTCGCCGGCCTGATCCGCTGCCGCCGCCTGCTCGGAAAAGTCCGCCTCGACCGCAGCCAGCCCAAGCCGGTGGTGAGCGTCATCGGCGAATTCTGGGCGATGACCACCGAGGGCGACGGCAACTACCACCTGCAGCGCTTCCTGGAGCAGGAGGGCGCGGAGGTCGAGATCCAGCCCATCGTCAACTGGTTCCTGTTCATGATCTGGGAGAACCGCTACGACACCGAGCAGCGCCTCACCCTGCGCGAGCAGGACGGCGGGCGCAAGGGGCTCGACGGCAAGGACGCGCGCAAGAAGCTGCTCGGCCTGCAGGCGGCGGAGGTCGCGGTGCGCGGCCTGTTCCAGACCTACGCCAAGGCCATCGGCCTGCACGGCTACCACCTGCCCGACATGAACCAGATCGCCGCCCTGGCAAAACCCTACTACGACAACGCTGTGCGCGGCGGCGAGGCCCACATGGAGGTCGGCAAGCTGATCCACTTCATCCAGGATCGCTGCAACCACCTGACGATCTCCGTCAAGCCCTTCGGCTGCATGCCCTCCTCCGGCGTCAGCGACGGCGTGCAGACCATCGTGCAGTCCCTCTACCCCGACTCCCTGTTCCTCCCCCTGGAGACCACTGGCGACGGCAAGGTCAACGCCCACAGCCGCGTCCAGATGGTGCTGTTCCGCGCCCGGCAGCGCGCCCGCGAGGAGTACGAGGCCGCCCTCGCCCAGAAAAACCTCACCGCCGACGAGGCCAAAACGCGCATCAGCGGCAAGGTCTCCGCCTTCTACCGCCCCCGCCACGAGGTCGCCGGGATGGCTGCCAACCTGGTTTTAAGTTTGCGGGGGTAGCTCTCTATTTTGCGGGGGTAACCCCCCGCATCGGGACGGCGCTGGCGCTTGTCCCTCCCCCCGCGCGCACAGGCGCGCGACGGCTGGCCCGTGCCGGGGGTGAATGCGGGGGACGGTAATATC
>JBEIQZ010000269.1:0-8122 GCA_040376255.1 Alphaproteobacteria bacterium
AGGCGCCGGTGGTGACGTTGGTGACGCGGTAGAGGCGGCGGGTGGCGAGATGGACGGCGTAGATGTCGGGGACGCCGGAGCGGTCGGAGGAGAAGTAGAGGTGCTGCCCGTCAGGGGAGAACGCCGGGTCGCGGTCGATGGCGGCGTCGTGGGTGAGCCGGGAGATCGGCTGGCCGTCGGGGGTGTAGAGCCAGAGATCGCGCATGCCGTCCTGCCAGACGGAGACGGCGAGGGTCTGCCCGTCAGGGGAGTAGCGGGGGGTGCCGAACTGGGTGTGGTCGGCGCGGCGGGTGAGCGGGGTGAGCTTCTGGTCGACGGTCAGGGTGGCGAGGCTGTTCTCCTGGAGGCGGTTGGTGACCATCATCAGCGTCTTCCCGTCCGGGGAGAACACCGGGTCGTGGGCGCGGGCGCCGGTGGTGAGGGACTTCAGCTTCCCGGAGGGCAGGTCATAGAGCATCACATCTTCGAAGGTGCTGTAGCTGTCGAGCAGGCGCAATTCAGAGAAGACGATCGCCTGCCCGTCGGCGCGCCAGGAGATGCTGCGGGCGCTGTGCTTTTCGAGCAGGATGCGCCGGTTCTTCCCTTCGATGTCGGAGATCCAGATGGCTGAGCCGTCCTGAGGGTCTGAGCAGCTCCACACCATGCTGCGCCCGTCGGGGGCGATGGCGGGGGCGCCGCAGCCGATGTCGGGGTCGGAGAGGACGGTGAACGGGGTGAGCCCTCCGTCCTTGATGGCGCGGATCTGGGCGCTGTACCGGGCGGCGACGGCGTCCTTCCATGCGCGGTGGAGGGCGTAGAGATCCTCGCCGAAGACCTTGCGGGCGCCGAGGATGTAGGGGATGGAGGCGCCGTAGCGGTGGACCCACTCTGACCACTTCTGCGAGCCGGTGCGGTCGGCGATGAACTGGATGAAGTCCTGGCCGAAGGCGTAGCGGAGGTTGCCGCCGGGCGGGAGGGACTGGTAGCCGTCGAGGTTCCCGAGATCGGGCCACGCGCCTTCGAGCCAGGCGGCGCGCTTGATCATGTCGATCGCCAGCGAGCGCCCGCGCCCGCCCGATGTGTGGCGCGTCTCCTGGAAGGTGGCGTAGCCCTCGGTGACCCAGCCGGGGGCGATGAGGTTGGGCGAGATGATGTTCCCGAACAGCAGCCGCCCGATGGCGGGGAGGCCGCCGACGGTGTCGAGGTGGAGGACGTGGGTGAGCTCGTGGGTCATGATGGCCGAGCCCCAGTCCTCGTAGAGCCCGAGGCTGCTGTCGTCCTGGGGGGCGGTGACGAAGATGACGATCTGGTTGTTGGGGATGATCGTCGCGTAGCCGTTCGCGGAGTCGGTAGGATCGACGAGGACGACCTGGGTGCGCTTCCGCTCCCGGTCGGTGCGGAGCAAGCCGGGGCTGTCCCCGCCGGGGTTCTCCCCGTCGATGTCCCCGTCGATGTCTGTCACCAGCACCGTGAAGGCGTCCTCAGCCGCCTCCGCCATCTCGGCGGCGAGCTGCTCCTCGCCCTCGTGGAAGGTGATGTCGAAGTGGTCTGTCCGGAGCGTCGACCACCGGTGCTTCGGGTCGAAGGAGGCGGCCTGCGCGGGGGGCGCGAGCATCGGCAGCGACAGCAGCAAGAACGTCGGCAATAACAGCGGCAGGGGGGGGAGCGGAGCGCGCATCGTGGGCGCAGATATATCCGGTGCCGGAGGCGCGCGCTGGAGGCGGACGGAATGGGGCTTGCACGGCCTGAGCGCGCTCAAATTCGCGATGTTCCGCCGCGCGACGGCCTGAGCGCGCTCAAACTGACGATGTTCCAGCGCGCGACGGCCTGAGCGCGCTCAAACTGGCGATGTTCCGCCAGACAACGTATGGGTCACCACGCTCCGGGGGATCTTCTGACCGACAACATGCTGAGGAGACTCTGTCCGGGAGACTTTGTTTTGCTGCTCCCTTCTCTCCGCTATACCAGGGCAGATGACGCCCTCCCTGTCCAACTTCCTCGCCCGCTGGTCTGTGTCCGGAGGGGCTGAGCGCGCGAACAAGGATCTGTTCCTGACGGAGCTGTGCGATGTGCTGGGCGTGCCGCGCCCCGACCCGAAGCGCGGCGACCCTGCGCTGGATGTCTATGTGCTGGAGGCGGACGCGAAGGCGGCGCGGATCGGGAGCCGTGGCACCGGCAAGATGGATCTGTACCGGGCGGGCAGTTTTATCCTGGAGGCGAAGCAGGGGAGCGGCGCGGGGGCGCTGCTGCGGGGGACGGCGCGGCGGGACACGCCCGGCTGGCACATCGCCATGCAGGACGCCTATGGGCAGGCGCTCGGCTACGCCCGGACGGTGGACAGCCCGCCGCCGTTTTTGATCGCCTGCGACATCGGCTATTGTTTTGACATCTACGCCTGCTTCGACGGCTCGCGGCTGTACCGGCCCTTCCCGTCTGCGACGCGGAACCGGCTGATGTTCGCGGAGCTGGGGCAGCACGCGCAGATCCTGCGGGGGATCTGGCTCGATCCGCTGAGCCTCGATCCGGCGCTGAAGAAGGAGCGGGTGACGCGGGAGATCGCGGGCCACCTCGCGGAGCTGGCGCGGAGCCTGGAGGGCGGGGGCTTCGGGCCGGAGCGGGTGGCGAAGTTTTTGATGCGGTGCATCTTCACGATGTTCGCGGAGGACGTCGGCCTGCTGCCGAAGGATCTTTTCAAGGAGGCGCTGCAGGCGCGGTGGTGCCTGGAGCCGGAGCGGTTCGCGCCGGAGGTGACGGCGCTGTGGCGGCAGATGGACACGGGCGGGGAGATGTTCGGGACGGGGAAGATCCTGCACTTCAACGGGGGGCTGTTCTCAGAGCCGGAGGCGCTGCCGCTGGATCGGGCGGCGCTCGGGACGCTGCTGGCGGCGGCGGCCTGCGACTGGGGGCAGGTGGAGCCGAGCATCTTCGGGACGCTGCTGGAGCGGGCGCTGACGCCGGAGGAGCGGCACAAGCTCGGCGCGCACTACACCCCGCGCCCTTACGTCGAGCGGCTGGTGCGCCCGGTGATCGAGGCGCCGCTGCGGGAGGAGTGGACGACGGTGCGGGCGGCGGTGCGGCAGTTGGTCCATGCGGGGAAGCTGGCGGAGGCGCGGAGGCTGGTGGGGGGGTTCCACCTGCGGCTGGTGGGGGTGCGCGTCCTCGATCCGGCGTGCGGGACGGGGAATTTCCTCTATGTCGCCCTGGATCTGCTGAAGCGGCTGGAGGCGGAGGTGCTGGGGGCGCTCGCGGAGCTGGGGGACACGCAGACGATGTTCGCGCGGCGGCTGTCGCCTGAGAACTTTCTGGGCCTGGAGGTGAAGCCGTGGGCGCGGGAGATCGCGGATCTGGTGCTGTGGGTGGGCTACCTGTCGGCGCAATTGCGGCTGCTGGGGAAGGGGCGGCAGATCCCTGAGCCGGTGCTGCGGAAGCTGGACAACATCCAGTGCCGGGACGCGATCCTGTCCTGGGAGCGGACAGCGCCGCTGCTGGACGGGGCGGGTCAGCCGGTGACGCGGTGGGACGGCGTGTCGCGGCGGCCCGATCCGGTGACCGGCGGGACGGTGCCGGACGAGGGCCGCCGGGTCGCGGTGCAGCGGTACATCGGGGCGGCGCCTGCGGTCTGGCCGGAGGCCGATTTTGTAATCGGCAACCCGCCGTTCCTCGGCAAAGGGGAGTCCATGCGGAGCGCGCTCGGGGAGGGCTACATCGACGCCCTGCGCGCCACGTACCCGGAGGTGTCCGACTCGGCCGACTACGTCCTGTTCTGGTGGCACAGGGCGGCGGAGTCGCTGCGCGCGGGCAGGCTCCGGGGCTTCGGCTTCATCACGACAAACAGCATCCGGCAGTCCTTCAACCGGCGCATCCTCCAGCACCACATGGACGCCGAGCCGCCGCTGTCGATCAGCTACGCCATCCCCGATCACCCGTGGACAGACAGCGCC
Source organism: Alphaproteobacteria bacterium (assembly GCA_040376255.1). GTDB lineage: Bacteria > Myxococcota_A > UBA796 > UBA796 > SXON01 > JBEIQZ01. The sequence goes on from JBEIQZ010000269.1 coordinate 3,921, forward strand.
TCTGCCGCCGCCGTGCGGATCGCCATGACCGCCGCCGTCCCCGGCCGGGTCGAGGGGGTGCTGGATCGGCTGACGGCGGAGGTCGCGGTGGAGGGCGGCGAGGAGGTCGCCGTCGCGTTCAGCACTGAGCGGGGCATGATCCACGCCGACCTGAAGATCGGCGCCGATGTGGCGGGCGCGGCGGCGCTCCGGGCGAACGGCGGGATCAGCAGCAACGGGATGATGCTGGCGGGCGCCGGGTTCCAGGTGCCGCCGGAGGAGGTGGAGCGCCTCGATCCGTCAGGGGAGGCCCGCCGCACCGGCAGGCTGCGACCGTACCGGAACGGCAAGGATCTGATGTCCATCCCCCGCAACATGTGGCTGATCGATCTGTTCGGGCTGACGGCGGAGGAGGCTGCCCGCGCTGTCCCCGCGCTCTATCAGCAGGTATTGGATCGGGTGAAGCCGGAGCGGGACGGCAACAACCGGGCGGCGCTCCTGCGGAACTGGTGGATTTTTGCAGAGCCCCGGAAGACCCTCCGCGCCGCGATGATCGGGCTGTCCCGGTTCATCGTCACCGTCGAGACGGCGAAGCACCGGATCTTCCAATTCCTGCCCGCCGAGGTCGCCCCCGATCACTCCACCATCGCCATCGCCTCTGACGACCCCTTCCACCTCGGCGTCCTGTCCAGCCGCGTCCATGTCGTGTGGGCGCTCGCGGCGGGGGCGCGGCTCGGCGTCGGCAACGATCCGCGCTACACAAAGTCCCGGTGCTTCGATCCCTTCCCCTTCCCCGACCCGCCGCCCGCCCTGCGCGCCCGGATCGCGGACTACGCCGACATGCTCGATTCGCACCGGAAGCGGCAGCAGGGGATGTACCCGGAGCTTACGCTGACGGGCATCTACAACGTGCTGGCGGCGTTGCGCGAGAAGCGCCCCCTGGACAGGAAGGCGCAGGACATCCACCTGCGGGCATTGACCAGCATCCTGCGCGAGATCCACGACGCGATTGATGAGGTGGTGTTCGAGGCGTACGGCTGGTCGATCCATCTCGGAGACGAGGAGATCCTGGATCGGCTGGTGGCGCTGAACCGGGCGCGCGCGGAGGAGGAGCGCGCCGGGAAGGTGCGGTGGCTGCGGCCTGCGCTCCAGGGGCGCGATGACGCCGCGACGGAGCAGCGCGGGCTGGGGCTGGCGGCGGGCGTCGAGGAGGAGGCAGCGCGGCCAGCGGCGAAGGAGGAGTGGCCGAAGGGCGTGCGGGAGCGGGTGGCTGCGGTGCGGGCGGCGGTGACGGCGGCGATGACGGCGCAGCAGGTGACGGGCTGCTTCAGGGGGGCGAAGCGGGCGGAGGTCGAGGTGGTTCTGGAGTCGCTGGCCTCGGTCGGCGCGCTGCTCATCGACGCGGAGGGGCGCTATCTCCCTTGATTTGCTCAAACAAGACTTTCCGAACCTCTCTGCCCGGCCGATTTCCCTGACCCGCCCCGGCTGGCCCGGTGGATGTGGCGGGCAAAACCCCGAAAAAGAGTCGTCGCGACCCATATTACTGCCCGCCGCATTCACCCCCGGCACGGGCCAGCCGTCGCGCCATCTTTGGCGCGGGGGGAGGCACCAGCGTAAGCGCAGTGCCGGTGCGGGGGGTAACCCCCGCAACATGTTACACATCTCGGCATGTTCCGCTTCTCCAATGAATTCCAGGTCGGGGTCTTGAGCATCGTGGCGGCGGTCGCGGTCGCGTGGGGGGTGACGCGCATCGACGACCGGCCGGACGGTCGCGGGGTGTGGCTGGTGACGGCGCGGTTCCCGAGCGTCGACGGGGTGTACCCGGACACGCCGGTGAAGGTGGCGGGGTGCCGGTGGGGGCGGTGGAGGAGGTGCGGCTGGTGGACGGATCGGCGGTGCTGACCATCTCGCTGCAGGAGGGCGTGCAATTGCCGGTGGACACGGTGGCAGAATTGCGGGCGGACGGGATGCTGGGCGACAAGATGATCCGGCTGGTGCCGGGCAAGGAGACGATCTATCTGGCCTCAGGACAGGAATTGCGGACCGCGCCGCCGGGGACGGATCTGGACGCGCTGACGGCGAAGGCGGAGTCCATCGCGGTGAAGGCGGAGGAGATCGCGGACAACGTCGCGGTGATCACGAAGGGGCTGCGGGACATCGTGGGGGCGCCGGAGTTCCAGGGGCGGGTGGGGAACATCCTCGGCAACATCGAGGAGCTCACCGCCGATCTGCGCCAGATGACGGCGGACAGCCGCTCCGAATTGGGGACGCTGACAAAGAACCTCGCGGACATCTCCCTCTCGGTGAAGGGGCTGGTGGAGACGACCGGCAAGGGGGTGGAGGCCGAATTGGCGGCGGTGCAGCAGACGACGGCCACCGTCCAGCGCACGATGGAGAACGTGGAGTCGATCACCGCGCGGATGGAGCGGGGCGAGGGCAGCATCGGGCGGCTGCTCACCGACGACACGCCGGTGCGCGAGCTGGAGGCGACCATCGCGCAGGTCAACGAGGTCGTGGGGGAGGTGAGCGATCTGGTGGTGGACGTGACGCGCATGCAGACGGACGTGAGCTACCGGGGCAGCGCCTACTTCGGCACCGCCCCGGACGGCTCCGGCGGGCTCGCGGAGAACCCGATGGCCGGGAGCGTGCGGAACACGCTCGGCGTCCGCATCCAGCCGCGCGAGGACTACTGGTATGAGGCGGAGCTGACCAGCCACCCGCTCGGGAACATCACCTATGAGGATCGCTACCTGCCCGATCTCGGCATCACGCAGCGCGAGTACGTGACGCGCCCGGACTACCGGTTCACGTTCCAGTTCGCGCGGCGCTTCCAGGACGTCGTGTTCCGCTTCGGGATCAAGGAGTCGTCGGGGGGCGTGGGGGTGGACGGGCTGCTGTTCGGGGATCGGCTCATGCTGTCTGCGGATCTGTACGACTTCACCTACGGGAGCTGGCCGCTGCTCGACGGGACGCCGAACCTGCAGACCGGGCTGAGGGCGTGGCCGACGCGCTTCTTCTATGTGGAGGCGGGCGCCGACAACGTCATCTTCAACGCCCAGCACGGCTTCTTCACCGGCTACGCGGGCGGCGGCTTCCGGTTCAATGATCAGGATCTCAAGCTCATCCTGCCCTCCCTCCCGCTCTGATCAGGGAGCGGAGCGTCTGCAGATGCGCTGTGCTATGGAAGGATGTTATCTGGCCCCCCTGTGTCCCTGCCCTTGCCGGGCGCTGTTCTTCTATCTGACTGACGGGAGACTTCTTCATGCCGACCAAGAAAACCTCGTCTGACTTCGATGATTTCGATATGGAGTTCTTCCAGCAGGGAGAGCGCGGCGAAGTGAGCTGGGAGAAGAACCCGCAGGAGGCCGACGCCGCGCGCAAGGCTGAGGATGCGCGTCTTGCCGAAGAGGCGCGCAAAGCTGAGGAGGCGCGCAAAGCCGAGGAGGTGCGTCTTGCCGAGGAGGCGCGCCGGGCAGAGGAGGCGCGCCGGGTAGAGGAGGCGCGCCGGGTAGAGGAGGCGCGCCGGGTAGAGGAGGCGCGCCGGGTAGAGGAGGCGCGCCGCGCGGAAGAGATGCGTCTTGCCGAAGAGGCGCGCCGTGCGGAGGAGATGCGCCGTGCCGAAGAGGCGCGCCGTGTCGAAGAGGCGCGCCGGACGGAGGAGATGCGTCTTGCCGAAGAGGCGCGCCGTGCGGAAGCGGCCCGCCGCGAAGAGATACGTCGGGCGGAGGAGGCGCGCAAGGCAGAGGAGGCGCGCAAGGCAGAGGAGGCGCGCCGTGCGGAGGAGGTTCGCTTCGCCGAGGAGATCCGGAAGGCGGATGCGCGCCGGGTTGAAGAGGCGCTGCGGGCGATCCCGGCGCCGAAGGCGGTCGAGGATGACTGGTTCGAGGGGGACGCCTTTGATGATCCGGCGCCGAAGCAGGATGCGGCAGCGGCGCGGCTGGAGGCGGAGCGGGTAGAGGCGGAGCGCGCGGCGGCGGCGCGGGTAGAGGCGGCGCGGCTGGAGGCGGAGCGGGCAGAGGCGGCGCGGCTGGAGGCGGAGCGGGCAGAGGCGGCGCGGCTGGAGGCGGAGCGTGTAGAGGCGGCGCGCGCAGCGGTGGAGGCGGAGCGCGCAGAGGCGGAGCGCGCAGCGGTGGAGGCGGAGCGCGCAGCGGTGGAGGCGGAGCGCGCAGCGGTGGAGGCGGAGCGCGCAGCGGTGGAGGCGGAGCGCGCAGCGGTGGAGGCGG
>JBEIQZ010000159.1:0-10887 GCA_040376255.1 Alphaproteobacteria bacterium
CGAAGCCGACGGAGGAGGGGAAAGCCGTGCCAGTACGCCCCTCATCCGGCCCTCCGGGCCACCTTCTCCCCCAAGGGGCGAAGGGACGGAGGCGCACCTCGGCAATCTATTTTCCGATCCGGTATCACGCCGTGAGAGAAGCCTCCGACCCCGTCGGAACACCGCCTGCCATCGCGCCCCCGCTCCGACGCCCCAAGCCCCGACCCCGTCAGCAAACCAACCCCATCACCCCCCCATCGACAAACTCATAAACCCAGCGGTACGCCTTCCCATCGCCAACGAGTGTGTTCCCCAAACGACAGTCTAAACACCAACAGTAAAGTATAGATCCTCTGTACGGGTCACTGTCAGGTCGCGCAGCAGCCTGACAGTGACCCGTACAGAGGATCTATACTTTACGGGAATAAGGTGCGCAGGTAGTTCACGATCTCCTGGGCTTCTTCGACCGAGACCTCGATCCCCGGCATGCGGCCTTCGCCGTTCTGCATGATGCCGATGAGCTGGTTGTCGCTCAGCATCTGGACCTCGCGGTCGAGGGGGGGGCCGTTGTTGCTGCCCATGGCGTCGGTGCCGTGGCAGCCGGAGCAGTTGGTGAGGAAGAGCTGCTCGCCGTCGAGGCCGCCGGTGGTGCCGGTGTCGTCGGTTTTGGCGGTGTCGTCGGTGGTGCCGGTGTCGTCGGTGTTGCCGGTGGTGCCGGAGTCGGTGGTGCCGGTGTTGTCGGCGCTGTCCTTGCCGTCGGTGCAGGCGGCGAGGGAGAGGAGGAGGGAGAGGGTGAGCATGAGCGTCTCCATGGATGGTGGGGATGGTAGTCCAGAATCGTCTGTTCCGCTACCGGGTGTGCGCTTCCAGACGGGGTTTGAGCGGTCTGGTGGAGCGTCTGTGTGCTATACTGGGGACGATGATCCTGCTCCTTTTTACAGCCTGTGCGGAGGGGAAGCCCCCTGCCGGAGACAGCACTGCCGGAGACAGCTCTGCCAAAGACACAGACCTGCGGGAGACGGGGGACACCGCTGAGCCGGTCGTGCTGCTGGAGGAGGCGTTTGACGGGATCGATCCCTTGATCTGGGATCACGCGACCTGGCAGCTCGGCGCTACGCGGTTCCGCGAGCAGAACGGGCAGATCGTGCGGGGTGAGCTGGAATTGCTGCATGAGGGGGCTGGGGATCGGTGGTTCGGCGCTGAGCTGTTCACGCTGCAGGCGTTCACTGCGGGGGCAGACGAGGCCACCGTGTTTGAGGCGACGCTGACGGCGCCGGACGCGCCGGGGACGGTGTGCGCGATGTTCCTGTACGGGGAGGCGGGCGGGGTGGTGGACGAGATCGACATCGAATTGCTGGACGGGCGGGCGATGGTCGGCACATACGCGGGCTGGCGACCGGCGGACGGCTATGAGAACGGCCCGACGCGGCAGTACCGGGTGCTGGAGGCGGACATCAGCGGGACGCACCGGTACGGGATCCGGTGGGACGCGGCGGCGGTGTCGTTCTGGATCGACGGGGAGGAGCAGGCGGTGATCGCGGAGGCGGTGCCGGGGGGCGCGCCCTCGCTGCGGTTCAACCACTGGACTTCGACCACCTGGGGAGAGGTGGGCTACCCGCCCCCGGCGGAGCTGCGCTGTACGGTGGACGATGTGCGGGTGGAGGCGGGGCCCTGACGGCGGCCCTGACAGCGGCAATAAGCGGGGCTGCTTTACCGGGCGTTGACAACCCGTGACAGGCTCATCTGCGCCGGGCGCGTAAGACTGCGCGCTCCCTGTCGTTGAGGCCGCGCATGTTCCCTTTGATGCCGCCCATTCCTGAAGAAGTGAATCCCGCACCTGCATGGGTAGCGGCTGAAGCCACCTACACAGTCTCCCTGGACGCGGAGCGGGAGGAGGCGCACCTTACGATGCGCTACCGGTTTGATCCGCTGAACCGGGGCTGGTACATGGCGACCCTGTCGGGGCCGCAGCTCGTCGCGGATCGGGTGAGCGGCCCGGTGAGCGCGGACGCGCGGGGGCTGTACGTGATCATCGGGCCGGGGACGGCGCCGGTGATGGTGACGATCGAGGGGACGGTGCCTGCGCCGGGCGGGAGCCTGCAATTGCCGATCCTGCCCGCGCTGCGGCAGCGGGTGGAGGTGGAGGCGCCGGGGCTGGAGGTGGAGATGCCGGGGGTGGTGGATCACCACCTGTCCCAGTCCTCGCTGCTGATGATGCAGTTCGTCCCGGCCCGGACAGGCCCCCCGCCGCGCCAGCCGCCGCTGACAAAGACAAAAGCGGCGCATGCGTTCTATGAGGAGGGGGGCGAATTGCTGGTCCACAGCCGCCTTCAGTTCGACGTCGTGCGCGGCGAGGAGGACGAGTTCCGGTTCTCGGCGGCGGGCCTCTCAGATATCCAGGTGGTGGGCGAGGGGCTGGCGAAGTGGGAGCGGCGCGGCAGCGAGATCATCCTCACCCCGCGCGCCCCGGTAAAGGGCAGCTTCGTCGTCGAGGTGGACGGGCAGGCGGCCCTCCCGGCGGGGAGCTTCGTCGTGCCGGTGCCGGTGCCGACGGGGGCGGTCGGCGGAGAGCGGTACTACGCGCTCGGCGTCTCTGAGGAGGCGGAGATGGTGCCTGAGCGCGGGCGCACCATCGCCGCGCGGAGCGCCCCGCTCTGGGCGCGCGGGCTGATGGAGCGGCAGGCGGTCGTGTGGTGGCAGGGCGACATCCCGACGCTGCGCACTGAGCGCTACCAGCCGCAGCTCGGCCCGGACACGGTCATCGAGCGCGCCGAGATGCTGGTCGTCGCGAGCGAGGACGGCACGACGCTGCTCCGCAGCACCTTCTATGTGCGGAACGAGCGCCGCCAGTACCTGCACCTGATCCCCTCGCCCGGCTTCGAGGTCGTGACCGCCCGCCGGGGCAGCCGGGCCATCCCGGTGCTGTCCGACGGGAAGGGCGGCATCTACATCGCGATGGAGCGCTCGGTCGAGACGGTGCGCGGCCCGGTGGCGATGCCGGTCGAGGTGAGCTGGATCGGCAAGCTCGCCGCTTTTGACGAGCGGAAGGGGAGCTACCAGCTTGAGGTCCCCGCCGTGGACGCCCCGATCCAGGCGGTGCAGTGGGAGATCCACCTGCCGCGCGGCTACATCCCCGGCAAGAAGGAGGGGGAGAACGAGGGCGGCCCCGTCTACCAGCCCGCCCGCGAGCAGGCGCAGGACGCGCTCTACAACGCGATGGACGCCTGGCGCGACAACGACGTCGAGCAGGCCCGCTACTGGACCGACCGCGCCGCGCAGCTCGCCCCCGACGACGAGAACGCCGCCCGCCTCGACGCCAACATCGATCTGCTGCTCGGCAACACCTTCACCAGCAGCAACAACGCGCAGGACGACGCGAACGCCCGCCGCATCCGCAGCATCCAGGCCGCCAAGAACGAGGCGCTGGAGGACGCGCAGGCCGTCGCCGAGAAGAAGGCCGCCGAGGCGCTCGCCATCGGCGATCTGGACGAGGCCGAGCGCCAGTACGGGCAGGTGCTGACCGCCGCCGAGATCATCCAGCGCACCGAGCAGTCCGGCGCCGAGGAGCAGCGCGCCCGCTGGAGCTCCGCCAGCTCCGGGCTCGCCGAGGTCCGCAACAAGAAGGAGGAGTCGAAGAAGGCGTCCCAGCCTGTCATCGCGACAGATCCCTCGCCAGCCTACGGGCGCGGCGAGGCGCAGGCTACCTCGATGCCGGCGACCGTCACCATCGGCGACGGCACCTTTGAGCTGGACTCTCTCCTGGGCGGGGAAACGGGAGAAATCTCTGGCGGCTTCGGTATCAGCGGCCAGGGGGTCGGCGGCGGCGGGAGCGCTGAGGGCATCGGCGGGCTGGGGGTGATGGGCGTGCTCTCCGGCGCGTCGGCAGGCGATGTGTTTCAGCCCGACATGGGCGCGGTCTTCGACAATGACGGGGACGCGGTGGTGGACGATATGGACACGATGATCCTCGACGGGATGATGACGGAGGATCTTCTGGAAGAAGAACCGACGCTCTCCTTCAAGCAGGATGAGCCGGTCCGCATCTCCGATCAGAGCATCCTCCTCAACGATCCCGCCGCCCTGGGCTACATCGACAACGGAACTGTCACCGGGGCAAACAGCGTAACCGTCACCGGCGGGGGTTCAGTGGAGCCGGTCATCGGGGGCATGAAGGGCGGGGCGATGGGCGGCCGGGGCGACGCGACCCGCGCCCTGCAGTCGCTGCCCGCCGCTGCCGCCCCGAAGCCCTCCGCCCGCCCGGCGCCCACGATGGCCCCGCCGCCCGCGCCTGTCACCGCGTCACCCCCTCCGCCTCCGCCTCCGCCCCCGCCGTCCAGCCGCGTCACCGTCGGCAGCGGCAGCAGCGCAGGCCCGGTCTACAAGGCGACGACTGAGATCGACTTCGAGGGCGCGGACGTGAACGGCGAGCTTGCCCCTCCCCCGGGCGCCTTCGACCGGAAGGCCGCCGACATGAGCATCATCGACATGGACGGCACCCCTGCCCCGGAGGAGCAGCCCATCGCCCTCGACGATCTCGGCTACCTGGAGGACATGGAGGTCCCCGCCGAGCCGCTGCCTGAGCCCGAGATCAGCGAAGGCCGGGCGCTCAATCAGGAGTACCTCGCCCGCGTCCCCGCCGGCCGCAGCTACCAGAGCGTCAGCCAGAGCGTCCCCGGCGTGGTGCGCGGCGGCAAGGGCGGGGCAAAGTCCGCGAAATCCAATGAGGAGGCTGATGAGAAGGAAGACTCCTACGAGGGGGAGGAGGACGAGCGCGCGCCGGGCAAGGGGAAGCAGAAGGACTCCCCCTACGCAGACGTGCCGGACACGACCAGCGACAGCGGCTATGACGACAGCGGCCGGGCACAGCCCGCCCAGCGCGCTCAGGACAGCCGTGACGCGAAGCCTTCGGACAAGGCTGCGAACAACCGCGCCACCACCCGCACCCGCGCCCCTGAGATCCCCTCTCCGGTCGAGGGCCGCACGGTGGAATTCGCCCAGAAGCCCACCCCGTTCACCCTCGCCCTCCCGCTCGACGGCGTCGCGCTCTACCGCTCCGCCAGCCTGCTCGAATCCTACCAGACCCCTGTGATCACTTTCACCTACCGTTCTACCAATCCCCGTGGAGCCCGCTGATGTCCCTGCTCATTACCCTCCTCCTCGCCCTCCCTCTGGCCAGCGCCGCAAGCGTAGAGAACGGCTCGGTCACACTGCCCTGGCAGGACTTCCAGAGCATCTATCAGAAGGGGCAGGACAAGCCGCCCGAGGTCGCCCCGGCCTCGCCGCGCGACTACACCCTCGACAACACCGCCTACACCGGCCAGGTGCTCGGCCAGGGCGATGACGCCTGGGCCAGCTTCAAGCTCAGCGTGCGCGGGCAGGTGCTGAAGCAGAAGGGCTGGACGCTGGTGCCGCTGCTCTCCACCCGCGCCGCGCTCCGCAAGGCGACAATCGCCGGGAAGGACGCCCCGATCTTCGTCAACGGGGACTACTACACCCTCGTCACCAACCAGACCGGCACCTTCACCGTCGACCTGGAATTCGGCCTCAGCCTCTCCACCGCTGACGGCGAGACCGCGCTCGCCCTCCCGCTCGCCCCCGCAGGCGCCAGCACGCTGAATTTCAGCCTGGAGTCCCCGGAGGCCGTCGACTTCAAGCTCGCCAACGGGCGCGGCCAGAACGTCACCCGCACCGGCAACACCTGGCGCGTCGACGCGGCCCTCCCCGGCACCGGCTCGCTGGCCCTCTCCTGGCGCCGCGATCTGCCGGAGCAGGCCGCCGAGCAGAAGCAGGCCGCCCGCATCTACGCCGAGAGCCAGCTCCTCGTCGGCGTCGCTGAGGGGGTGCTGCAGTGCAACGCGGTCGTCGAGTACACCGTGCTGCACCAGGGGGTCGAGACCTTCCGCGTCCAGCTCCCGAAGGACGTCACCGTCCTCGACGTGAAGGGCGCCGGTATCCGCGACTGGACCACCGACGCCTCCGGGGTCATCCTCGTCTCGCTCAACTACGCCGCCGAGGGCGCCTACCGCCTGACCATCGACTATGAGCGCGCCATCAGCGCCGAGCTGCCCGTCCCGCGCGTCCTCGACGTCGCCCGCGAGAGCATGTTTGTCGGCGTCGACGCCCGCTCCGCCGTCGAGCTGGTCGCCGGTCAGGCCACCGGGGCTGTCCCCATCGACGTCCGCGAATTGCCCCCCGCCATCCTCGGGCGCACCGACTTCCCCGTGCTGCTCGCCTACAAGGCGCGCGGCAGCGAGGTGAAGATCCCGCTCGAAGTCCGCACCCACCCCGACGTCGACATGCTCGTCACCCTCGTCGACGCCGCCGTGGCGGAGGTGCTGGTCACGCCGGACGGGCGCCGCATGGTCAAGGTGCAGTACGCGGTCCGCAACAACCGCAACCAGTTCCTCCGCCTCCAGATGCCCGAGGGCGCCGAGATCTGGAGCGCCTCGGTCGGCGGGAAGCCGGTCAAGGTCGCCCGCTCCAACGAGGGCATCCTGATCCCGATGCTCCGCTCCGACTCCAGCTCCGGCGCGCTCTCCGGCTTCCTTGTAGAGCTGGTCTATGTCGAGAAGGGCTCCCCGCTGACTGAGGGGCGCGGCGCGCTGGAGGTCCAGCTCCCCACCACCAACGCTCCGACCTCGCAGGTGCAGCTCTCCATCTACATGCCCTCCGAGGCCCGGTACGTGAAGCGCTCCGACGAGGGCTCGCTGCGCCACGTCGAGTGGTTCTCCTCCGCGCCCTCGCTGCCCCAGCTCGCCCCTGAGGTCGAGGCGCAGGCCCGCCGCGAGATGGCGGTCACCGGCAACGCGCAGGCCGCCACGCTCGCGCAGGGCGTCGATCCGGTGCAGGTGAACATCCCGCTCTCCGGGATCGTCCGTTACTACGAGAAGACGCTGGCGCTGGACGAGAAGCTGTCGGCGTCGTTCGAGTACATCTACAAGCCCAAGAAGAAGTAGGCGCGACAGGTTAGGCTCCGGCGATGATCCAGACCCGCGCCGAAGCCACCGCTTTTGAGGAGACCTCGCTCCACCAGCACGTGATGGAGTTCATCTACTGCCTGGAGGGGCTTGGCGATCCGCGCCTCTATGTCACCCGGTTCGGGGTGAGCCCGCAGGGGCGGGAATTGCCGCTGCTGGTGCTGTCGGGGGCGGGGGTGCGGACCCCGGCGGAGGCGCGGACCTGGGGGCGCCCGGTGGTGCTGGTGATCAGCGGCATCCACGCGGGGGAGGTGGAGGGCAAGGAGGCCTGCCTGATGCTGTGCCGGGACATCCTGTCGGGGAAGCACGGGGATCTGCTGGACAAGGTGGTGCTGGTGGTGGTGCCGCTGTTCAACCCGGACGGCAACGACGCCACCGATCCGGGGAACCGCAGGCTGGATCTGCCGAAGCTGTCGGGGCAGATCGGCCCGGCGCTGGTGGGGACGCGGGTGAACGCCTCCGGGGTGAACCTGAACCGGGACTACCTGCTCCAGAGCGCGCCGGAGATGCGGCTTTTGCAGGAGCGGGTGTTCCTGCCGTGGGCGCCCGATCTGTGCATCGACAACCACGCGACCAACGGCTCCGTCCACCGCTTCTTCATGACCGTGGACGTCCCCCACACCGGGGAGAGCGGGCGCGGGGAGCCGGTGCGCTACATGCGCGAGACGATGGTGCCGGAGGTGTTCCGGCGGCTGAAGGAGCGGCACGGGCTGGACGCCGGCTGGTACGGGAACTTCGTCGAGGACGAGCGCTCGCTGGACGCGCGACAGGACGCCGAACCCGACGCGCCGGTCCGCGAGGGCTGGATGACCTACCCGCACCACCCGCGCTTCGGCGCGAACTACCGGGGGATGTTCAGCCGCCTCGACCTGCTGCTGGAGTGCTATTCGTACATCACCTTCGAGCAGCGCGTCCAGACGGCCTACGCCTTCATGCTGGAGAGCCTGATCTACGTCGGGGAGAACGCGCGCGCGGTGCTGGAGCTGATCGCGGCCTGCGAGCGGCCCCGGAGCGAGGTGGCGATCCGCTACCGGCTGGAGGCGCTGCCGGAGCCGGTGACGATCCTGACGCGCGCCCCCCGGCGGCTGGACGGGGAGCCCGCAGAGGTCACGCTGCCGCACATGGCGGCCTTCGTCGCAGAGAAGACGGTGCGCCGCCCGCTGGCCTACGTCGTCCCGGCGCACCTGGCGGAGCACTTCGCGCGCCACGGGCTGCGGGTGACGGAGGCGCGGCGCGGGGAGGTGGACGTGGAGATCCCGGTGGTCGCGGAGCCGGAGGGATCGGGCGCGGACGGCGCGGGCGACGGCGGGACGGCGCGGGCGATCCTGGAGGCCCCGAAGGCTGCGGCGGGCGGGCCGGTGGCGGTGATCTGGAAGCAGGAGCGGCGCCCGCTCCCGGCGGGCTGCTGCATGGTGTACACCGACGCCCGGCAGGGCGCGCTGGCCTGCTACCTGTGCGAGCCGGAGAGCGACGACGGGCTGCTCCAGAACGGGCTGATCCCGGTGCCGCCGCCGGGGCAGGAGATCCCGATCTGGCGGCTGGCGCGGTAAGGGGTTTCGCTTAATCGGCTTAAATATTATTTATGGGGGCAGAGATGGAGACGGGACAGGCGGGCGGACAGGGCGGACAGGCGCGGGGTTCGGTGTGTCCGCTGGACTGCCCGGATCGCTGCTCGGTGGCGGTGGAGATCCGGCAGGGCGCTGACGGGTCGGAGCGGGTGGGGCGCGTCCACGGCACCGGGCGGAACCCGCTGACGGCGGTGAGCGCAAGCGCAAGCGCGAGCGCAAGCACAAGCGCAGACCCGCACATGGGGCGGCCCTTCATCTGTGAGAAGGTGGCGGACATCGGGGAGCGCGTCCACGGGCAGCACCGCATCCTGCGCCCGTGGGTGCGGGTCGGCCCGAAGGGGGAGGGGCAGCGGGTGGAGGCGGGCGGGGGGACGGGTCACACCGGCTTCCGTCCGGCGACCTGGGAGGAGGCGCTGGAGCGGATCGCGGCGGAATTTGCGGCGGTCTGCGCGCGGAGCGGGCCGGAGGCGATCCTGCCGTGCTGGTACGGCGGCTCGAACGGCCTGCTGACCGGGGGCGCGCTGGATCAGCGGTTCTGGCAGGCGCTCGGGGCGTCGCGGATCGGGCGGACGATGTGCGCGGCCAACACCGGGGCGGCGCACGAGGCGGTCTACGGGGATCTGCCCTCCGCCGATCCGCTCGATGTGGGGGAGGCGCAGACGGTGGTGCTGTGGGGGATGAACCCGAAGGCGTCGGGCATCCACCTGATCCCGCTGCTGAAGCGGGTGAAGGCGCGGGGCGGGCGGCTGATCGTTGTCGATCCGCGCCGGACGACGGCGGCGGCGATGGCGGATCTCCACCTGCAGCCGCTGCCGGGGACGGACGTGGCGCTCGCGATGGCGCTGCACCACCTGGCGTTCGCGGAGGGGTACGCGGATCGGGCATTCCTGGCGGCTGAGGCCGAGGGGGTGGAGGAATTCCGGGCGGCGGCGGAGGCGTTCAGCCCGGCGCAGGCCGCTACCGTCTGTGACATCCCTGAGGAGCAGATCCGCCGGTTCGCCGAGCTGTACGCGGCGGGCGCGCCTGCCATCGTGCGGTGCGGCTGGGGGCCGGAGCGCAACCGGAACGGTACCGACTCCATCCGGGCGATCCTGGCGCTCCCGGCCATCTACGGGAAGTTCGGCGTCCGGGGCGGCGGTTTTGTTATGAGCACCTCCTCCGGCTACCGGACGGACAAGCGCCGGTTCCAGTCGATCAGCGGTCTTACCGGGATGGCCGGGCAGGCGCAGCAGCCGCGCGAGATCAACCAGTCGCGGCTCGCAGCGGCGCTGGAGGGGCGGGAGGAGTTCGCCGGGACGGCGCCGGTCGAGGCGCTCTACGTCTACAACTGCAACCCCGTGGCGACGCTCCCCGATCAGGGGGCGGTGGTGCGGAGCCTCCAGCGGGCGGGCCTGTTCACCGTGGTGCATGAGCAGGTCTGGACGGACACCTGCGATCTTGCCGATGTGGTGCTGCCCGCGACGACGTTTCTGGAGCACCGCGAATTGTCCCGCAGCTACGGCGGCTACCTGCTGCAGTACGCAGAGCCGGTGATCGCGCCGGTCGGGGAGGCCCGATCCAACCACGCGGTGTTCGCGGCGCTCGCCGCGCGGCTGCACGGGCGGCTGCACGGACGGCTGAGTCCGGCAGGGGACAGCACAGCAGAGATCCGCATGGACTGGCCGGAATTGCAGGAGGACGAGGTGTCCCTGGCGGAGCGGATCACCGACGCCATCCCCCAGACGGCGGGGCGCTGGGAGGAATTGCGGCGGGAGCGGGTGATCCTGCTGGCGCGGCCGGTGCAGTTCGTGGACGTGCGACCCGCGCGGAAGATCCGGCCCGGCGCGCCGCAGTACCGGCCGCCCCCGGCGGACGCGGCGCTGCCGCTGATCCTGATCTCTCCGGCGGACGCGGGCGCGATCACCTCCACCGGCTTCGAGTCGCAGCAGGACGGATCGGCGGAGATCGCGCTGTCCCCGGCGGACGCAGCGGCGCGCGGGATCGCGGACGGCGACGCGGTGCGGGTGGAGAACCCGCGCGGGGCGGTGGAGGCGGCGGCGCGGATCGATCCGGGGCTCCGGCGCGGGGTGCTGTCCTGCCCGAAGGGGCTCTGGCGGCGGGCGACGCGGAACGGCTGGACGACCAACGCGCTGGTGCCGGATCATGTGGACGCCACCGGCGGCGGCGCCTGCTACAACGACGCGCGGGCGGAGATCCGGAAGGTCGGATAAACCCGAATCTTCGTAATTCACGACCCTTCGCCCCTGTGGGGAGAAGGTGGCCCGGAGGGTCGGATGAGGGGTGTTTGAGAACGGCTTTCCCCTTGTGTGTCTCAGACGGGCTATCAGGGCGAGACCGGGAGGAGGTGTGGAGTTCGATTTCCC
>JBEIQZ010000567.1:0-3945 GCA_040376255.1 Alphaproteobacteria bacterium
CGGCGCGCACGACGGCGTCGGTGCGGCTGTGGGCGCCGAGCTTCTCCAGCACGGTGTTGACGTGGAATTTTGCCGTGTGCTCGGAGATGTCGAGCCGGGAGGCGATCTCCTTGTTGGAGCGGCCCGCCGCGAGCAGGTCGATCACCTCGCGCTCCCGCGCCGAGAGGGGGCGCTGGCTGCGGGGGCGGCCCTCGGGGCGCCCGAACAGCTCGCCGGAGAAGGCGTCGTCCACCACGCGCAGCCCCGCCAGCACGGAGGGGATCGCGGCCACGATGCGATCTGTGCGCCCGTCGCGCCACAGCACGGCGCCCGCTCCGGTCTGGAGGGCGATCCGGGCGGCGCGGAGATCCACGGTGAGGACGATCAGCGGCGCGTCCGCCGCAGGCAGATCGGGCGGCGATCCGGCGACCGGCCCGAGATCGTGGAGCCGGATCTCTGCCTCGCGCTCCACAACATCGATCCCCGCCGCCGAGAGCCCCTGCGCCAGCGAGGCCCGCACCAGTGGATCGGGGCCGCTGATCTGTACGCGCACGCCCATTCCTGCTCTCCGGACAGGAAGATAGGCCGCATCTCTCATCGGACAAGCTGCCCGGACGACCGGAGACCCCTCCCCATCCGGGCAGGTGTCGGGCCGCCCATCCGGGCGATTACCGGCACCGCGATCCGGGCCTATGCTTCCCCTGCAAGCAGAACAGCCAACAGAACAGCCAACAGAGGAGACATCATGGGTACGGTCACAGACAACACAGGGGATACTGTCGGGAATGACGCGCAGAAGCTCTCGCTGCTCCTCGCTGCAGCGGTGGAGGCCACCGCCCCCTCAGTCTGGCGGGTGGAGGGGCGGCGCGGCGCGACGGGGGTGGTGTGGTCGGAGACGCAGATCCTGACCGTGGCGGCAGCGGTCGCGGGCCGCGAGGAGGTGCGGGTGATCGGGCCGGACGGTGTGGCGCACCGGGCGGCGGTCGAGGGCTGGCACCTCGGCGCGGATCTGGCGCTGCTGAAGGTCGAGGGGGCGGGCAGCGCGGTGAAGCTCACCGTGCCGCGCTACGCGGAGGAGGCGGGGGCGCGCGTCGGGAGCCTGACGCTGGCGCTCGGGCGGCCCTCGGGCAGCGTCGAGGCGGCCTGGGGCATCGTCCGGGCCACCGGCGGCGCCTGGCAGAGCCAGGGCGGGGCGCAGATCGACCAGTGGATCGACGTCGACGGCAGCCTGCCGCGCGGCTTCCCCGGCGGCCCGCTGGTGGGGGCGGACGGCGCGGTGATCGGCATCAACAGCCGGTGGATCGCTCCCGGCGGCAGCACCGTCCCGATCCGCACGATCCGCCGCCTCATCGCCGTTCTGGAGCGCGGCGGGCAGCGGCGCCCCGGCTGGCTCGGCACCGCCATCCACCCCGTCGAGCTGGCGGAGGGCGGGCGCGGGCTGATGGTCATGCGCGTCGAGGCCGACAGCCCGGCGGCGAAGGCCGGGATCTTCCAGGGGGACATCCTGCTCGACATCGCCGGGGTCCGCCTGGAGCAGCCCGCCGCCCTCCAGGGCTGGCTGCGCGAGGGTCAGGCCGGGGCCGAGGTCACCGTCCGCCTGCGCCGCGCCGGCCAGGATCACGCCATCCCGCTCACCGTCGGGGAGCGCCCTGAGCCGCGCCAGGAGCAGCGGGAGGCCGGGCAGGGCGGCGGCCACGCGCGTCACGGCTGCGGGAGCCGGGGCGGCTGCCGCTGATCGGGCCGATGAGCGGGCGCGTCACCGGCGGCTGAGCCACTTCTTCAGCAGGTGCTCAGCCGCCATCCCGAACGGCTCTGCCCCTGCCCGCCCGATGCGCTGCCGGATCTCCTCGGCGGTGAAGTCGGGGAGCTGCCGCTGGAAGCGGTGGCGCCGCGCCTCATGGACGGCCTGCATCGCCTGCTTCCGGGCCGCCCGGAGGTGGGCGGCGTTGAGGTTCAGGATGTTGTCGATGTCGTCCTGTACGTCAGCGTTGTCGATCTGCATGGTGCCGTCAGGCAGGTAGCGCAGCAGCGCCTCGATGTCCGGGTTGATGAAGGTGGCGGCGCAGACCTCCGGATCGTCGGTTCCCTCTGCAGCGAACCGTCCGGCGTTCGGGGCGTCCCGCCTGAACCGCACGGTGAGCCTTGTCCCCGGCCGGTGCTTGGGGTTGAAGTGCAGCGGGCTGTCGGCCTTCCGCTTGTCGCAGGTCTGGTGGCCCGCCGGGCCTCCCTCCCCGCCGGTGCAGGCGCCGAGGAGGTTGTTCCAGTGGAGATCGAGATCGGGGTTCTGGGACTGCGGCGCGCAGTGCTCGATCCGCATCCCGTCCTCCGTCGGGGTGAACGTCCGGGTGCAGTAGACGCACTGGTCTCCCTGGCTCTGGGCGAGCTCGCACCGCACCTCCCCCTTGTCGGGGCCGCGCAGATCTGCGTAGCTGTATCCCTTGTGCTTCATCTGAATGAGGAAGCCGGGGCCGCTCCCGCCCTGGATACGCCGCATCCCTCATCCCTCCAGCAGCGAGAGCGTCAGCCGCAGCCGCACGAGATCGGGATCATCCTCTCCGAGCACGGCCTCCAATCCGGTGAGCAGCGCGCGGGCGGCAGGGAAGTCCTCGCCGTCGATGAGGCCCGCGAGGGCGCGGATCTGCTGCTGCGCCTGCTCCGGGCGCTCCGGGGTGTCGAGGACATGGAGGATGCTGTTGCTGTCCCGCCCGTAGACGCGGCCGGTCGCCGGGTAGATCTTGAAGTCGTCGATGATGAACAGGCACCCGTTCGGCACCCGTGACAGGACCTGCGGCGAGTGCGTCGTCACGATGAACTGGAGGTTCGGGAAGGTCTCAGTCAGCGCGGGCAGAACATTCCGCTGCCAGCGGGGATGGAGGTGGAGGTCGATCTCGTCGATGAGGACGACGCCGGGGGGCTGGAGCGGGTCAGCGCCTTCGGGGGTGTTCTGGACAAGCCAGCGCGACATCCAGGCGATCATATAGAACAGCGAGCGTTCACCGGAGGAGAGCTGATCGATAGAGAGGGAGGTTCCGTTTTTATCAATCATCCATGTGGATTCAAAACCTGTCCCGGTCATAGAGCGTTCTATTCTTAGTCCTGTAAATTTTTTACCAGATAATTTTGATAAAAATTTTTCTGACAATATTCTTGTTTGCTGGATTTTTTGATTAATAAAAATTTACCTAATTTCTTTGTTTCTTGATTTTCAATATTTTCCTCTGATTCAAACCATAATTTAATTTCTTTATTTGAGTTATTATCATGATGATTTGGATTGTATAAATATTTCATCATTAAAAAATGATCGTTGTATTTAATATTCGATATTTCTTTGTCATTCAATATTATTCTTAATATGCTTGCATCAATTCGAATATCATTTTTTTTGAATTTATTATTATCTTTCCATTTTGATTCCAAAAAATACCAGATCGCATCCACCAGCGCCGTCTTCCCCGCCCCATTCACCCCCACAAACACCGCCAGATTCCCCGGCGGCATCTCAATCTCCACCCGCTCAAAACCCCGAAAATTCTCAATCACCACCGTCTTGATAAGACTCATCCTCTCTCCCTGTATTCCGCCTTTCGCCTTTTGTCTTTTGCCTTTCCTCCGTGTCCTCCGTGCCTCCGTGCCTCCCAGACCTGTCTTTCTCCCCCTACTCCCACACCAATTCCGCCGACCCCCGCGCCCCGCCCACCTGGAGCCTGAGCGCCTCCCCGCAGTCCCGCTCAAAAACCGCATCCCACACATCATTCCACGGCGTGATCCACGGATAGAGCGCGCGGTCGATCTCTGACGGTCTCCGCTTCGTGAGGGATCGGGGCGTGCAGATCCCGGCGTCCCCGGCGAGGCGGAGGCGCCAGGGATCGCGGTCGAAGGAGAGATCGGGGCGGCTGTCGCTGTCGCTGGCGGCGGCGACGAGGAGGCGGTGGCCGTCGGCGGCCTGCTGGCGGGCCTGCTGGA
>JBEIQZ010000110.1:0-13047 GCA_040376255.1 Alphaproteobacteria bacterium
CCGCCCGGGACTCCGCCCGGGACTCCGCCCCTGCCTGTCGCCACCGGAGCATCGCCATTCCGATGCGGGTCGCAAGCCGGCTCCGCTGCCCCAGGCGCTCCTGGAGCTGCTGGATCAGCGCCGGTTCATCCTCCCCTGGAAGGCGGAGCGCGCCGGTTATCGACAAGATCTCGCCCTGCAACCGATCCGCTTCAACCATATAAGCGGTGAGCACATCGTCGAACAAAACACCCTCCTGTCTCTCCCTCCTCCGGTATCAAACATTATTCGTTGATGCAACCACAAACGCTCAAAACATGCCTGTCCCCTGGCCCTCTCCCCCTCGCCCTTCCCTCACCCCCGCAACCGCCGCACCCCGTCCTTCAGCCCCTTCAGGCTCAGCGGGAACATCGGGATCTCCGCCCCGATCGCCCGCACCGTCGGGTGATCCCAGAACCGCACCGGGTCCGGGTTGAGCCATATCGAGTTCTGGAACTTCCTGCCGAACGCCTTGATCATGTCGATCCCGGCGGGCGTCGGCTGGCTGAAGTAGCCGCCCGCTGAGAACAGCTCCCAGGGGGCCATCGAGGCGTCCCCCACCCAGATCAGCCGGTAATCCGGCGTCAGCTCATTCAGGACCTCGATGGTCTTGCGCCGCTCCATCGTCTGATAGTTTTTATACAGCCAGAAGTACGGGCAGTTATGGAAATAAAAGCTCTCCAGCTTCTTGAACGTCTTCATGCGGGAGGCCGCAGAGAACAGCCGCGACACCAGCGCCGCGTGGGGGTCCATCGACCCGCCGACGTCCATCAGCAGCGCGACCTTGATGCGGTTGTTGCGCTCGGGGCGCATGTCCAGATCGATGTCGCCGCCGTTCTTACAGGTCTTGTCGATGGTGCCGTCGATGTCCAGCGTCTCCTCCCCCTCCCTGGCGAGCCGCCGCAGCATGGCGAGGGCGACCTCGAAGTCGCGGACGTCGAGCGTGAGATCGGTGCGGTAGGAGGCCCAGCGGCGCTCCTGGGCGATGGAGACGGCGCCGCGCCCGCCCGCGCTCTCGCCGCCGACGCGGACGCCGGACTCGGCGTGGCCGCTGTTGCCGAAGGGCGAGGTGCCGCCGGTGCCGATCCAGTGGTTGCCGCCATCGTGGCGCTCCTTCTGCTCCTGCATGCGCTTGTAGAACTCGCGCATCAGCTCCTCGGGGGTCATGCCGTGGGCGACCGCCTCGCGCGGGGTGCTGTCCTTCGCCTGAGCGAGCCACTCGGCGAGGGCGTCCTTGAACTTCGGCGGCAGCTCGACGCCCTGGAAGGTGGCGGCGAAGGCGACATCAAAGGCGTCGTAGTTGGACTGATCGTGGATGAGGGTGGCGCGGGCGAGGTGGTAGAGCGCGCGGCTGTCGTCGACGAGCCCGGCCTCCAGCCCCTGCAGGAAGGAGAGCCACTCCCCCAGCCCGATCTTCAGCCCCTGGCTCCGCAGGTTGAACAGCAGCGAGAGCAGCAGCATCGCTACCTGCGGCCCCGGATCAGCTCCAGGTCGGCCTCCTGCTTCAGGAGCAGGCCCGGGAACGGGAACTTCGCCGCGACCTCCTCCGGCGGGACGCCCATGCGGACCAGCACCGCCAGCCAGTCGATCAGCTCAGAGGTCGACGGCTTCTTGCGGAGCCCCTCCAGCTTGCGGACGCTGTAGAACCGATCCATCGCGCGCTCCAGCAGCTTCTCCGGCAGATCCGGCAGGTGGACGGCGACGATCTTCTTCATGCGCTCGCGGTCGGGGAAGGCGATATAGTGGAACAGGCAGCGGCGCAGGAAGGCGTCAGGCAGCTCTTTTTCTGCGTTCGAGGTGATGATGACCACCGGGCGGTGCTTCGCGCGGACGGTCTCGTCCAGCTCCTGGATGTCAAACGCCATCTCGTCCAGCTCCCGCAGCAGGTCGTTGGGGAACTCCAGATCGGCCTTGTCGATCTCATCGATCAGCAGGATGTGGCGCGTCTCCGCCCGGAAGGCGCGGCCCATCGGCCCCATCCGGATGTAGCGGCGGATGTCGCGGACGTCGCCCTCGCCGAACCGGGCGTCGTTGAGGCGGGCGACGACGTCGTAGGTGTAGAGGCCGTCGACGGCCTTCGTGGTGGACTTGATGCCCCAGTGGATCATCGGCATCCCCAGCGACTCGGCCACCGCAGCGGCGAGCATCGTCTTGCCCGTGCCGGGCTCGCCCTTGACGAGCAGCGGCCTGCCGAGCACGACGGCGGCGTTGACGTCCCCCATCAAGCCGTCATCGGCGATGTAGCGGCTCGATCCCTGAAACTGGCTCATTCTGTCTCCTGTCTGTCCGGCGCACCGGTGATAAGCCTGCCCCTGTAACCTCCGTCCTCCTCCATCGCCTGCCGGAGCACCATCCGGCGCCCGGCCTCGACGCCGCCGGTGAACGCCTCCGTCTCCAGGGTGCTGCCGCTGCGGCGGCTCCGCACCGACGGGTGTCGGGTGTCCATGTACCGCTCCAGCCTGCTGTCCCCGACGCGGATCAGGCCCTCCTCCTGCTGCTGCGCCTGCTCCTGTTCGAGCTTCTGGTGGAAGCCCAGCATCAGCCCGGCGAGGAAGCGGCGGCGCTCGGTGTTGCCCCGGATGCCCTCCGCCGCCTTGTACGCCTCCCAGGCGCGCTCCCCGCCGGCGACCAGGAAGGCATGAACGTACCCGGCGATCTCCAGGTTGGTGCCGGTGCCGCACAGCTCCAGCGCCGTCCCCGCCTCGCCCTCCAGCGGCCGGTAGATCGGCACCCAGATGCAGCGGACAAAGAAGAAGGTGTTCAGGATGCTCCCCAGGATCTGCTCCCAGGTGTCGTGGCGGGACTTCACCGGGCCGACGGTGCGGAAGCGGTAGCCGCCCGACCCGCGCTGGAGATCGGCGTCCCCGCGCTGGAGATCGCGGGCATGGATCTGATCGATGTTGTGGAGCGCGAGGAGGCGCTGCGCCGCGCGGGCCGCCTGCTCGGCCTCGTGGGTGTTGGAGGAGCCCGCGAGCGCCAGCAGCCGGGTGATCCGCCGCAGCACCCGCGCCTCCGCCTCGTCGGGGCCGGGCGGGGCGCCGGGCAGGCCGCTGGCGGCGGCGTCCAGCCCCAGCCGCTCGCACACCCGCCGGAACGCCGGGCCGTGCGGCGGCTCCTGCGCGCGCAGCACCTCCCCGACGTACTGGTGCGCCATCTCGTGCTTCAGCACCTCCAGCACCACGCCCCACGGCTGCTCCAGCACCATCTGCTGCTGCAGGGTGATACTGCGCCCGCGCAGGTTCCAGCGACCCAGGAAGTCACCGGCGCCGAGCATCATCTGTGGACGCTTCATCGCGCCATGAAAAAACCGCTGATTGAATGTCTCCCATTCCACCAGCAATCGCCGCAGCAGCCTCGTCAGCAGCTCTGCGGTCAGCGAGGGTGCGTCAGCCATCCCGATCTCTAACCGGAAGATGCTCCCGCAACCGGACACAGAACATGGTATCTTGCCGCCCTGGAGGTTCCCTTGCGGTCACTGCTCTCTTTTGCTGTCCTCTCCCTCGCCCTGCTCACCCCCCTCGCATGGGCCGCCGCGCCGGACGCGCGCGTCAAGACCGCGCTCGATCAGGTACAGGAGACCATCCCCCTCCTCAAGTACGAGGTCGACGGCGACGGCGACTACAAGCTCGTCGTCGTGACCGGCAGCAGCCGCACCCAGATCGTCTTCATAAACTCCGCCACCGAGACCTGGGAGGGCATCGAGATCCGCGAGATCTGGTCGCCCGCCTTCCCCACCAAGAGCAAGAAGTTCCCCGGTAAGACCGCCAACATGCTCCTCCAGGACAGCCAGAACAAGAAGCTCGGCGCCTGGCAGGCCTACCCCCAGAGCAAGGGCTGGTTCGCCGTCTTCAACGTCAAGGTCGGCGCGGACACCGACGCGGCCTCCCTCGCCTCGCTGGTGCGGTACGTCGCCATCGCCGCCGACAACATGGAGGCGCAGGTCCTCGGCAGCGACAACTTTTAGTCAGGCACCTCGCCCGGCAGATCGTCCAGTGAACGCGCAGCAGCGCCGCCTGGACGCTCATCTGTCAGCGTGACATCGCCCGCGTAGACCCTCCGCTCCCCGGCGGCCCCCGCGATGATCAGCGCGCCGTCCGGGGCGATGTCGCGGGCCAGCCCGGTCACCCCCTGCACCTCCACCCGCCGCCCCAGCGTGTGCGCGCAGCGCCGCCACCGCTCCCGCCAGCCGCCGAGCAGATCGCCCTGCAGCGCCGCCGCCACCTGCGCCAGCACCGCCTCCTGATCCTGCCGCTCCCCCCGCGCCAGCGCGAGGCTGCAGGCATCCGGCAATTCCGGCGGGAACGCTGTCTGGTTCACGTTCAGCCCCAGCCCCAGCAGCACATACCGCACCTGCGACCCCTCCCCGGTCTCCACCTCCCCCAGGATTCCCCCCAGCTTCCGCAGCCGCCCGTCCGCCCCCGGCAGCACCAGATCGTTAGGCCACTTCACCTGCAGCCCGAACGCCTCCGCCAGCCGCCCCGCCAGCCCCAGCGTCAAGAGCGGCGCCTCCGCCAGCAGCAGCGGGCGCCCCGCATGCAGCCGCAGGATCGCGGTGACATAGAGGTTCTGCCCCGGCGCCGACGCCCACGCCCGCCCCTGCGTCCCCCGCCCCGCCCGCTGCGCCCCGGCGACGACGAGGCTCCCGTGCGGCGCGCCCTCCTCCGCGAGCCGCCGCGCTGTGTCCTGCGTCGATCCGACCTCGGCGAAGCGGTGGAGAATCACAGCAGCTTCGCCGCCAATTCCGCCAGCGCGCTCCGCTCCCCCTTCCGCAATGTCACATGCCCCGCCATCGGGGAGAGCCGGAAGTGCTCTGCGACGTAGGTGAGGCCGTTCGAAGTGGCGTCGACGTAGGGGTTGTCGATCTGGTAGCGGTCGCCGGTGAGCACCACCTTCGTCCCCTCCCCGGCGCGGGTGAGGATTGTCTTCACCTCGTGGGGGGTGAGGTTCTGGGCCTCGTCGATGATGAGGAACTGCTTCGGCATGCTGCGGCCACGGATGTAGGTCAGCGGCTCGATCTCGACGAGCTTCTGATCGATGAGCGCCTGGTAGCTGGCGCCGTGGCGGCGCTGCCTGTCATGCGCCTTGCCGCCCTTGCCGTCGCCCTTCCCGCCCGGCTCCTCATCGGCGTCCTCCCCGCTGACGATCAGCTCCAGCGCGTCGAAGATGGGCTTCATCCACGGGTTGAGCTTCTCGTCCACCGAGCCGGGCAGGTAGCCGAGATCCTTGCCCATCGGGAAGATCGGGCGGGCCACGACGAGCCGCCGGTAGCGCTTGTCATCGACGACGCGCCGCAGCCCGCAGGCCATCGCCAGCAGCGTCTTGCCGGTCCCGGCCATCCCGTCGATGGTCACGACCGGGATCCGGTCGTCGAGCAGCAGATCCATCGCAAAAATCTGCTCGCGGTTGCGCGCGAAGATGCCCCAGCAGCCCTCCTTGGGCTTCACCACCAGCGAGAGCTGCTTGCGGGTGGGATCGTACCGGGTCTGGACGCTGTGGTCGGGGCGCATCTCGTTGCGGAGGATGACGAACTGGTTGGGCGCGAGCCCCTCGCCGCTCTCCGGCACCGCGCCGGTGCGCCAGGCCTCGTCCACCATCTCCTGCGCCACGTCGCGCTCCACGACGCCGGTGTAGCTCTCGTCGAGCTCCAGGTGGGCATGCTCGTAGTCCTCGACCTGCATCCCGAGCGCGTCCGCCTTCAGCCGGACGTTGACGTCGCGGCTCACGAAGCTGATCCGGCGCTCCGGTGACTCCTGCTGGAGCCGCAGCGCCATGCGGAGGATCAGGTTGTCGTTGGAGGCGCTCGCCCCGCCGAACAGCGGCGCCGCATCCTCCGGCTTCCCGAGCTCCACCCGCAGCCGCCCGCCCCCCGGCAGCGGAACGCCCTCAGAGAGCCGCCCGCTCGCCCGCATGCTGTCGAGCTGCCGCGAGATCGCGCGCGCCGCGCGGCCCCGCTCCGTCAGCTCCCGCTTGAACTTGTCGATCTCCTCGACGCAGACGATCGGCAGGACGAGATCGTGCTCCTGGAACACGAACAGCGCGTTGGGGTCGTAGATCAGGACGTTGGTGTCCAGGATGTAGGTGCGCTTCCCGGAAGGCTGTTTGTCCAAGGGACTCTCAGGGTTGGGGGTTGACGGCCGGAGCGGGCGGGACAGTCACATGGAAGGTGCGGATCGTCCCCTCAGCCGGGTCGCCCGCCCGTCGCGTCCAGCGGACGTCCGGCGATCCGAGGCGGATCGTCCCGTCCCGGTTGTCGCCCTGCCCGATGTAGACGCTCAGAACACCGCCCGCAGGGGTGCCGGGCTGGATCAGCAGCGAGATCTCGTTGTCGCCGGGGCGCAGCCACGCGCCGATGTCCATGATGAGCTGCGGCTGCCCCGAGATCACCCGGCGGACGACCTGCCCGTTCACCATGACGTCCACCGCGCTCCCCACCGAGCCCGCGTCCTCGGTGACGAGCCACCAGCGCCCGACCGGCACCCCCGACGGCGTGAGCGCCCCCGGCTGGCCGGGCTGGCCGGGCTGACCCGGCAGATACGTGGGCGGCGCCACCTGGCGCACCTGGTAGTTCGGCGCGTCGATCCAGATGTTGCCCTCGGCGTCAAACCGCACGGTGACGTTCCGCATCTCGATCACCGGCAGCGTCTCGACCGGCAGGTTGTTTATATAGATCTTCCCCGCGAGCGCCGCCCCGATCCAGGCCAGCAGCAGGCCGCTCATCGCTGGCCCCGCCCCGGCGCGGGCGATGTCGGCTCCATCGGCGCCCGCGCCTCCGGCTCCAGCGTCAGCCGCTCGCGCAATTCCCGCCCCACCCGGAACACCGGCAGCACCTTGGGCGCCACCTCCACGCTCGCCCCGGTCGCGGGGTTCCGCCCGGTGTAGCCGCCGTAGCGCTTCACCTGGAAGGTGCCGAGGCCCCGCAATTCCACCCGGTCGCCCGCCGCGAGGGTCTCAGAGACGACCGCGAAGAAGGTCTCCAGCACCTGCTCCGCCTCCACGCGCGAGATGTCCTGGTGTCCGGCGAGCGCCACCACCAGCTCAGAGCGGGTCATCGCCGGGACATCGGGGATCGTCCGCTTCTTCATGGAGTGGCAGCGTCCTTCACCTGCTTCTTCCGAAGACCCACCAGCCCGCGCAGGAAGTCCTCGTTCTCTTTGATGAGGATCATGATGGGGCTGGCCACATAGATCGTGGAGTAGGTCCCGGCCACCATGCCGACGAGCATCGCGATGGCGAACTGCTGCAGAACCGGGCCGCCGAAGAAGAGGAACGGGATCAGCGCGAGGGCGGTGGCGCTGGAGGTGATGATTGTGCGCGCGAGGGTCTGGTTCACCGAGTCGTTGATGAGCTGCGGGAGCTGCTTGCGGCGGTACCGCTCGGAGTTCTCGCGGATGCGGTCGTAGGTGACGATGGTGTCGTTGATCGAGTAGCCGACCAGCGTCAGCACCGCGCTCACCATCGGCAGCCCGAACTCCATCTGGGTGACGACCCACACGCCCAGCACGATGCTGGCGTCATGGAACAGGCACAGGATCGCGCCGGGGGCGTAGGCGAAGTCGAAGCGGAAGCCGATATAGACCAGCAGCAGCCCCATCGTCAGCAGCGTGGAGACCAGCCCGGCGGTGCGGAGGTTCCCGCCGACCTTCGGGCCGATGGAGTCGATGCGCTCGATCTCGGTGCCGCGATCCTTCAGGTTGGTCTCCAGGTGCGAGCGGATGTCCTCGGCCAGCCCGGGGAGCCGCACATAGAAGGTGTTGTCCTCCGGGGAGGGCTGCACGCTGACGCCCTTCATCGCCGAGAGCGCCGCGTTGATCTTCTCCAGCGGCACAACGTCGCCCTTGTAGATCACCGTGGCCCGCGTCCCGACCTCCGCGTCGATGCGGAACTCCTCGATCCAGTCCGGCCCGAAGGCGCTGAGCGCCTTCTTCACCGCCTCGACCTCCTCCGGCCGCGTACCGGAGGCGCCCTGCATGCGGATCAGGTAGCGGCTGCCGATGGCGACATCGACCTTCTGGATCGCGTCGTCCCCGACCCCGACCGAGGTCAGCGAATCGCGCACCTCGGCCACCGAGGTCTCTGAGGTGAAGTGGACCTGCACCTCGGTGCCGCCGGTGAAGTCGATGCCCCAGTTGGGGCCGACGAACACGAACAACCCGATGCAGAACGTTACCAGAAACGCAGAAAAGACGGCAAAGAACTTCCGCTTGCCGACGAAATCAAAGTTCACGTCCTGCGAGAGGATCTCACGGAAGTTGTCCTGGTGGCGCCGCGCTGCAGGTTGAGACGCAGGGGCGCTCCCCGGAGGTGTCTCGGGGGGTCTATCAGACGGTGTTTCAGACGGTGTTTCAGACACAGTCCCTCCGGAGGGTTCAGGCGGTTCAGATGCTGATGCTGTCGCGGCGGCCGCTGTTGACGACCTCCATCAGCACGCGCGAGACGAAGACGCCCGCATAGAGCGTAGTGAGGATGCCGATCATCAGCGTGACCGCGAAGCCACGGATGGGGCCGGTGCCGTAGCTGTAGAGGACGACCCCGGCGATGAGCGTTGTGAGGTTGGAGTCGATGACCGCCACCGAGGCGCGATCAAAGCCCGACTCGATGGCGACCCGGATACCCTTCCCCGCGCGCAATTCCTCACGGATGCGCTCAAAGATGATGATGTTGCAGTCGACCGCCATGCCGATGGTCAGCGCGATCCCGCAGATGCCCGGGAGCATCAGGGTCGCCCCGGCGAGGGCCAGCAGCGCCAGCACGAACACCGCGTTGAGCAGCAGCGCGGCGTCCGCGACCAGCCCGCTCACCCGGTAGTACCAGGCGGCGAACAGGAACACCAGCGCCCCGCCGATGCCCGCGCCGATCAGGCCGTCCTGGATGGCCTGCGCGCCGAGGGTGGCGCCGACCGTCCGCACCTCACCGACGACCACCGGCGCAGGGAGCGCGCCGGAGCGCAGCACCAGCGCGAGGTTGCTGGCCTCCTTGAACTGCTGATCGACGCTGCCGTCGCCCATCGAGATGCTGGCGCGCCCGCCGGGGATCGGCTCGTTGATCTGGGGGGCGGACTTGATCTTGCCGTCGAGGACGATGGCGAAACGCTTCTTCACGTTGTCGGTGGTGACGCGGGCGAAGGTGGCGGCGCCGCGCGGCTTGAACTCCAGCGCGACGTAGGCGCTCGCGCTCTGCTGATCCATGCTGGTCTGGGCGTCGTTGATGTCGTCGCCGGTAAGGATCACCGGCTCCTTCAGCAGCAGCGGGTAGCGGCGCTCCGGCTTCTTGCCGCGCTCCTCGGTGTACTCCCAGTACAGGTGGCGCTTGGCGCCGATGTGGCCGTTGTCGGCCAGCCACTCCGAGAGCGCGCGGTCGTCGTTGTACGCCTCAGGCGCCAGCGCGGCCTTCGCCGCCTTCAGCCCGGCGTCGACCTTGTTGGTGTCGGCCTCCTCATCGACGAGGATGAACTCCAGCCGGGCCGTCGTGCCGATGGCGGCGATGGCGCGCTCCACGTCGGTCTCGCCGGGGAGCTGCACGTTGATCCCCTGATCGCCCTTGCGGCTGATCGAGGGCTCCTTGACGCCGGTGGCGTCGATGCGGTTCCGGATCGTGTCGAGCGCCTGATCGACGGAGCGGGCGGCGATCTGCTTCTGCTCCTCAGGGCGCATCTCATAGAGGAAGTACTTCTTCCCGTTCTCCTCTACCGAGGTCTTGTACTGGTAGTAGGACATGCGCTTGTTCATCAGGGTCTGGATCTGCTCCAGCTCCACGCCCTCGCCCGGCGAGATCTTCAGCGCCGGGCGGTTGCGGTCGCGCCGGATGTCGGCGATCTTCAGCCCCTCCTGCTTCGCCGCCTCCTCCAGCGGCAGGATGTCGCGCTGCACCGTCGAGAGCACCGCGTCCTCGCTCACGACGTCCAGCGTCAGATCCAGCCCGCCGACCAGATCGAGGCCGAGGTTGAGGAACAGGTTGGGCAGCGCCGGGATGTACCAGGGATCCAGCTCAGCCGGGAGCGGCAGCTCAGGATCGGCGAGGCGCGCGTGGTAGGCCTCCATCTTCGCGCGATCCGCCGGGTTCAGCGCGTTGGGGAGGAGGAGCCAGATCGAGAGCAGCACAGAGGCGATGACCACCCCCAGCCGGAATTTCAGGCCGTTCTGCATGATCGCCTAGGACTTCGTGAGGGTTGGGGTCGGGGCAGGCGCGTTGGCAGCGCCGGCGGGCGCGCCGGCAGGCGTGCGGCGCTTCACTGAGGCGCGATCCACGGTGAGCTGACAATTGCGCGAGATCTCCAGGATCAGCGTGTCGCCCGCCGCCTCCAGCACCGTCCCGTGGATCCCGGCCTGGGTCACCACGCGATCGCCCTTCTGGATCGCGGCGACCAGCTTCTCCTGCTCCTCCTGCTCCTGGCGCTGCGGGCGCCAGACGAGGAAGTAGAAGATGGCGACCATCGCCAGGAGGAATGGCAGCTGAGAGAGGAGGCCGGGCGCGAGCTCGGAGGAGCGCAGCAGGGGATCAGGCATCAGGATCGGTTCCTTTCGGGGGAATCCAGGAGCGCGCCTCCGCCTCCAGGGCGGCGAGCGCGGTGTCTCCGTGGGGGATGGCGGCGCGCAGGCGGGACATCCAGTGCTGGTAGAAGTGGACGTTGTGCAGGCTCAGCAGCCGGGGCGCGAGCATCTCGTTGGCGAGGAACAGGTGCCGCAGGTAGGCGCGGCTGAAATTCCGGCAGGCGTAGCAGGAGCAGGCGGGATCCAGCGGGGCCGGATCTTCTTTGTGCTGGGCGTTCTTGATGTTGATGCGCCCCTGAGAGGTGAAGACGCTGCCGAAGCGGGCGCTGCGGGTGGGGATCACGCAGTCGAACATGTCCACGCCCGCGCGGACGGCCACCGCGATGTCCCACGGATACCCAACACCCATCAGGTAACGCGCCTTGTCCGCCGGCATCTTCGGCGCCGCGAACGCCACCGTGTCGAACATCGCCTGCGGCTCCTCGCCCACGGACAGCCCGCCGAGCGCGTAGCCGTCCAGATCGAGCGCCGCCAATTCCTCGATGTGCTGCTGCCGCAACACCTCGCTGATCCCGCCCTGGCAGATCCCGAACAGCGCCGTCCGATCCGCCTGCCGCCGCGCCGCCACGCACCGCCGCAGCCAGCGGCTCGTCCGCCCCATCCCCTCGCGCAGCCGGGCATCGGTCGCCGGGTGCTCGACGCACTCATCGAAGGCCATCGCGATGTCGACGCCCATCGTCTCCTGGACCTGGATCGACACCTCGGGGGTCAGCATGCGCCACTGCCCGTCCAGCGGGGAGCAGAAGTGCGCGCCCTCCTCCGAGATCTTGCGGAGCTTCTCCAGGCTGAAGATCTGGAAGCCGCCCGAGTCCGTCAGGATCGGCCCGTCCCAGCCCATGAAGCGGTGCAGCCCGCCGAGCGCGGCGATCAGCGCGTGGCCGGGCCGCACCCAGAGGTGGTAGGTGTTGGAGAGGACGATCTGCGCGCCGCTCTCCCGCAGATCGGCGGGGGTCAGCCCCTTTACCGTCCCCTGCGTCCCGACCGGCATGAACGCAGGGGTCTCCACGACCCCGTGCGTGAGGTGGAGGCGCCCCCGGCGCGCGTGGCCGGCGGTGGCGAGCAATTCATAGCGGGCGGCAGTCATACGGCCCCGCGCACTAACCCAGCACCTCCGTTGAAGCCAGCGGATCCAGCGATGCCTTCCGGCGCCAGCAGCATCGCGTCCCCGTAGGAGAAGAACCGGTACCCCGCCCCCACAGCATGCCGGTACGCCGCCATCACCCGCGCAGTCCCGCCGAACGCGCAGCACAGCATCAGCAGGCTCGACTCCGGCAGGTGAAAATTTGTCAGCAGCGCGTCGACCTGCCGGAACCGCCAGCCGGGCCGGATGAACAGCCGCGTCGCGCCCACGCCCGGCCCCGCCGCGCCCTCCAGCACCCGCGCCGCCGTCGTCCCCACCGCCACCACCCGCCCGCCCCGCGCACGGCAGGCGGCGATCTGCTCCCAGGTCGCAGGCGGCAGCTCATACCGCTCCTCGTGCAGCAGCCCCTCAGCCAGCTGCTGCGCCCGCAGCGGCAGGAAGGTGCCGAGCCCCACCTCCAGCCCTACATGCCCCACCTCCACCCCGCGCCCCGCGATCTCCGCCAGCAGCGCCTCCGTCAGGTGCAGCCCCGCCGTCGGCGCCGCCGAGGCCTTGAGGCCGCTGCGCCCGCTCGCGTAGACCGTCTGGTAGCGCGCCTCATCCTCCGGCTCCGCGTCGCGCCCGAGGTAGGGCGGCAGCGGCATCGCCCCCGCCTCGCGCTCCAATTGCTCCGCCGACGGGTGCAGCGCCACGCGCCACCGGCCCTCCGGCAATTGCTCCAGCAATCCGACGCTGCCGCTCCCGCAGGACAGGCGCTCCCCCGCCTTCAGCCGCCGCCCCGGCCGCACCAGCGCCTCCTCCGCCCCCACCAGCAGCACCTCCACTGCCCCGCCGCTCGCCCGCCGCGCCGCCAGCCGCGCCCGCCGCACCCGGACGTCGTTGAGGATCAGCAGATCCCCCGGCCGCAGCAGCGAGGGCAGATCGCGGATCTGACGGTCGACCGGCCCGGATCGCGCGTCGCTCAGATCGAGCAGCCGCCCGCCGTCCCGGGACGCCGGGGGGTGGCGGGCGATCTGAGCGTCGGGGAGATCGAACCGGTAGGGGAGGAGGTCAGGGAGGTGTTCCTGCATCTGGAATCCCTATCCCCAGCTGAGGGAGCGCGCCGGCATGACAACAGGGCCGCGACGGGATAGCCGTCCCGCTTCCTGCAAGGTGCCGATGCAACCCGCCCGCTCCCCGAACGCCACGATCCGCCGTCCCCGCACCGACAAAAACACGGACAAGAACGGAGCTCCTGTGGAGGCGTCCGCCGCGCCCGCCGTGGCCGCACCCGTCGACCCGGACAGCTTCGACTCCCGCTGGGACGCCCGCCCCGACAGCCGCCCGCAGGGGCGCCCGGATGAGCGCGGCCCGCGTCCGGATGAGCGCGGCCCGCGTCCGGATCGCCGCGAAAATCGCGGC
>JBEIQZ010000888.1:0-1405 GCA_040376255.1 Alphaproteobacteria bacterium
CCGGGCAGGAGCAAAGCGATGCGCTGCCTGCACAGATGGGATCTCCGCCAGACGGGTGGCGGCTGGGGCGGTGCCTGCAGCAGATCATGGGGCGCGGGCGAGGCGGAATCCAAGATTATCGTCATGAGTAGCATAGGATATATACTTGCGATATGCGACGCGAGGATCAACCGTATTACTATACCAACCACCACCCCGGATAACCGGTGAATACTTCAGCGTAGTCATGACAGGATCAGTAGCATCAGACAGGTATGGAGTATACCAATCTTGTACCCATTCCCACATATTACCGCTCATATCACACAAGTCATATCCGTTTCTTTTCTTTCCGCATACAGGCTGTGTTTTGTTTCCCTCTCTATTGTCCCAATACCAAGCAACTGATTTGAGGTCGTTGCTGCCCGCATAGATGTACTCCTGACCGCCGCGCGCCGCGTACTCCCACTCGGCCTCGGTCGGCAGCCGATACGCCACGCCATCGCGGGCGCTCACCTTCTGGATGTAACCCTTGATGTCGTCCCAACTGACATTCTCTACCGGACAGGTGCTGCCACAGGACGTGAACTTGGACGGGTTGCTCCCCGTCACCGCCTGCCACTCGCCCTGCGTCACCTCATGCTCCATCAGCCAGAAACCCTTTGTCAGCGTCACGCGGTGCTGCGTCTCGTTCTCTTGATGCCCCGCCTCGCCCGCCGGGCTGCCCATCACAAACGTCCCCGGCTTTATCCACTTCATCACCCCCAGCGTCGGGCTCGTCCAATCGCTCCCGCCGCTTCCCGCGCCCGCGCTTCCCGCGCCACTGCCCGCCGCCGGCTTCTGCGCCCGCGCCGCCGCCACCCACGCCTCCGCCGCCCGGACGGTCTCCGGGTGGCTCACCGGCACCGCCTGACCGGGGACCTCCATCGTCCCGCTGAGCTGCTGCGTCCGCCCGTTCCAGCTCACGCTCCCCATCAGGGTCGCCCGCCGCGCCGCCGGACGCGCGACGTCCTGCTTCCACGCTGCGATCTTCTGCTCCACCGCCGCGATGCCCGCCGCTGACGCCGACGCCGGGTCGCCGAACACCGCCTTCAGCTCCTCCCACTCCTCCGCGACCGACTGCCGCCGCACCGCGACGATCTGCGGCACCTCCGCCTCCTGCGCCTCCCGCACCGTGTCGACGATGCGCGACTTCTCGGCCTCGATCATACCCGCGATCACTGCGTCGTCCGCCGCTGTCCAGGGCCGCGCCTGCGTCGTCGAAGCGGTCGCCGGGGCGGTCACGGTCGCCGGGGGAGCCGCCGGGGGAGCCTTCGGCGCGCCTCCGGTCAGCCCGCGCACCACCTCCGGCGGCGGCCCGGTCTCCAGCCGCGCCCCGGCCTTCCCTGAGAGCGCCACCGACAGCGCCGCCCCGCCGCTGACCTGC
>JBEIQZ010000413.1:0-5707 GCA_040376255.1 Alphaproteobacteria bacterium
CCGGGATGTCGGTGTCGGCGGCGTGGTCGGCGGCGAGATCGGCGGCGTGGAGGCGCAAGTGGGAGCAATATTTCAATATAAAATTTAATTTAATTAAAAAAGCAATTATTTCATCAGAAAGTACGCTATCGTCATATCGTGAAAAAATAAATTTCTCATTTACATTTAAATCTGAAAAATTTATCTCTAACTTATCAGAACTGATCATAAAAGATATTTTTTTAATTGATTTAGAGAATTGCAATTCTATATTACAAAAACCATTCAATGTAAAATAATTTATATTAAAATTTTCTACATTTTTATTAAAAATCTTCAACAAAATCTTGTAAATTTCTTTATTATTAATGTCAAATAAAAAACCAGCTTCACCTAAAGCAAGCACATCACTTATTGCATTGAGCAGCGTACTCTTCCCTATCGCGGTCCTCCCGACGATCATATTCAACCGGCCCAGCCGCACATCCACCGACTTGAGGAGCTTGACATTCTCCAGCTTCACCGATTCGATCATCGCGACCTCTGCCGGTCTATATCCGTCTGCGCGCGCTCCTGCCGCCCCGATAGCCGGATAAGGGTGCGGGCTACACCGCCCCTCATCCGGCCCTGCGGGCCACCTTCTCCCCGGAGGGGGAGAAGGTGCGTGGGGATCGCTTAGACCAGGCTCTTAGACCTGGGCGTACCTGGCGAACTCCAGCGAGAAGCTGCCGTGGCCCTGGGTCAGCGAGCGCAGCCCGTTGACGAGGCCGAAGCTCTCCGCCGCCGGGAGCAGCCCCCGGATGACGCAGCCCTGATCGCAGCCCTGATCGTCACCGGTCGCCCCCTCGACGGCGGCCTGCTCCACGGCGAACCGCCGCTTCGACAGCCAGCCCAGCACCGCGCCCATGTACCGCTCCGGCGCCTCGACCGAGGCCGCGAGCAGCGGCTCCAGCACCGCCGGCCCCGCCAGCGGCAGGCCCTCGCGCACGATCGCCATCGCCGCCATGCGGAACGCCCGCTCGGAGGAGTCGACCGGGTGGGTGAGCCCGTCGGTCAGCACCACGCGCACGCCCAGCACCGGCGCGCCCTTCAGCGGCCCGGTCTGGAGCGCCTCCAGGAAGCCCTGCTCAGCGGCGCGGACGAAGGACTCCGGCACGGCGCCGCCGGAGATGCGGCTCTCGAAGACGGGATCTCCGGATTCACCGGTGGGCTCCATCCAGCCGACGAGCCGCGCGTACATGCCCGGCCCGCCGGTCTGCTTGGAGAGCGTGAACTGGAAGTCCCGCCGCCGCGTGATCGCCTCGCGCCACGCCACCTGCGGCGCGCCCATGCGGATGTCAAGGCCGAGCTGCCGCCGGACGCGCTCGCAGGAGACGTCGAGGTGAAGCTCGCCCATGCCGTGCAGCAGGAGCTGGCCGCTCTCCGGGTCCTGGCTGAGCCGCAGCGAGGGATCTTCGCGGCAGGACTTCGCCAGCGCCGCGCCGATGAGGGCGAGCTCCTCCCGGCTCTTCGCCGAGAGCGCCACCGACATCACCGGCTGCGGCACCTCGATGCCCGCCAGCCGGATGACCGGCCCCGCGCTCAGGGTGTCCCCGCTCGCGCAGTCCGCCCCCGGCAGCGCCACGATGTCCCCCGGCCCCGCCGACGCGATCTCCACCGTCTGCGCCGCGTGGATGCGGAGCAGCCGGGACACGCGCAGCCGCCGCCCCGTCCGCAGGTTGATAAGGCTGTCGCCGGGCCGGAGGCTGCCCCGGTAGAGGCGCAGCCAGCACAGGCTCCCGTGGATCCCCTCCTCCTGCTTGAACGCGAGCGCGAGCGCCGGGGCCGACGCCCCGCCCTCCACCTGCACCGGCAGGCCCGCCGCGTCCACGCCCTCCACCGTCCGCTCCGACGGCGCGGGCAGCCAGCCGATCACCGCGTCCAGCAGCGGCTGGACGCCGATGTTGTGGTAGGCCGACCCGCACAGCACCGGCACGAACCGGCAGGCGAGGGTGGCGCGCCGGATCGCCGCGCGCAATTCTGCCGCAGGGACCGGCTCGCCCGACGACTCCGCCGCCAGCCACGCCGCCGCCATCACGTCGTCCACCTCAGCCACCGCCTCTACCAGCCGCGCCCGCGCCGCCGAAGCCGCCGCCAGCAGCGCGCCGGGGACGGCCTCCGCCGCCACCTGTACGCCCTGTGCGCCGCCGAAGCGGATCGCCTGCAGCTCCAGCAGATCGATCACCCCGGCGAAGTCCGCGCCCGCCCCGATCGGCAATTGCACCAGCGCCGTATGCAGCCCGAGCTTCGCCCGCAGCCCCTCCACCACCCGCGCCGGATCGGCCCCCGGACGGTCGCACTTGTTGACGAACGCCAGCCGGGGCAGCCGGTGGCGCCGCATCTGCCGATCCACCGTCCAGGTCTGCGGCTGCACGCCCGCGACCGCGCACAGCACGAGGATCGCCCCGTCCAGCACGCGCAGCGACCGCTCCACCTCCACGGTGAAGTCCACATGCCCCGGCGTGTCGATCAGGTTGATCGTGTGATCGCGCCACACGCACCACGTCGCCGCCGCGCTGATCGTGATGCCCTTCTCGCGCTCCAATTCCTGGTGATCCATCGTCGCGCCCGCGCCGCGCACCTCGCCCATCCGGTGGATGCGCCCGGTGTAGTACAGGACGCGCTCCGAGAGCGTCGTCTTGCCCGCGTCGATGTGGGCCGAGATGCCGATGTTCCGGTGCTGAGAATTCTGAGAGACCTGTCCCATGACGTCATTCCAACTGTAGCACTGTCGTTTTCGTAAAAAACACTTCCCCTGAGCCGCTGCTGATCACCTCAGCGCAGCGCCTGTCACCTGCGATACGACCGCGCTGCCCGCGCAGCTGCGCCGCACCTCTCAGATGCCGGATGTGGGCCTGACCGGGACCGTCCGCTCAGAAAAGGACGATCGCCGTCAGGCCCGACAGGGGATTATGGATGGGCCTCGTGTACATGTGGCACCGGAGAACAGAGGTTACCTCAACGATATCACCCGATGGATGACAGCGTGGCTGTCTTGCTCATCCCGGCGCAGACTGGCGCCAGGATCGGTGAACAGGCTGGGCGCAGGCGCGGAGGCCCGGCTCAGCCGACCAGGGTACAGCGGGAGAACGCCGCGAGCCAGGTGACGTCCTGACCACAGACCTCCCGCACAGACACAGCGATGGCGACCCTGCACATCATGGACTCAAGTTAGCGCGACGCTCCTATTTTGTCAAGCGCTCACTCACACCGCTGGAGCGCCTCGTTGCACGTCTGCCCCTCCGGGCACTCTTGATCGAAGTTGCAGGGGGTGTAGCCGGTGACCGAGACCTGCGCGAAGTGGGAGGAGGTGGCCATCAGCTCGACGCAGCCGCCGCCGCCGCCGGAGAGGTCAGCGTGATCGACGGTGCGGCGCGTGATGTCCCCGGCGGGGAAGCCGGTGATGCCGAGGGAGAGCAGGGCGTGGACGATCTCGGCCGGCACCTCGGCGGAGCCGGTGTCAGGGAAGACGCAGGAGATGCTGCCCGGGGTGATGCCGTGCTGATCGACGCTCAGGCGCAGGTTGACCTCGGTGCGGACGGCGGCGGTCGGGGCGTCCCAGGCGACGGCGAGGGGCTGGTCGTCGGTGATCACCCACTCCAGGCTCACCGGCTGGAGGGCAGCGGGGGCGACGCCGTGGAGCGTGACCGGATCGAAGGCGCCGCCGCCGGTGCGGAGGGTGATCAGCGCGCCGGGCGCCCAGGGGGGGTTGGGGAGGCTGGTGTCGAAGTAGGAGAAGCTCGGCGGGACGGGCTGCATGCTGGAGTTCTGGAGCAGGCCGCTGACGGTGACGGAGCCGAGATCCTGGGCCGCCGGGTAGGGGATGCAGGTGCCGTCGAAGTCGCAGGTCTCGTCACTCTCGCAGGACGGGTCGCAGAACGGGTTCTCGCGGCGCCAGATCGTGCAGCCGCCGACGGTCTGCACCTCGGTGAGGATGTTCACCGGCACCACGCCGTTGGAGACGCTGCCGGAGATGTAGGCGTAGTCGACGTTGCTGTCGACGACGAAGCGCCCCCACCGATCCGGCTCGGCGCAGAGGCCGTTGAGCGGGATGTCCTCCGGGTCGCCGGTGTCGATGACGGTGCCGGTGTCGGTGTCGGTCACGAGGGAGTCTGTGGAGGGGGAGTCGGACTCCTTGTCCTTGCCGTTGCAGGAGAGGAGCGGGAGGGACAGCAGAGACAGCACAGGCAGCACAGGCAGCACAGAGAGCAGGGGCATGTACATTCCAGAGAGAGACAGTCTACATCACGCGCCGCCCGTCCGCCGCAGGCTGCCCTACCAGGGGACGGCCTCTCCGTTCCATGTGCGCGCCAGCTCGCCGCTCTGGAGGCCGATGACGACCTCGCGGACGGTGTTCCCGTTGTAGGGCTGGGGCTGGTAGATGGTGTCGTCGCGCCAGCCGCCGCTGTTGGGGCTCCAGACGGCGCCGTGGCCGTAGGCCCGGCTCTGCTGGTCGACGAGGGAGGTGACGGTGCCGTCCGGCTCGACCCGGTAGAAGCCGGAGCTGTAGTACTCCGGCACATAGATGTTCCCGCAGACGTCGATGGCGATGGCGTCGTGCCAGCCGCTGCCGACGCCGGTGGCGTAGGTCTGGATGTCGCCGATGGGGTCCAGATCCTCGTCCAGATCGAAGTAATAGACCGTGCCGTTACCGACGCTCCCGACGTACATCCGGGTGCTGTCGAGGTTGAAGTTCAGCACGTGCGCCGTCCAGTTGCGCGGCTGGTCGAAGATGCGCGTGATCTCGCCGCTCTCAGGATCGACCCGGATGATGCCACCGTCCGCGACGTAGATCTGGAGATCCGGGCCGATGACGACGCCCGCGCCGTAGAGGTTCTGGACGCTGGCGATGGTGGTGTAGCTGCCGTCCGGGGCGATGCGGAGCAGGCGCCCGTTGTTTAGGTCGGCGGCCACGATGTCGCCGTCCGGGAACCGATCCATGTTCTCGATCCCGCTGAAGCCGGGCAGCCACACCTCGCGCGTGCCGTCGGGGCTGTTCTTGATCAGCGAGCTGCGCCCGTCCCAGCCGATCAGCTTGTCATCGCCGTCGAACACGATGCCGTGGTAGGCGCGGGCCTCGTCGAGCGTGGTGTCGTCGAGCGCGCTGGGCGGCAGGTTGTCACAGCTCCAGTCGCCGGGGAGGGTGTCGCTGTCGTCGGTGGTGGAGGAGTCGTCGGTGGTAGAGGAGTCGTCGGCGGTCGAGTCGTCCGTGCTGCTGGAGTCGTCCGTCCCGGTGTCATCACAGCACTTCTTGGAATCCTCCTTGTCCGTGTCCGCCCCGGAGTCCTTGGACACGACCAGCGGGACGACTTCGCAACCGGCAAGCAACAACAGTGTGACCATGGGAACCTCTGCGCCAGGATAAGCGGACGCGCCCGCATCGTCTATAGCCCCTTATGGCTCCTTATGGCTCCTTATGGCCCTCCGCGCTGCTGATCGGCGGATCGCTCCAGATCGCCCCGCCCTCCACCCGGAGGCGCCGCGCGCTCAGCGACAGGATCGCCTCCTCCTCCGCGCACCGCAGCCCGCCCTCCGGCTGCCCGATCCCGCGCCACGCCTGCCCGAGCGCCCGCCAGCCCGCGATCAGCGCCCGCAGCCGCGCCGGGTCGCGCCGCTCCGCCCGCAGCCCGCCGAGCGTCCGCAGCCGCCGCTCCTCCCAGCCGAGCGCCGCCGCGCCCTCGCCCAGCCG
>JBEIQZ010000038.1:0-19772 GCA_040376255.1 Alphaproteobacteria bacterium
CCACCGCCCCGCCGCGCCGCGCACCTCCTCGGCCAGCCGCACCCCGTCGATGCTCGCCTGATCCAGCGCCGCCCGCGCCCCGGCCAGCACCCGCTCCGTCTGCTGGCGGGCGAGGGCGTGGCCCTCCAATTCCGCCTCGGCGCGCTGCTGTTCCGCCTGCGCCTCCTCGCGATCCTGGGACTGGCGGGCGCGGCGGGCCTCCGCCTGCTGCTGCTCGCGGGCCAGCAATTCGATGCTCCCCTCGCTCACCTTCCGCGCCCCCTCGACCTCCGTGAGCCGCCGCCTCGCCCCGCTCAGCGCCTCCTCCGCCCCCTCCAGCGCAGCCCGGCGCTGATCGCGCGCCGCCTCGCCCCGGTCGACGGCCTGGCGGGCCTCGTGCAGATCCTGACGCACCTGCTCCAGCTCAGCCTCAGCCTCCGCCAGCCGCGCCCGCCGATCCACCAGCCGCCCGAGCGACTGCTGGAGCTCCAATTGCCGCTGGCGGCAGGAGAGCGCCCGCCAGCGCCACACCCGCACCAGCGCCCGCTCCGCCTGCTTCAACTGGCGGCTCAATTCCTGGTACCGCTCCGCCACCCGCTCCAGCGTCTGCCGCGTCGCGGCCATGCGCTCCAGCGTCTCCGCCCGCCGCGCGAGGAAGCGCGTGATCCCGGCGGCCTCCTCGATGAGCTGGCGCCGCTGATCGGGGCGCGCGTGGACGATCTGCCCGATGCGCCCCTGCTCGATGAAGGAGTACATCTGGTTGCCGACGCCCGTGTCCAGGAAAAGATCCTGGATGTCCCTGAGCCGCACCCGCTCCTGGTTGATCAGGTACTCAGAGCCGCCGTCGCGGAACAGCCGCCGCGTGATCTGCAGCTCCGCGCACTTCTGCCAGAGGCCGGGGAACGGCTGCGCCCCCGCCTCCAGCATCAGGCTCACCTCCGCGAGGTTCACCGCTGCCCGCGAGGCGGATCCGGCGAAGATCACGTCGATCATGCTGTCGCCCCGCAGGCTGCGCGCAGACTGCTCCCCGATGCACCACTTCAGCCCGTCGACAACATTCGACTTGCCGCAGCCGTTCGGGCCGACGATCCCCGACACCCCGGCGCCGAACTGGAAAACCGTCCGATCCGCGAAGGACTTGAACCCCTGGAGCTCCAGGCGCTTGATCCGCATCAGCCCCGCTCAGCCCGCAGCGCGCGCACCGCCAGCAGCCCGCCCTCCATCGGCACCTCCGCCCACCCGCCCCGCCGCACGCCGGACGGCTCCAGCCACACCCACGCCTGCGCCCGGCCCCAGCGCTGCCCCCAGCGCATCCTGAGCGGCCGGCCATCGAGGGTCCCCGAGGCAAAAACCGACCCGCGCCAGCCGTCCGGCTCCCAACGCAGCCCCGCTGCCTCCACCTGCGCCGCTGCCAGCGCCCGCAATTCAACGCGGCCCAGCCAGCCCCGCAGCCAGAGCGCCCAGCCCGCGATCAGCAGGAACCAGGCGCCGGACACGAAGCCGGAGAGCGAGGAGGCGTCTATGGACCAACCTACCCCTCCAGATCCACGTCCACCCCCTCCCGCGCTACCCGGACCCGCAGCGGTGCGTAGTCCTGCCAGCGCGCTGCCAGCCGATCCATGTCCTCGTCCGATGCGTCCGGCGCGTGGTGGAACAGATACAGCGTCCGCACCCCCGCCCGCTCGCACAGCCCGACCGCGTACTCCGGGTAGGAGTGACCCCAGGTCATCTTCTCCAGGTACTCCTCATGGGAGAACATCGTGTCGAAGATCACCACGTCCGCCCCCTGCAGCCCCTCGATCAGCAGCAGCTCCCGCGCGTTCGGCTCCAGCCCGCCCGACACGCCCTCGCCCGGTCGGGAGAGCGGTGCAGTGTCGGTGATATACACTACAACCTGCTGGCGCCCCGAGGGGTGATCGTACTCGATGCGGTAGCCGCAGGAGCCGCCCGGGTGGTTCAGCGAGATCGCCCGCACCCGGTACGGGGCGCGATCCACGACGAGGCCCGGGCGTATCGCGTCAAAATCCACCTTCGCCGGTACATCGTAGAGCCGCAGCGGGTGGAGGATGCCGTTGAGATAGCGCGATACCCGATCCCGGGTCGTCTCCGCCGAGAAGGTAGGCGCGGTGACGGAGATCTCGAAATTCGGCGTGAACAGGGGCGCGAAAAACGGAAAACCGAACAGATGATCGAGGTGGAAGTGCGTGAACAGCATGTGCAGCTTCCGCTCCCCCCGCGCCAGCATCCGCTGACCGAGCAGCCGCGCCCCCGTGCCGCAGTCCAACACCAGCGAGGGCTGGCCGTCTGCCTGCACCTCGACGCAGGAGGTGTTCCCGCCGTACCGGATGGTGGACGTTCCAGGCACCGGAATAGACCCCCGAACTCCCCAGAAGCGAACCTTCATCGGCTCCTCCGGTCGTGGTTCCTGTACTGCTCTGCTGTGTTCACGTCACCACCACCGCTCATGTACCCGCAGCCAGCAGACCGGGCAACCATTTTCCCGCCGGAACGTCCGCTGCAGTGTACAGCGCGCCCCACAGCCATGACCGGTCAGAGCCGGGACGATGGTTGCTCATCAGGAGGCCATGAGAGAAATCTTCTTTGCCTTAAGAGACATTTCTCAAACAATCAAATCTGCTCTACAAGAATCACAGATACTGTGTGATTTGGACGCAGATAAAAATGCGCGATACAGGATTCGGACCTGTGACCTTTGGCTCCGGAGGCCAACGCTCTATCCAACTGAGCTAACCGCGCGAAATTTCTATAAAGAAGAGCAATGAGAGACGCTACTGCACCGCTCGCTGCCCATCCTATCTATCTGACCTCCCCTCACCTGTCAAGGGCGCGCCGCGCACAGGCCCGTCAGTACCCGTCCCCCGCAGTCCCCTCCGCTTCATCCCCGCCGCTCACCCAGATCCGCATCGCAGGCAGCACCCCGCGCCCCCACTGATCTGAGGAGCGCAGCGTGGAGAACCGGCGGAACAGCGCCGAGATCATCCAGGTCAGCTCCTCATACAGGTACATCCGCTCGTACAGGATCTCCGCGACGTCCCCCGACTTCACCAGCCCCGGCAGCTTCGCCGCGCTGATCTCCACCGACGGCCCCTTCAGCGTCACCTGATACTCCCGATCCTCCCGCTTCATCGCCAGCCGCAGATCGCGGATCACCTTGCCGCCGGTCAGCGCGGCGCGCGCCTCCGGCGATCCCGAAGGGTGCTCGCCGGTGATCACCGCGCTCACCTTCTGCTCGCCCTGCACCCGGAACGCCAGCCGCTCCTGCACCCAGAAGTCGATCGCGCCCTCCCCCTCCTCGGCGTCGAGGTCGATGTGGCCGCGCCCGCTCTCGCTGCGGTACCACAGCCACAGGTAGAAGTCGCTGGCGATATGCCCCGGAACCTGCTCCTCCTCACTCATGATCCCCTCCCGCCCGGCTCTCTCCCCGGCTCTCTCCCCGACTCTCTCCCACCTCGGTCACCCCCGCAGCCATCAGCCGCTCCATCTCCTCAGGCCGATCCCCGATGAAGTCCAGCGGCGTCAGCGGCTGGAGCACCAGCCCGAAGCTCTTGTGGAACAGCTTGCGGAACAGCTCGTTCACCTTGTCCGACTGGTTGTGGAAGATCACCTGCCCGTCCGTGAGGTTCCACTCCACCTCGCACACGTTCACCGCCGGGAGCGTCTGCCGCAGCATCTCCAGCTCCAGCCGCTCCTTCATCTCCTCCTTCTCGCGCGGCCCGACCCGCTCCCGGCCCGTCTGCTTCTTCCACGCCTGGATCTCTTTCTCCAGCCGCGCCTTGAACAGCCTGCCGGGGACCGTCTTCTTGTCGATCCGCAGCGCGAACAGCACGTACTGGTTGTACAACCACAGGTTGATATCGTCAAACTCGGTGTCCAGCAGGTTGTGGATCTGCGTCCAGCCGATCCGCTCCTCCTTGTGGACCGGGGACAGCGGCTCCTGAAAGGCGTCGCCGTTCAACGCCGCCATCAGCCAGTCCCGACCCTCCGGCACCGTCCCCTCGATCCGGTACCGGCGCACGCTCAACGCCCCCTTCAGAATCCCCACTGCTCACCCCGCTCATCTTGACGTGATCTTGACGCGATCTTGACGTGATCCCGAATCAGTCTTTCCGCTTCCAATCGTCACCCGCCATATCACCCAGCGCGTGGCGCAGCACCACCACCTCCACACCTTGCCGCGTCATCAGCGAAAATTCGAACCGTGAGAGCCACTCCAGCTTGCCCGCGAACACCTCCCCCTCCAGCGTCGTCGCCCGCACGTCCAACCCCCGCACCATCGCCGTCCCCAGGCGCCGATCCGAGCAGGCGTACCGATCCTGCGGCCGCACCAGCGGCTCCACCGCCTCCAGCGCCTTCCGCTTCGCGTCCCATGTCATGCCCTTGCGGACCTTCTTCGTGTCCTCCGAGAACCACGCGCACTTCACCTGGAGCTTATGGATGAGCACCACCTCCT
Organism: Alphaproteobacteria bacterium; assembly: GCA_040376255.1. Classification (GTDB taxonomy): domain Bacteria; phylum Myxococcota_A; class UBA796; order UBA796; family SXON01; genus JBEIQZ01. The sequence continues at coordinate 4,451 of JBEIQZ010000038.1, forward strand.
GAGTCTCCACGTCCTGATACTCAACTTCATACTTCAGGTTCTTCTGGATCAGGGCGCGGATATGCTTCCGCCCATGCACCGCCATCGTCAATTCCTGATTGCGGAATTTTGCCCGCTCAAACACGGTATAGTGCCGGGTCTTCTTGATCCGATCAAACACCTGCTGCTTGAGGATCATATCCTCCCGGTTGATATGCCCCAGCGCGATCTGGGTCGCCAGCGCCCGGTTGAATTTGTGCTGAGTCATCAGCAGGTTGATCTCATCCTGCATCGCCAGCTTCATGATCGCGCCGTTCAGGTCGATCTGGCCTGACGCCACCTGCCTCGCCAATTCCTCTGGCAATCCATGGCTCTTCACCATCTCCTGCGCCCGCTTCTCTATCTCCGCTGCCTTCGCAGCCCGCTCCGCCTCCTCCTTCAAGGTCTCCTTCAATGTCGCCTTCACCGGCGCTCCCTTCCCCTTCCCTGCTGCACCGGGCGCCCCCTGCGCGCCCCCCTTCGTCCCCTGTTTGTCGTTCATCCCCCCTCCTTCACCGCCCAGGGTAATAAACCTGCCCCTCTCTGGCAAGCCCGCGCCGTCTGCTGTACCGTTCCATCGCATGCCTGCACCGCTCCTGCTCCTCCTCTGCGCCTGCCTCCGCCCCGCGCCCCTCCCCGCCCCGCCCCGCCCGGAGCCCGCCGGCCTCCAGCTCCCCGGCATCCAGGACGCCGCCTGCGATGACAGCGGCTGCTTCGCGCTGCTGAAGAGCGGCCTGCTCCGCCTCCCGGGACGCGAGCCCGTCGCCCTCCCGCCCGGCGCCCTCCCCGCCGACACCCTCCTCCCCGACCCCGGCGGCTGGCGCATCGAAGGCCCCTGCGCCCCCGGCGCGCCCGACCGCTGCGCCCAGACCCTCTCCGCTGACCTCTCCACCCCCTCCGCCCCCTTCCCCCTCCCGCCCGAGCCGCCCTGGACGCCCGCCCCCGACCTCCAGTCCCGCGCCATCACCTGGAAGGCCGCCCGCGACCGCGCCATCAGCCGCCACGATCGCCTCCCCTTCGACCTCCTCGCCGTCGATGCTGACGCCGTCCTCACCATCCTCCACGGGGAGTCAGGCGCCGCCCAGATCGTCCGCACCGGCCAGAACGCCACCTTCACCCGCCTCTCCCTTTTCACCTCAGACCCCCTCTACGAACCCTCCCTCGCCCTCCACCCCTCCCGCGATGAACTCTATGTCCTCGCGTGGCCCTCGCCGCTCGTCGTCGCGCTCAACGCCTCTACCCTCGCCCGCCGCTGGCACCTCGTCATGGACGGCCCCGCCCAGGGCCTGTTCCTCACCGGCGATGGCCGCTTCCTCGTCTTCGCCACCGGAGACGCCGCCGACGCCCCCCCGCGCCCCTGGCACCCCGTCCCCATGACCGGCGAGGGCGACCCCCTCCGCGATGAGCGCCTGCGCCTCCTCCCCCCCCCGCCCGTCTCAGAGATCCATGTCGTGGAGGTGGAGACAGGGGAGATCGCCGCTTCGGTCAAGGGTAAATTCCGCCGGTTTCTGGAGTGGAAGGAAGGATTCTATGTTGTCACAGATAGAGAGATTCGAAAACTATAAAAACAACTTACTCCACCAGAACCGCGATCTTCCCCCCCGGCTCCCCCCCCACCGGCACCCAGGGCGCCCCCACCACCAGCGCATCCCCGTCCCCGGCCAGCGTCACCAGCTCCTGCTCCGCCCCCTCCTCCATCGCCCAGACCGTCCCCCCCGCGAGCGGCACCACCCGGAGCCTCGGCACAGCCAGGTACTTGTTGAACATCCCGGCTGTGTACCCGCCGCCGATGGCCCGCCCGAGGTGATCGCCCTCCTCGCCCTCGAAGCAGCTTCCCTCCTCTGAGCAGACCCGCCCTCGCGCGCCCGGCGTCCACCAGTCCGGCGCGCCCGCCCACGCCACGCCCTCCCACTCGGCGATGCTGCCGCGCTCCCCCGCCTCCACGATCACCCCGAGATCCGCGCCCTCTGCCGTCCACGCCCGCCCCTCACAGCGGTGATCCTCACAGACCACCGCCAGCACCCGCCCCGTCCCCGCCGCGAGGCTCCGCACGCCGCGAACAGCGACAGACCACGGGGCGTCGAGCCGGATCAGCCGCTCCCCGGTCGCCACATAGAGCCCTGACTCCCCCGCCGCCCACGCCACCATCCCGCGCGGCGCCTTGAACGGTTCGCGATCCACCGACATCTCCATCGCCCCCGCCTGCACCGCCTGACCCTCCCACCAGCCCACCCAGCTGCACGGCCCCGCGCGCCGCTCCGCCGCCCCACCGACCGCCGCCTCTTCGACCACCTCGACCTCACACGGCCCCGGCGCCGACGCGATCAGCCGCCCGTCCTCCCACGCCACCGAGGATCCCAGCAGGTCGCCCGGCGCCCCTTCGTGCCAGGTCACCGCGACATCGTGGCCCAGCACCGGCTCATCAATGAGCGGCGCCGTGCAGCCGCAGAGCAGCACCGGCAGAGGGAGCCTCAGCGCGTACAGACGAGCCGCCGGTAGAAGCCGTGCCGCTCATCGCTCACCGACGGGAAGACCTCAGCGGCCTGCCTGACCAGCGCCTCCCAGCGCGCCGCGTCCATGCCGAACCGGCGCCAGCGGCGGCGCAGCAGGGCCTCCGGGGGCCAGCCTGAGCAGCGGGCGATCCAGCCGTCGGGGATCTCAGCGTCGGGGTCGGCCTCGTACAGAAAAAGCCGCCCGTCCTCCGCCAGCACCCGCCGGATCTCGCGCAGGATCCCCGGCGCGTCCTGCCAGTGGTGGGCGCTCTGCACCGCCGTCGCCACCTGGAACGTCCCGTCCGGATAGACGATGTGCGCCGCGTCCATCTGCCGCAGCGTCAGGTTCAGGTGGCCGCCCCGGTGGAGCCGCGCGCGCTCCAGCATCGCCGCGCTGGTGTCGATGGCGACGACGTCCAGCCCCGGCCGCCCCGCCGCCGCGATGACCCCCATCCAGCCCGGCCCCGCGCCGATCTCCAGCCAGCTCCCCTCGCTCATGTCGATGTCTGCGACGATGAACCGCCACGCGGGCTGGTACCACCGCCCGGGGCCGAGATCATAGACCAGCGCCCGCAGGCGCTCCCGCAGCGGCAGATCACTCACAGCGCACCCCGGTCAGCACCAATTCGTTGTTGTCCTCGTGGCACTCCGCCAACCCTCCGTAGCCGCCATAGTCGTCCCCGATCACCACCAGGACGCCCTCCGGCAGATCGAGCGCGTTGAGCTCGAAGGACACCGCCTCCGAGGACTTGCCCGGATTGACCTCGCGGGTCGTGCTCTTCGTCTGGAGCAGGTACCGCTGGCCGTTGATCTCAGAGTAGACCGAGATCGGCACGTCGCGCCGCATCTCGACCGCCCCCCCGTTGCCCAGCCGCACCAGCAGCCCCACCGTCCCATCCGCGCAGTGCTCGGCGCAGAAGACCGCCTGCGTGATGACGTCGGGCGTGGAGCCGCCGCTGAGGATGTTCACATCCCCGGAGCGGAAATTGTTGTGGTCGGGCCAGTTCGCGTCCGGCACCGCCGGGACCGACAGATCGTCGTTGATGTTCACGATGTTGAACGCATGCTGGTTCCACACCGGGCGCGCGTACTGCCAGTCGTTGTTGGCGCTCCCCAGGACGTACAGCCCGACGTTCTCGACCTCGTGGTGGCCCCCGCCCTGCGGGACGACGATCTCGGCCATCCCGTCCCCGTCGACGTCCGCGATCACCGGGTACTCGTGCAGCGTGCGCGAGGTGTGGAACGTATCCTCCAGCCGCACCGTCCCGTCCGATCCGTCAAAGATCCAGAGCGTCGTCTCATCGCCGTAGACGACCTCCGACTGCCCGTCCCCGTCGAAGTCGAACACCGAGGAGCCGGTGGTGTGCGAGGAGGCGTCCACCACCGGCCGGCTCCAGCGCAGCGTCCCGTCCACCTCATAGACCGCGTACACCGTGTCGGTCGCCACCCCGATCTCCGGCAGCCCGTCCCCGTCGAAGTCCGCGATGGTCGGCGGCCCGCCGTTGCCGATCCCGTCCAGATCCCACGACGCCACCGGCACGCAGCCGTGGTCGTAGATCGACATGCGCCCGTCCCCCACCAGCACCACGTCGCCCATCCCGTCCCCGTCCAGATCGGCCACCGCCGGGAACCCGTCCTCGACGCCCGACACCGAACAGATCACCGTCCCCTGGCTGTCATAGAGCGTGTTCCCGGCGATGATCTCCTGCGAGAAGTCCCCGTCCAGATCCGAGATCGCCGAGATCCAGCCCATCTGATCGAAGGCCGGGTAGCGCCCCTCCCCGCCCTGCCCCCAGGCCCGGAGCGCGCCGGTCGCCCCCTCCAGGATGATCGGCCCGACGATCACCTCCGCCGCCCCGTCCCCGTCCAGATCGGCGATCGCCGGGACATGCCCCGCGCAGACGATCTCCGCCTCTGTCGCCACCCACTTCACCGCGCCGTCCGGCGTGAACGCCACCACCCGGCAGGGCGCCTCCATCCCCTCCGGCACCTCGCCCAGATCGATGATGACCGGGACCTCGACCGGCCCGGTGTCCGTCGGCAGGCTGTCCCCGCTGGAGTCGTCCGGGATATTGATGCCGGAGTCCCCCGGCCCGGTGTCCGGATCGGGCGGCCCGCCCACGATCTGCCCCACTGTCACGATCTCAGGGACGCCGTCCGCGTCGAGGTCGCCGAGCGCCACGCTCGCGTACCGGTACGGGTAGATCTGGTAATTCTCGATCGCCCCGTCGAAGATCGCGGGGACGAGCTGATCGCCGTCGCCCGATATGATGTGGATCGCGCCGTGCGTGATCGGCGGGAGGTTGTCGTCCCCGACCATCACGATGTCCGGGATATCTCCGGGGCCGATGACCCCGTCCCCGTTGTCGTCGTTGAGGTTCCCCACCACCGGCACCGTCAGGATCTGGCTGAACTCCGGGTAGTCCTCGAAGGCGCTGATCGACCACTCCACCACCGTGTCCAGCGTCCCCACCTGGACATCCGAGACGCAGGACTCGTCCACCTGCACATCGAGCGCGATCTGCCCCTCCTCCTCGCAGGGGAACGGGATCGGCCCGACCGCCGTGTCGTCGCGCGGATCGTCCCAGCTGTCAGCGCCGGGCGTCGGCTTCTGGCTGTTGATCCCGTAGTCAAAGCAGCCGGTGAGCCCCATCAGCGCCAGCAGCCAGGCATGATCTCGCATCATCTGCCTCTCATCATCTGCAGAGTATAGCGCAACAACAGGCGCCGCACGCGCCGCTCATCGCCGTTCCCCGCCCCGCGACCGCCACCCCAGCCGGAACCACACCGACCACCCGGCCACCCCCTCCTGCCGCGCCAGCGTCGGCGATCCGCCCGCCTCCACCTCTCCGCTCCAGACCCCGCCCTCCGCCCGCCATTCCGCCTCCACCCGCCCGCTCAGCCCGACCTCCTGGCCCGAACCTGCCGATGTGCCGGACGTGGCTCCCCGGAACGCCACGAGATCCACCACCGGCCCCGCCCGCAGCGAGAGCGGGATCGTCGAGAACACCAGCCGGGGCGTCAGCCGCGCCGCCACGTCGTCCGACGCATGAAATTCCGCCCACGCCGCCCCCGCCAGCGGCACCACGTAGGGGTTCATCCCCCCGATCCGCGTGTTGATCAGGTCGTCGAGCCCCGCGCCGATCCCCGCATGCACGGACAGCAGCGGCAGGAAGCCCAGCCCCGCGTCCAGCCGCCGGAGCCCCGGCTCCCACCGCGCCTGCGCCTGCGCCCGCCCGCCGACCCGCGCACCCTCCGCACCCGACCCGAGCCCGATCTCAGGCCCGCCCCACAGCCGCACCTCCGCCGGGTAGCTCCACCAGCCCGCCACCGCCTCCGGGCTGATCTGCAGGCGCGGCCCCGGCACCTCCACCGCCGTCTGCGCCTGCGGATAGAAAAAATACTGTCGCGCGCTGCCCTGCAGCCCGCCGTACACCCCGCCCCCGGCGTAGCGCAGCCCCCCGCCGTCCAGCCCGACGTAGCCCGCGTTCATCGCCCGCGCCGGATCGGGCGCCCCGTCCATCCAGGGCGTTATCAGCATCTGCGCCGCGAACCCGGCGACCCGCAGCCCGAGCCAGGATCGACCCCGCTCCCCATCCTGCGGCCCCGCAGGCCGCCAGCGCAGATCCAGCGTGTCTGTCTGGAGCGCCGCCGACCACGCGCCCGACTCCGCCGACACGTTCAGATCCCCGTGCCCGTCCGCCCCGAGATCCCCGCCCACCGTCACCATCCAGATCCACAGCGCCTTCTCCATCAGACGATCCCGCAGGCGCGCATCGCCCGCCAGACCCGCGCCGCCACGCCCTCCGCCCGCCGCCGCGAGCGGATCAGATCCTGCCGGATCTCCAGCTCCAGGTACGGGACGCCGTGCTTCTGCCCGTGCCGCGCCGGGCTGTAGATCAGCCCGGCCTTCCCTGAGTACGGCTCGTTGGGCTCAGCGCAGAACCCCTCCGCCCGCAGCGCCTCCACCCAGGCGAGCGCCGCATCGTCGTACCGGTCGAACAGCACCCCCGCCTCCACCCGCCGCGCCGCCCCGCGCCAGACCGGCGTGAAGGAGTGTACGGAGATCAGCCAGGAGGGACGATGCTGCGCCAGCGCCCGATCGAGCGCGGCATGAAAGGGCCGGTGCAGCCGCTCCACCCGCCGCGCGATCTCCTCCGGCGGGAGGCAACGGTTGAAGGTCGGCGCGCCCTCCCCGCCGCAGTCCTGCAGCACCAGCGTCGGATCGTCCGGCGCCCGGTTCAGATCGCAGAGCAGCCGCGAGGTGCGCCCCGTCACCGCCTCCCCGCCGCTGCGCCGCGCGAGGCTCCTGCACAGATCGCGCGCCCCGATGTCATAGCCCCAGTGATCGGCCAGCAGGCGCCGATCCGACGGCCGGGGACGCCACGGCGCAGGCACTGCCGCGCCCGCATGCTCACAGGAGAACACGATCATCCTATGCCTCTGCTATCGTCTTCTGCTGCAGGTGCTTCTCAGCCACCAGGAACCGCACCTGCCCCGACCGCTCCCCCTGGTTGACCTCCGCGATGAAGAGCTGGCCGGTAAACGTCCCGAGGCTCATCACGTCCGATCCGGCCCGCACCACCCCCTCGCAGCCCGGCCAGTCGAACCGCAATTCCCGCTGATCGGTGAACCACGCCTGTACGGCGAGCCGCACAAGATCCAGCCGCCGCTCCTCCTCCATCGGGATCGGGCAGGCGACGAAGACCACCCCCCACCGGTCGAGCGCGGACATCCTACGATACGCCGGCCCGGCTGCCCCAGGCAGGGAGGCCCAGCAATTGCTCGCTCACCCCCCACAGCCGCTCCGCCGCCGCGTCGTCCAGCGCCTGCTTCGTCGGCGTCACCTCGCGGCTCTTGGCGAAGTAGCGCCCGCTCACCGCGCCCAGCGACGGATCTGTCGCGACGTACAGGCTGGTCTTCGCGCCGTCAGCCGGCGTCAGCAGGAAGGGCCGCGCGAGGGGCATCAGCCACTTGCCGAACCAGCCGGTGTCCCCGTCCGCCGCGAAGGAGGTACTGACAACGCCCGGATGTACCGCGTTGGCGGTGATCCCCGTCCCGGCGAGGCGGGTGGTCAGCGCGCGGCTGAACAGGATGTTCGCCAGCTTGCTGTCCCCGTAGGAGCTGATGGTGCTGTAGCCCCGATCCCGGCGCAGATCGTCCCAGGGCAGCCCGCCGCTCTGCCGGTGCGCGTCCGAGGAGAGGTTCACGATCCGCACCGATCCCGGCCCGGTGACGGTGGCCTTCATGCGGTCGATCAGCAGGATCGTCAGCAGGAAGTGGCCGAGGTGGTTCACCCCGAACGTCATCTCAAACCCGTCCTCAGTCAGCCGCCGCTCAGAGAGCACCAGGCCCGCGTTGTTCACCAGCACGTCCAGCCGGGTCGTGCTGCTCAGAAATTGCTCGCTGGCCTGACGGATGCTGGCGGTGGAGGCCAGATCCAGCCGGAGCAGGTGCACCCGGTCGTGCTTCGCCGTCCGGCGCACGTCCGCGACCGCCGCCTCCCCCTTCGGGACGTCCCGCGAGGTCATCCACACCGTCGCGCCCAGCGCCGCCAGCCCCCGCGCCGTCTCCAGACCGATCCCGGTGTTCGCCCCCGTCACCAGACAGACCCGCTCCGACCACCCGCCCGCCCCTGCCTGTGCCATGCCCGCTCCTGCTCCGGCCCAAGCTACACACACCGCCCTTTTTGACCACTCAGAACCGCCATCCCACCCCGACAGACAGGATCGGCGTGTGGACGTACCGCTCCAGCACCTCCTCCAGATCCGCCTCCGTCTTCTCCTCCAATTCGTCCAGGAACGGTTCGACCAGGCCGGGGACCTCAAAGTCCGGCTCCAGCTTCGCCCGCGCGTCCAGCGTGTACGATCCGCCAAGATCCAGCCGCACCCGCACATGCTCCCGGATCACCCACTCCCACCCTATCGTCACTTCCGCCCGGTGCAGCACGGCCTGCGCCTTGTAGTCAAAATAACCGTCTATGAAGTCCGGGATCTCATACCCGGTGACGATACTGAGCAGATCCGACCCCGCGATCCCCCCGCCCAGCCCCAGCATCCCGTATCCCGCCGCGAATTGGAACCCCGCCTTCGGGAACGGTCGCCAGCCCAGGTGCAGCCGCAGGCAGAGCGCGTCCTGCAGCGCCACGTCGATAAGCTCCGCCGTGTCCTCGTTGTACCACCCGGAAGAGACCGCCAGATCGTTCGTCATGTCGAGGTACGCCCTGGGCATCAGCCCCGCGCTCCCCATCAGCCGCAGCCGCCCCGGCCCCTCCTCGACGATCCTGAACCCGATGTCTGTCGGGACAGACGTGAACACGTCCACATCTGTCGTCCACGCCCAGCCCGCAGCGATCATCCACAGCATCGCCCCGGCGTATCACGCCGACCGGTTAAGCGGTGCGCATGCTGCGTCGCCTCCTGAACCTGCCGCTCACCGTCGCCAACCGCGCCGCCCGCGCCTTCCAGGATCGCGAGGACGCGAAGAGCCGCGAGAAGTACAACACCGCCCGCGACCCCGGCAGCATCCACATGCGCGCAGGCCCCACCCTCGCCCCCGGCAGCGGGGACAGCGCCGGAGACAGCGCAGACGCCGCCCTCTCCATGGACGCCGCCGCCGTCGCCGCCCTCATCAGCAAAACGCCCGCCCCCGCCTTCGTCGATGTCCGCTCCCCCGCCGCCTTCGCCGCAGGCAGCCTCCCCGGCGCCTCCTCCATGCCTCTCGACGAGACCGGCATCCGCGTCTCCGAGCTACCCAGCGACCGCGTCGTGATCGTCTGCTGCGAGGACGGCGTCCAGAGCCTCGCCGCCACCCGCTTCTTCCGCGAGCGCGGCATGGAGGACACCTGGATCCTCGCCGGCGGCCTCCAGGCATGGCAGAAGGCCGGACACGCCCTCGTGAAGCGTTGACTCCGCGCCGCCTGCTCCTCGCCGCCAGCGGCCTCTCCCTGCTCGCCTGCGGCGGGAACAACCTGAAGACCCAGCGCTACATCGAGGAGACCGAGAAGTTCATCGAGCAGGTGAAGACCCCCGACATGCCCTGCGACGCCGCCGTCCCCGCCTACAAGGGGACCTCCTGCATCGCCGCCACCGTCAAGTGCGGCGACCTCATCGAAGGCAGCACCGTCGGCGGCCAGAACCTCTGGGACGATGACTTCTACGCCTCCAAGTTCTGCTTCCCTGGCGGAACCGGCCACGCCGCACCCGAGCGCATCTACCAGATGAACGTCCCTGCCTACACCCAGGTCACCTTCCAGCTCCAGTCCGACTGCACCGACCTCGACCTCTCCGTCGTCTCCTGGGCCGACGACGGCACCTGCCCCGGCCCCCAGCATGCGATCGCCTCCTGCGACGCCTCCAACCACCGGGGCTGGGACGAGGTGCTGCTCCAGGTGTTCCAGGCGCGCAGCTATGTGATCGGGGTCGACGGCAAGGGGGACAACGCGGGAACCTTCCGGCTGAAGGTGGAGTGCGTGCCGATCCTGAGACCGGAGGAGCGGGTCAAGTTCTGACGCACGGAACTGCGTTCAGCATTTCCGTATCACCCCCGCATCAGGTTCAGCGCGCTCCCCGCCACGAACCACTTGAACTGATCCGCCGACATCGTCGTCCGCAGCGCGATCTCCTCCACCGTCCCGTCCGCGTGGCTCAGCACCAGCGTCGGCGGCTGGCCCGCCGGGATGTCCGCGATCCCGGTGATGCCGATGCGGTCGTCCTCGCGCACCCGCTCATAGCCGGTGGGGTCGGCGAAGGTGAGCGGCAGGACGCCCTGCTTCTTGAGGTTCGTCTCGTGGATGCGGGCGAAGGAACGGGCGATCACCGCGCGGCAGCCCATGTAGCGGGGCTCCATCGCTGCGTGTTCGCGGGAGGAGCCCTCGCCGTAGTTGCTGTCCCCGATGATGACCCAGCCCTGCCCGGCGGCCTTGTAGCGCTTCGCCAGATCGGGGAACGCCACCCCGGCCTCCCCGGAGAGCAGATCCTTCCCCCTGCCGCGCGCCCCGTCGAAGGCGTTGGCGGCGGTGAGGAGGAGGTTGCCGGAGATGTTCGTGAGGTGGCCCCGGTACTTGAGCCACGGCCCGGCGGGGGAGATGTGATCGGTGGTGCACTTGCCCTTCGCCTTTACCAGCGCGACAAGCCCGCCCATGTCCCTGCCGTCCCAGGCCGGGAAGGGTGCGAGCCGCTCCAGCCGGTCGGAGCCTTCGCGGATGGCGACCTCGATGGAGGCGTCAGGCTGGCCGGGGATGAAGTTGGAGAGCCCGGCGGCGAAGCCCTGCGCGGGCAATTCTTCGCCTTCGGGGGGGCTGAAGCGGAGGGAGACGCCGTCGCGTTCGAGGGTGTCGGTCAGGGGGTTGAACGAGAGGCGCCCGGCGATGGCGAGGGCCATCACGATCTCAGGGGAGGCGATGAAGGCGAGGGTGTCGGGGTTTGTGTCGTTGCGGCCCGGGAAGTTGCGGTTGAAGGAGGTGAGGATGGTGTTTTTGTCGCCGCTCTTTATGCCGTCGCGCCGCCACTGGCCGATGCAGGGGCCGCAGGCGTTGGCGAGGACGACGCCGCCCGCGTCGGTGAGGGTCTGCATCTGGCCGTCGCGGGCGATGGTGGCGTATATCTGGTCAGAGCCGGGAGAGATCATCAGCGAGGACGCGGCCTTCAGCCCGACGGCGGCGGCCTGGCGGGCGACGTGGGCCGCGCGGGAGATGTCCTCATAGGAGGAGTTGGTGCAGGAGCCGATGAGCGAGACGCTCAGCGTGTCGGGGTAGCCCTCGGCGGCGACGGCGGCGGCGACCGCCGAGATGGGGCGGGCGAGATCGGGGGTGTGTGGGCCGACGATGTGTGGTTCGAGGACGGAGAGATCGATCTCGACGACGCGGTCATAGTAGCGGGCGGGATCGGCCTCGACCTCGGGGTCGGCGCGGAGGAACCCGGCGTGGGCGGCGGCGAGATCGGCGATGTCGGCGCGCCCGGTGCTGCGGAGGTAGGCGGCCATGCGGTCGTCCCAGGGGAACACGGAGCAGGTGGCGCCCAATTCCGCGCCCATGTTGCAGATGGTGGCCTTGCCGGTGCAGGAGATGCTGGCGCAGCCGGGGCCGGAGTACTCGATGATCGCGTTGGTGCCGCCCTTGACGGTCAGCAGCCCGGCGAGCTTCAGGATGACGTCCTTCGCCGAGGTCCAGCCGGAGAGCGCGCCGGTCAGCCGCACCCCGATCACCGTCGGGCAGAGCACCTCCCAGGGCAGCCCCACCATCGCGTCCACCGCGTCCGCGCCGCCGACGCCGACCGCGCACATGCCGAGGCCGCCCGCGTTGGGGGTGTGCGAGTCGGTGCCGATCATCAGGCCGCCGGGGAAGGCGTAGTTCTCCAGCACGACCTGGTGGATGATGCCCGCGCCCGGCTTCCAGAAGCCGATGCCGTAGCGGTGAGAGACGGTCTGGAGGAACTGGAAGACCTCGGCGTTCTCGCTGTCGGCCACCTCCATGTCCGGCCCCGCGCCCCGGTACGCCCGGATGAGGTGGTCGCAGTGGACGGTGGAGGGGACGGCGGTGGTGGGCCGGTCGGCGAGCATGAACTGGAGCAGCGCCATCTGGGCGGTCGCGTCCTGCATCGCCACGCGGTCAGGGTGGAGGTTGAGGAAGGAGCGCCCGCGCACGAACTCAGCGTGGTCGGGCTCGGAGAGGTGCGCCCAGAGGATCTTCTCTGCCAGCGTGATCGGGCGGCCGAGGCGGCGGCGGGCGAGGGCGTGGCGGGCGGGGAAGGAGGCGTAGAGGGCGCGGACGGCGTCGATGATCGGGTCTGTGGAAGCGACTGAGGAAACGACTGTGGAAGTGACTGCGGCAATATCAATGGCGGGATCAGACGACATGGCGGCTCCGGGTTCAGCGGCAGCATGCCTATCCACCGATCCGGCGCAGTCATCCGGGGGCAGCGGGGAAATGCGGGCGCCGGGGCGGCGGGATACGGTGGACGACGATGCAGCGCATGATCCTCCAGCGGATGATCCTCCTGAGCCTCGTCCTCCCGATGGCGCTCCTCTCGCTCACCGGCTGGAAGATGGGGCAGCCGCAGCCGTGGGCGCCGGTGAAGTCGGTGCAGGATCAGCAGGCGAAGCTGGCGCAGGCGAAGCCGGAGGTAGTGGTCGTCGGCAACTCCAAGGCGATCTCCGACATCGACGGGCGGCTGCTGGGGCGGCTCCTCGGGGAGCAGGCAGGGGCGCAGGCGGGGAAGCCGCTGCGGGTCGCCCAGATCAAGGAGGACGGCTCCCCGGCGGGGATGTGGTACGCGCTGCTGAAGTACCGGGTGTTCGGGGAGGGGCACCGCCCGAAGCTGGTGGTGGCGGTGGGGATGCTGGACGCGATGCTGCAGGCGCGCATCCTGCCGCCGAAGGGGCCGATGGTGCTGGGCTGGCACACCGCCGATCCCGACGCGGCGCTGCTGTCGAAGGGCCTCGGCGCAGGCGACAGCGCGACGCTGGCCCGCATCCAGCAGCAGCGGGGGGCGTGGCGGGCGGGGCTGCTGGACGGGATGAAGTACCGGGCGGCCGGGTGGGCGGGCAGCACGGCGGAGCAGACCGACGCGGCGCTCGCGCAGATCTTCGGGGAGGACGCGGTCAAGCAGGACGACGGGCATGCGCGGGTGCTGCCGGTGGTCGAGGCGCAGGCGGAGGGAGCGGGCAGCGCGTCGGTGCGGCTGGAGGACACCTTCCTGCCCGATCTCGCGCGGCTCTGCGCGGAGTACGGCGCGAAGCTGGTGCTGGTGCGCGCCCCGCTCCCGGCGAGCAGCACCGAGGATCGCTACCGCCCCGACCAGATCCGCCCGGTGCTGGAATTGCTCAACGCGCTCGGGGTCGGCTGGCTCGACTACCGGAGCGCGCTGCCGGACACGATGTTCAAGGACGTGCGCCACCTCGGGACGGACGGGCGGGCGAAGCTGACTGAGCGGCTGGCGGCGGATCTGCTGGCGCTCGGGGCGGGCGGCGATCCAGCGGGCGCCGGGGGCGGCGCGCCGGGGGCGCTGAGGGCCGCGCGGCTGCCGCTGGTGCCGGATCGGGCGGAGCGGAGCGGGACGCCGCCGGAATTGCCGGAGGTGGACTGGGAGCCCGCCGGGAAGCCGGGCGCCGGGGCAGGCGCCGGGTGCGCGGCGAAGGCGCTGCTGCCGGGGCTCGCGCACCTGAGCGAGGAGGCCGCCGGGATCGCCGGGATCGGCTCAGTGTCGCCGCTCGTGCTGCTGGCCGGGGAGGCGCCGATGCGGCTGCGCGCGAAGGCGACCGATCTCAGCGCCTGTGAAGGGGCGTTCGTCCACCGGAACCGGCTGCTGCTATTCTCGCACCCGCCGGGCGACGCGGACGCCGCGAAGCCGGACTATCGGCTGGCGTGGCGCACAGAGATCCCGCAGACCGGCGACACCTTCCCGCCCGTCTGGTGGGTCCCCGCCGGGACGACGCTCACGCTCTCCTTCCCCGATCCGCCCGATACGGCAGGAGGCGGGGCAGACGGGGCGGCAGGCGGGGTGCCGATCCATGTCGACGCCGCCAGCTTCTCCGCCGATCCGGGGCCGCTGACAGCGGTTCCTGCGGCGGCGCGGCCCGCCCTGATCGCCGGAGGTCGGCGCATGCCGCTGCTGCCCGCTGAGAACGGCTGGGTGCTGGACGGGGCGATGGCGCCGGTCACCGGGCGCTGGGAATTGCAGATCGCCGCGCCCGCAGACGGGCCGACGCTGGCGATCCGGACGCTGCGCGTCGGCGATCAGGCGATCATCGGCGCCGAGCCGCCGCTGCAGATCCGGCTGCTCGACCAGCCGCCCGCCTGGGACACCGCGCCTCCCCCGCTGACCGCGCCGTTCACCGTCACCGGCGCGCCCGGAGACACCTGCCTCGACCTCCTCGCGCTGCTCCACCTCTCCAACAGCGCCCTCAACCGGAGCCACCTCCCCGGCTGCTCCCCGGTGCAGGTCACCGAGGACGGGCGCCCGCTCCAGCCCAGCCGCGAGGCCCCCGACGCCTTCCGTCAGCAGTCCGGCGTCTACGCCCACGCCGATCAGTGCCTGCGCCTCCAGCCCTCAGGCAGCAGCGCCGACGACCACCGCTACGCCGTCGCCCTCGATCCGGCGCGCGACTGCGGCCAATTCTACTGGCTCTACCCCGGCGACACCCTGCGCCTCGGCGCGAAGGGCGCGGCGATGGCGAAGCTGCGCGGCCCGCTGACGCACCTGCTGCTCGCCGGATCGGTGCGGCTCCCTGAGGATACAGCGGGCGCGGGCGGAGCAGCGGAGGAGATCCTCTCCGTCCGCATCGTCGACGGCGCCGGGGCGGTCCTCTACAGCGGCGCGGTGCCGGTCGCCAGCCTGGAGGGCGAGGGCGTGCGGCTGGCCCTGCCGACCCCGCTGCCCCGGCTGCTCCGCGACTTCCGGGTGGAGCTCAGCAGCGGCCCCGGCGCCCCGTTCGTGGTGGTGAAGGTCGCCACGCTGGAGGAGACGCTGCCGACGGCGGGAGCGGTGATCAGCGCGCGCTGATGTGCTGCTGGAGCGCGGCGACGATCTGCGGCGCGAGCTGATCCCAGTCGGCGGAGGGCTCGCGGGTCACCGAAACAAAGTCCTTGACCATGAACACGCTGCGGACGCCGCTCAGCGCGAACAGCGCCTCCGCCGCCGCGTTGCCGGACGCCTCCTTCGCGCTGTTGAAGATCAGCGAACCCTTGTGGACGACCGGCACGCCGCAGGAGAACTTGCGGGCGTTGGGGTTCGGCGTGTCCTCGACGAAGACCTGGATGCGGCCCTTCGCGGGGGCGGCGACGGGGGCAGCGGGGGCGGCGGCGGGGGCAGCGG
>JBEIQZ010000167.1:0-10652 GCA_040376255.1 Alphaproteobacteria bacterium
CGAGCGCCTGATCCGCATCGCCGCCGCCTACGATCAGGCCGCCGCCCTCCGCGCCGCCGCCGGGGATCACCTCGTCCGGCTCGACGCCTCGGGCAGCCGCGAGGCCGTCCACGCCCGCATCCTCGCTGCGGTCTGCAGCGCCCCGGAGTCCCCATGGCGACCGTGATGTCCCTCGGCCACATCCCCTACGCGCAGTGCTGGGATCTGCAGAAGCGCATGGTGGAGGATCGCATCGCCGACCGCATCGGGGACACCGTGCTGGTCTGCACGCACGAGCCGGTCTACACCGTCGGCAGGCGGCGCGAGGCGCTGAAGAACCTCGTCGATATCGGGGACACCCCGGTCTACGAGATCGAGCGCGGCGGCGATGTCACCTGGCACGGGCCGGGGCAGGTGGTCGCCTACCCGATCCTGAAGCTGCCCGACAATGACATCCTGAAGCACCTCCGGCGGCTGGAGGAGGCGATGATCGCCGTCGCCGCGACGTACGGCCTCGCGCTCGGGCGCGACCCGCGCAACGCGGGCGTCTGGCATGAGGGCCGGAAGGTCGGGAGCGTCGGCGTGGCGATGCGGAGCGGCGTGTGCTGGCACGGGCTGGCGCTCAACGTCTGCCCCGATCTGTCCTGGTTCCGGCGCATCAACCCCTGCGGGATGCAGGCGGAATTGCTGTCGTCGATGTCGGTGGAGCTGGGGCGGGAGATCGCGGAGGAGGAGGTGCGGGTGCGGCTGATCGATCTGCTGATCGGCTGGTAGCCTCGCCTGTCCTCACTCCACCCGCAGCCAGAGCGTCTTCAGCCCCGCCGTCTCCAGCGTCCACCAGCCCTTGCGGCCCTTGACCGGCACGGTGTCGAGCGGTTGCCCGTCGGGGCCGAGGCGGCGGACGACCGGGGCGCGGGGCCACTGGAAGGAGACGGTGCCGGTGAGCGGCTGGACGAGCACCGGGCCGGTGCCGGGGCTGCGGATGGCGGTGCCGTCGGCGCTCCAGCGCATGCCGGTGTTGGCGGCGTCCCCGGCGATGTGCAGCCAGGCGGCGGAGGCGGCGGCGAGGGGCAGGCCGTCGGCGCTGACCATGCTGACGGCGGCGAACTCGGCGAGGTCGGTGCGGAGGCGGCTCAGGGCGGTGATCCCGGCGCCCTGGGACATCGCGGCGCCCGGGGCGAGGGGCGGGCCGACGCGCACCTGGGCCTCGGGGCGATCCACCAGCAATACGCCAGGATCGGCCCACCAGCCGACCCCCGGCGCGGGCGGGGCGGGCTGCGGCTCCATCGCGCCGGAGAGGATGGTGCGCACGCGCTGAGAGAGGGCGGTGGGGATCTGGAGGATCTCGTAGGGGCGCGCCAATTCCAGCACGCCGGGCGTGGCGCGGGCGATCCCTTCCGGGACGACGACCGGGAACAGCCCGGCGGCGGGCGCGATCCAGCCGCTGCGGAAGGCGGCGGAGGCGGCGGGGAGCTGGGTGGTCTGGACGGGGGTGCTGCGGGTGTCGTTGGCGTGGGGGGCGACAGAGAGATCGACAGCGGGATCGACGGAGAACGCGCCCTCGCTCCAGGCGATCCAGATCAGCGCGTCCCAGTCCTGCACCGATCCGAGCGTCGCCCACAGCCACGGCGCCTCGGCCCGCCAGGGGTTCGGGAAGGGCTGGCTCAGCTCGGAGACGCAGAGGGCGCTGCCCTGCGTGGCGGCGGCGGTGAGGTTGAGGATCCAGCCGGGCTCGGCGAGCAGGCTCCGGCCGCCGATGATCCCGTCGCCGGACTTGTCGTAGGCGGCGTGGATGTCGCTGACGCGGAAGGAGGCGTGGACCTGCTGGAGCAGCGGGCGGTTGTACTGGATTGTCGGGACGACCGGGACGCGGAAGCCGAGGGTGTCGGATTTTTGTTTCAGGCGTTCGAAGAATCCGCGCTCCAGCTCCTCATAGAACGCCAGCAGATCGGCCTTGCGCTGCTGCGGCCACCGGTCAGCGGTCGCGGGCCAGGAGGGTTCGCGGGCGACGGTGCCGGGTGCTCCGTCGGCGCCCAGCGACTCCCCGGTGACAAGCCCCGGGCGCACGCTGCCTGCCCAGGCCGCCTGCAGCGCCGCGTCGGTGCCATACTTCGCCTTCAACCAGGCGTTCCAGCGGAGGCGCAGCGACTCCAGGTGCGCGGGCGCGGTCTGCTCCAGCCCTGCGCCCCACATCAGCAGCAGCGAGTGCTCGTTTGTCAGCTCCATTACTGCGACCGCCGGATCGTCGGCGTAGCGCAGCCCGGTGTAGGGGTTGGTGCGTCCCCAGAGCTGCCCGAACCAGCGGTGGTAGGCGGCCTCCCAGTCCGGCTCCCACATCGGGTAGAGCTTGTGGCCGTTGGGGGCGCCCTCCGGCGCGCTGACCCCGTCGGCGGCGCTGAACTCGCGGTTGGTGGCGACCTCGGCCCACAGGTAGATGCCCTGCTCGCGCAATTTGGCGATGAACCAGTCCAGCCGATCCAGGCGCGCGTCGTCGAAGGGGTCTTCATGCCCCGGCTTGCCGCGATCCGCGTCGACGATCCCGCGCGAGGCGCGGTCGATGTGGTGGATGCGGACGAGGTTGAACCCCATGTTGCGGAGCGTCTTCGCGAATTCCTCCGCCTCAGCCTTCTCAGGGATCGCGCCGTCGCCCAGCAGGTTGACGCCCCAGAACCGGGCGCGGCTGCCGTCCGCCCACACCATCCGGCCCGCCTCGTCCTGCTGGACGAAGCCTCTCTTCCCTGCCGGCGCCTCGACCGGCAGCCCGACGGCCTGCGGGATGATCTGCGCGGGCATGAACGGGTACCAGCCCGCCGTCGACCGGGCGACCTCCCCGATGGCGGGCGCCGCCAGCGCGCGGACGGCGGAGACGCAGATCCCGGACTCCTGCTGGCGGCTGTTGATCGTCACGCTCTGGAGGGTGACGTCGGGCCTGCCGACGGAGAGCGTCTGCCGGCTCCCCCACCGCTCCTTCCCGTCGACGGTCTGCGCGGCGGACAGGTGGATCGGCAGGCTGCCGGGGGCGCTCATCGGGGTGAGGCTGATCTGGGTGCCCATCGTCGTGCGGAGGCTCTGCTGCTGGCCGTCGCTGAACTTCAGCGTCAGGAACGTCGCCGGTTCGCCCAGCCGCCCCTCCTGACCCTGGAGGTACCAGTCGATCTGGAGCTGCTCCGCCGGGGCGCCGACCGGGATCTCGACCTGCCGGGGGTTCTTCGGCGCGGCGCGGCTGTAGAGGCAGATCGGCAGCGCGACTGCAGGGTCGGCGGCCAGAGCGAAGGCCAGCAGGCTGAGCATTTTCTACCCCATTTTTATTACTGTATCAGTCCTTCGACGGCTGCGCCAACCACTTCGCGTCATAGGCCCGCAGCAGCTTCGACAGCCCCGCCGCGAACGCGTTGTCGGTGCCGTCCATCGTCCGCCGCAGCCAGAAGCCCACCGCGCCCTTGGCGATGTTGCCGTCCACGCCGCCGTCCATCCCGTTGGTGTAGTACCACTCCTCCGCGCGCTGCCCCTTGCAGAAGTGCGGGTTCATGAAGAAGAACCACCGCTCATGGTAGCTGGTGCCGACGGCGGCGCGGCTGGCGATGAACGCATGGTAGCCGCTCAGCTCGCGCTGCTGGCACTCGGGGTTCGCGGTGAGCTTGAGCCGGGTGAGCCAGTAGATGTGGGCGAGGGGGCGGACGTAGGTGTTGTAGGTGGTCTGGGTGGCGGCGCGGAAGGTCTTGTCATCGGCGCCGGGGACGAGCAGGCTGACCATCCGCTCGACAAATACCGGGTTGTAGTGGCCGAAGTCGGAGGGGTTGTTCAGGTTGAGCGTCTCGCCCCGGTGCGGGCCGGAGAGGAAGATCGGGGCAGCGGCCAGCTCCTCCAGGTTCTTCAGCGTCGTCAATTCCTGGAGGTGGCACCAGAAGACCTGCATCCCGCCCTGCGGGAAGTAGTCGAACGTGCCGCAGCGGTTCTGGGTGGTGGGGAGCCGGTTCCAGGCGTCGCGGGCGGCGTCGGTGCGGGGGTCGGTGGAGGCGGGCTGGATCTCCGGGGGGGCCGCGCCGAGCAGCGCGGAGAGGGTAAGGCCGAGCAGGAGCAGGAGGGAGGGGGTGCGCATGGCGGAAGGATAGCCTGACCTGTCACCGGGTGTCACCTGCCGGACAGATCCTGGCAGATCCATCAGGAATCTGTGCTGCAGGGCTGTAGATCGGGGAGCGGGCTGGTTAGCCAACCGGGCAACGACCTGTCGCCGCTCTGGCGATATTACAACGGGGAATCTGATGCGCCGATTTGAATTTCAGGAAGGCTCCTCCAGCAAGTTCTGGGAGATCGAGCTGGGCGGCAGCAGCTTCAGCGTGCGCTGGGGCAAGCTCGGCACAGCGGGACAGACCCAGCAGAAGGATTTTGCGTCCGAGCAGAAGGCGCAGACTGAACATGACAAGCTGATCAAGGAGAAGACGGCGAAGGGGTACGCGGAGGTCGACAGCGGCGGGGCGACGCTCACGGTAGCGGCGGCCCCGGTGGCGGCTCCGGCGGTGGCTCCGGTGGCGGCATCGGCCCCCGTGGCGGCTCCGGTGGCGGCATCGGCCCCCGTGGCGGCTCCGGTGGCGGCATCGGCCCCCGTGGCGGCATCGGCTCCCGTAGCGGCTCCGGTGGCGGCATCGGCCCCCATGACAGTCACCAGCGGGGCGGGCGCGGAGATCCGGTGGACAGCGGACATGATCCGGCTGATCCACCCCTGGCGGCGCCTGCGCTACACGCCCGACCCGATAAAGGTGGCGGAGTCGGAGCAGGAGGTCGGGAAGTCATGGGAGCTGATCACTGAGCAGTTCAAAACGCAGATCGGGCGCCCGGACGATGAGGATCTCGCCCGGCTCTACGATGCGGCGCTCCAGCGCCTCCCGTCGACGCACCTGAACGTGAAGATCGGGCAGCCGGTGGCGGATTCCGGGGTGGAGGCAGCGCTGTTCAGCCTGTTCTCCATGTCTCAGTTTTCTTATCAGGCAGTGATCCTCGATCACCTCATTGATCTGTGGGTCGCGGCGAAGGGGCTGACGTTCGCGGTGGAGACCCTGCTGAAGTCGCTTCAGTACGGGTTCAACGGGGACTACAACACGCCGAAGGTGCTGATCTACGGCACCGGCACCAGCTACCGGTACGGGTTTGAGAACGGGGTGCTGATCCCGTGGCTGCGGCTGCGGGAATTGTTGTGCGTGGCGCCTCAGGCGGAGTGGGACGCGGCGCTCGCGGCGGGCCGGGAGGTCGCGATGGCGGTAGCGGAGCGCTCAGAAGAGAGCGGGAAGGGTCTGAACGGGGGGCTGGCCTACCTGTTCCCCGACAGCGGGATCGCGGACGACGACGCTGTCAAAAAGGCTGGCTACGCCTGGGTGGTGTCCTGCACGAAGCTGGAGATCTGGCGCCGGATCTTCAGCGGCGCATGGCATGTGAGCTTCCAGTCCCGGCGGATGGGCTGGCGCAACGAGACCGCGCACCGCGAGGGGGCGCACTCGATGCTGGCATGCCTCGGGGTAGAGGCGCTGGACGGGCTCTGTTCGATGATGGACGTTCCATACGGGCGTGGGCCAGATGAGGCGGCGGCGGAGGCCTGCGCGCACATCCCGACCCGCGCGGCGGTGCAGGCGCTCGTTCAGCGCATCCACAAGAAGGAGGTGGTGCCGGAGGCGCAGGCGGCGGTGCTGCGCTGGCCCCACTTTGCGGCGGATCTGCTAGCGCAGCTCGCGCTGAACCGCAGCAGCCGCTCCGCCACCGCTGAGACGATGCTCTCCCAGGCGCTCCGGCGCGACGACGGGCGGCTGATCGCGCTGCTGCCGACGCTCCCGCCCGCTCAGCAGCAGCTCATCCGGGCAATCATCCAGCGGATCACCCCCACCCCGGACGCCGCGCCGGAGGAATTACACCGCGTCTTTGTCCGTCCGCCCTGGCTGGAGCCAAAGCGCGCGTCAAAGCTGAAGATCCTCACCCTGAACCGGCTGCCGTGCGCGCCTTCGCTGGAGTGGAAGGAGGGGCAGGAGAACGAGTGGCGCGGCTACCTGGCGAAGGCTGTGCCGGACATGTCGCCGGAGAACATCGAGCGGCAACTCCAGAGCATGTACCTGCCGCCGAGCGCGGCGCGGCTCGGAGAGGGCGAGGACGCGGCGGCGCGGCAGGAGCTGAAGGCGTCGCTTGAACAAAATAAATGGCGATCCTGCTGGTATATCCCGCAAATGCCGACCCGGCTGTCGTTGATCCTGTGGAACGAATGTTCGACACAGTCCTTCAACAGCTACGGCGTCCAGGTCGAGCAGCAGATGGTCGCGGTTCACGGGCTCCCGGCGCTGCCCGGCCTCCTCGCGCGCACCGGGCGCAGCCCTGCGGTGCTGGAGGTGCTGATGCCGGTGCGCCACCCCGACGCGGCGCTGGATATCGCCTCGGCGTTGGCGTGGCGGCGGAAGGCGCGGGCTGAGGCGCTGGCGTGGCTGCGGGCGCACCCGGAGATGGCGATCCTCGCGCTGATCCCGCCTGCGGTCGGCAAGATGGGGAAGGATCGGGACGCGGCGGGGATCACCCTGCGGCAGCTCGTCCGGATGGGGCATGATGCGTTGATCCGGGAGGTGGCGGCGCAGTACGAGGCGCAGCCGGGCGGGGCGGGGAGCATCGACGCGGTACACGAGGTGCTGAACACCGATCCGCTCGACACCGTGCCGACGAAGATCCCGAAGATGCCGGAGTTCTGGTCGGCGGCGGGGCTGGCGCGGCCCCGGCTGAAGGGGAGCGACCGCTCGCTCCCGCTGGCATCGATGGAGGCGCTGGGGGTGATGCTGGCGTTCAGCTCGCTGGAGGAGCCCTACGGCGGGATCGCGGCGCTGAAGGAGATGTGCACGGCGGAGTCGGTCGGGGACTTCGCCTGGGATCTCCTGCAGGCGTGGCTGCTGGCCGGGGCGCCGTCGAAGGAGGGGTGGGCGTTCCGGGCGGCCGGGCTGCTCGGGAACGATGAGGTGGCGCGGAAGCTGGCGCCGATGATCCGGGCGTGGCCGGGCGAGGCGCAGCACCAGCGCGCGGTCACCGGGCTGGACGTGCTGGCGGGGATCGGGACGGACGTCGCGCTGATGCACCTCAACGGCATCGCCCAGAAGGTGAAGTTCAAGGGGCTGCAGGAGGCGGCGCGCGAGAAGATCACCCAGGTCGCCGAGACGCGCGGGCTGACCCAGGAGGAATTGGCCGACCGGCTGGTGCCGGATCTGGGCCTCGACGAGCAGGGATCGATGGTGCTGGACTTCGGGCCGCGCCAGTTCACCGTCCGGTTCGACGAATTGCTCCGCCCCTCGATCATCGCGGCGGACGGGAAGCAGCTCCCCGACCTGCCTAAGCCGGTGAAGGCCGACGACGCTGAGAAGGCGAAGGAGGCCCAGGAGACCTGGAAGGCGCTGAAGAAGGACGGCAAGGCGCTGGCGAGCCAGCAGCTCATCCGGCTGGAGTCCGCGATGTGCCTCCAGCGCCGCTGGGAGCCCTCCGTGTTCCGCACCTTCCTCGTCGAACACCCGCTGCTGCTCCACATCGTGCGCCGCCTCGTCTGGGGCCAGTACGACGGCGAGGGCCGCCTCACCGCCTGCTTCCGGGTGGCCGAGGACGGCAGCTTCTCGGACGGGGACGACAACCCGTTTGAATTACTGTCTGAATTGCCGGAGGGCGGGGAGAGCCGGGTCGGGGTGGCGCATGCTCTGGAGATCCCGGCGGAGACCGCCGCGCAGTTCGGGCAGCTCTTCGCCGACTACGAGATCCTCCAGCCCTTCTCCCAGCTCGGGCGCTCCTGCTACGCGCTCACCCCGGAGGAGCGCGAGGCGAACAGCCTCAGCCGCTGGA
The DNA here is from genome assembly GCA_040376255.1 of Alphaproteobacteria bacterium. GTDB lineage: Bacteria > Myxococcota_A > UBA796 > UBA796 > SXON01 > JBEIQZ01. Next base: position 7,822 of record JBEIQZ010000167.1, read on the forward strand.
AGGGCGTCAAGGTGCCGACCGGCAAGGTGCTGGGCCTCGCCAACCGGGGATGGCAGCGCGGCCAGCCGCAGGATGCGGGCGTGGTCTGCTGGATGGAGCGCCCCACCACCGTCCCCGACCGCGACATCCACCTCCACCTCGACCCCGGCATCTGGACCGGCATGGTCGCCGAGAACCCCGAACAGACCCTGGAGATGGTGACGATCAGCAAGCGCAATTCCTGGTACACCCAGGACGGCGAGAAGTTCAGCGCGCTGGACGCCATCACCGCCTCCGAGATCATCCGGGCCATCGAAGAGCTTAAGACCTGACCTCACGGGGCATCCCCTCCCGAAACATCGACCGGAAGATGGACTGAAACCTTGACGCGCCCCACCGCGCCGGATAGCTGGCGGGGCCAATTGCTTTGGAGTTTGCTATGGCCAAGAAGAAGGCACAGGGCCGCATGGTCATCACCCTGGAATGCACCACCTGCCGTGAAAGCGGCATTCCCGGCGTGAACCGTTACACCACCCAGAAGAACAAGAAGAACACCTCAGCGCGCCTGGAGCTGAACAAGTACTGCCGCTACGAGCGGAAGGTCACCAAGCATAAAGAGACCAAGTAGGCGCTTGATCGGGGCGTCTCTTGGAGATCGTGGTCTGTTTCCGCAGGTTCAGGCACGGGTCTATCTGAACCATGCGGCGGTCTCTCCTCCCTCAGAGGCGGTGATCGCGGGGCTGCAGGCGGCGCTCACGGATTACGCGCGCCGGGGGGCGGCGGCGTGGATGAGCTGGATGGAGCAGCGGGATCGCCTGCGGCTCTGGCTGGCGTCGCTGATCAACGCCCCGGCTTCGCAGGTGGCGCTCTCCTCCAGCACCAGCCGCGCGATCGCGGATCTGGCGGTCTGCATGCCGTGGCGCGCGGGCGACCGGATCGTGCTGCTGCGCGGCGAGTTCCCCACCAACGTCACCCCCTGGCAGCAGGCGGCGCGCCGGCACGGGCTGGAGATCGCGTGGCTGTCGGCGGAGGACTTCCGGCCTGATCCGCAGGGCGCGGCGGGCGCGGGGCTGGAGCGGCTGGAGGCGCTGCTGCGGCGGGGCGTGCGGCTGCTGGCGGTGAGCGCGGTGCAGTTCCAGACCGGGCTGCGGATGCCGGTCGGGGAGATGGCGCGGCTCTGCCGCCGGTACGGGGCGGAGATCGCGGTGGACGCGATCCAGCTCCTCGGGAGCGACGCGGTGGATGTCGCGGCGCTGGGGGTCGACTACCTCGTCGCGGGGAGCCACAAGTGGCTGATGGGGCCGGAGGGCTGCGCGCTGCTGTATGCGCGGGAGGGCTGCGCGCTGGAGCCGCATGTGGCGGGGTGGCTGTCGCACCAGGACAGCGCGGCCTTCCTGTTCCGCGAGGGCGAATTGCGCTACGACCGGCCCCTGCGCCCGGCGCCGGGGTTCCTGGAGATCGGCGCGTTCAACACGCTGGGCTTCGCCGGGTGGGAGCCTGCAGTGGAGATCATCGCGCGGCTCGATCCGGCGCAGATCTTCGCGCATGTGCAGGGCATCCTCGATCCGCTGGAGCGCGGGCTGGTGGCGCGCGGCTTTGTCAGCCTGCGGAGCGCGCACCCGTCGGGCCGCTCCTACATCCTCTCGGTGCGCCCGCCCGCCGGGGTCGCGCTCCCTGATCTGTGGCGCGGGCTGACGGAGGCCGGGATCGCCTGCTCGCAGCCGGACGGGTGCCTGCGGTTCTCGCCGCACTGGCCGAACAGCGCGGATCAGGTGCCGGCGGTGCTGGAGGCGGTGGACGGGGTGCCGGGCTAAGGGAGCGCCCACTCCTCGTAGTTGCCGTAGCAGTAGCTCGCGCCGCAGGTTCCGGCGTAGGGCATCAGGCGCACCAGCCAGCCGTCGGGGCTGATCGCGAGCCGCCCGTCGCCGGTGACGCTGGCGTAGAGGGCGGTGGTGCCTTCGGAGGCGTCGTAGTGCCAGACGCGGTTGTCGGTGGTCTCGACGTAGATGTCGTCGTTGTAGTCGACGACGAGATCGAGGGCGGTGGCGCCGATGGAGAGGAACAGGGCGGCGGCGCCGGTGGAGGGGTCGACGGTGTAGACGCCAGTGCCGGAGGAGGCGTAGAGGGTGCCGTCGCTGCCGGCGTCGAGGCCCTCTACGCGGGCGGCGAGGGTGGCGAGGGTGGTGGCGGCCCCGGCGTAGGTGACGGCGGAGATCGTGCCGTTCCCGGCGAAGTTTGCGACCCACATGCGGTCGGCCCCGGCGGTGACGGCGGGGGCGCCCCGGTTGAGGTAGGTGGTGGCGCTCCAATTGGCGCCGGTGGCGTAGGTGCCCTGCGCGAGCCGCGCGAGGCTGTTGCCGCTCTGGCGGAGCGCCCAGTGGACGCTGTTGTCGTTCCCGGCGGCGACGATGGTGGTGGTGCCGGGGATGAGGTCGAGCGAGGGAAGGTTGTAGTTGCCGTAGGTGGAGATGTCGGTGACCGCTCCGGCGGGCGTGATGATCCGCACCCAGTCGAGGCCGACGACGTTCGAGACGTAGGCGTTGCAATTGGCGTCGTAGACCAGATCCATCGATCCGAGCGGGTCCTGCGCCTCCATCACGGAGAGCGCGGGGCGCGTGCAGGTCGCGGCGGGGCGGCACTCATAGCCGCCGTAGCGGTCGGGGTCGGTGTCGTCGCAGTCGGTGCCGCCGGCGTCGAGCAGGTCGAAGCCATCGGCGTCGGCGTCCGCGAGCACGGTGGCGCGCACGGGCAGCGTGACCACGCCGATCGTGGCGTCCTCTGCCGTGACGGTCAGGAGGGTGTCGAAGGCCTGGTAGCTGGTGGCCTGCAGGAACAGCGTGACGGTCGACGAG
>JBEIQZ010000321.1:0-7200 GCA_040376255.1 Alphaproteobacteria bacterium
CCGCCGCCCGCGCCGCCTCTCCGTCGATCCCGGTCTGCGCCGAGAGCCACCAGATCGACGCCTCCAGCCAGCGCCCCGCGCCCTCCGGCAGCGAGAGCAGCGCGCCCGGCCCCTCCGCCAGCAGCCCCCACAGCAGGCGCGCCCGATCCACCTCGCGCAGCGGCGCCGCAGACGCCCACGCGCCCACCCCGGCGAGCGCAAGCGCGAGCGCAAGCGCAGGCGCGAGCGCAGGCGCCTGCCTCCTGCTCACTTGCGGAACATGAACCACGCCGCCCCCGCCATGCACATCGCCGCCCCGAGGAAGTTAAGCGTCAGCCGCTCCCGCAGATAGAACGTGGCGAACCCGGCGAAGACGATCATTGTGATAATCTCCTGCGCCACCTTGAGCTGCGACACGCTTAGCTGCTGCTCCACCCCCAGCCGGTTCGCCGGAACCATGATGCAGTACTCCAGCAGCGCGATCCCCCAGCTCACCAGGATCGCCACCCACACCGGCTTCTCCTTCAGCTCCCGCAGGTGCGCGTACCACGCGAAGGTCATGAAGATGTTGGAGAGGAACAGGAGTCCGAACGTCTTCCACATGAAGCCCCAGGGCGCTGTCGGCGCGTTCCCAGCATATCGCAGTCCGCCTCCAGAGACAGGTTAGCATTCGCCATGTCGCGCGCCCTCCCCTCCCTCTCCGCAGCTGCCCTGCTCTCCCTGTCGGCGATCCTCGCCGCGCCGCTCCTGCTGCCCGCCTGCTTCCCCGGCGGCCCGTCGATGGAGGCGCTGCCGCCACCGCCGCCCCCGCCGCCGCCTCCGCCTCCTCCGCCGCCGCCGCCGCCCCCGCCGCCGGTGCTGACGCTGATCGCCGCCGGGGACGTGATCCCCCACGGCTCGATCAAGTCCTCCGCCGCGCGGCAGGGCGCTTTAACAGAGAACCCGGCGGGCAACGGGGGCTGGGACAGCCTGTTCGCGGAGATCAAGGCCACCGCTGCCGCCGCCGATCTGGCGATCCTCAACCTGGAGACCCCCATCGCCCCGATCCGGAACGGCGCGACGGCCTCGATGGTGTTCAACGCGCCGCTGGATCTGGCGAAGGCGATCAAGGACGCGGGCTTCGACGCGGTGTCCATCGCCAACAACCACGTCTGGGATCAGACGATCAAGGGAATGCTGGAGACGGTCACCCACCTCGACGAGGTCGGGCTGATCCACGCCGGGGCCGGGCCGACCTGCGAGGCCGCGCAGCAGTACCAGATCTTTGAGAACAACGGCCTGAAGATCGGCTGGATCTCCGCCACCAGCATCCACAACGCCCACAACAACAAGGGCCCCGGCGACCCCTGCGTGTTCTCCTTCGACGTCCCGAAGATCCTCGCCGCCGCCGAGCGCGCCCGGAAGGAGGGCGGCGCGGAGCTCGTCCTCGTGTCGATCCACTGGGGCGTCGAGTACCAGAACACCCCCTGGCCCTCGGATCGCGCCGCCGCCTACAAGCTGCTCGACGGCGGCATCGACGGCATCCTCGGCCACCACCCGCACGTCCTCCAGCCCATCGAGTGGCGGGACACCCCCGACGGGCGCCGCGCTTTCGTGGTGTTCAGCATGGGCAACTTCATGACCGGCCAGGGCCTCGAATACGTCCCCGGCTCCGTCACCTCGGCGGGGCTGCGCCGGGACGGCCTGATGGTGCGCGTCCGCATGGAGCGCGTGGACGGAAAAGCGCAGGTGACGAAGCTGGAGGCCATCCCGACCTGGGCCGAGAAGGGTTCGCGCGCCTGCTTCGCTGAGAGCAGCGCGGTGATGCGGATTTTACCGACCTTCGCCGCGATGAAGGCGGCGCAGGCCGATCCGGCGCAGGCGCTCTGCGCGAAGCACTACGCCCAGCGGATCGAGGTTGTGAAGAAGATCGTCGGGGCGCAGTGGATCGCGGAGGAGTAGGGCGCTGCTGGCAGCGCCCCGGCGGCGCTACTCGCAGAGCCCTTCGACGATGATCTCGTTGTTGTCCTCGTGGCACTCGCTGAGCGCCTGAGTGCCTGCGGCGTCGTCCACGACGAACTTGACGGTGTCGGCGGGGAGGTCGGCGGTGTCGATGTCGAAGACGAGGGCCTCGGAGCTGGTGCCGGCCCCGATGGCGCCGCTGACGGCGCGGGTCTCCAGCAGGTTCCAGTTCGGCCCCTGCTTCGCGTAGAGCGAGACGTTGACCCCGGCGGGCAATTCTGACATCCCCATGCTGCCGACGTAGAAGCTGACGCGGACGCGCCCGTCGGCGCACTCGATGTCGCAGCGCTCGCCGAGGACGGGCGCGGCGTCGGGCAGGACGCCGCCGGTGGCAGAGGCGAGGTCACCGGAGCGGAAGTTGTTGTAGAGCAGCCAGTTGGTCGCGGGGATGCGCGGGATGCTGCCGGCAGAATTGCTGACGTTGGTGATCGACCAGGCGTGCTGGTTCCAGATGGTCGGGGCGGGGCGCCAGCTCTGCGCCTGATCGCCGACGACGGTGACGCCGGAGACGTTCTGGGAGTAGTTGCTGCTGGTGTAGATGATCTCGGCCTGACCGTCGTTGTCGACGTCGGCGATGGTGGGGTTCTCGGAGCAGGTGGCGCTGGAGTGGAAGGTCTCCTGCAGCTTGACCTGGCCGTTCTCGCCGTTGAACACCCAGAGATCGTTCTCGTCGGCGTAGACGACCTCGGCCTTGCCGTCGCCCTCGAAGTCGAACACTGAGGAGCCGGTGAAGCCGCTGGAGTAGTCGACGACGTTGCGGGTCCACTTCCGGGTGCCGTCGGTCTCGATAACGACGTAGACGCCGTTCCCGGCCACGCCGATCTCCGGCTCGCCGTCCCCGTCGAAGTCAGCGATGGTGGGCGGGCCGACGGTGTTGCCGGTGTAGGAGCCGCTCCATAACACCGTGCCGTCGTCGTCCTGCAGGCGCACCATGCCGGGGTACCACGACACGACCATCTCGCCCGCCGGATCGCGGTCGAAGTTGGCGACCGCCACGAAGCCGTCGTTCTGGCGGGTGCTCCACAGCTCGTTGCCGCTGGCGTCATAGATCGCGTTGCCGGTCACGACCTCCTGATCGCCGTCCTGATCGATGTCGGCGGCCACGCCGAAGGAGGCGAAGGTGGAGCCGGTGTAGCCGGTCCCCATCCCGGCGACGCGGAAGCGGAGGTTGCCGGTGCGGCCCTCCAGCACGTAGCCGCCCTGGATGATCTCGGGGCGCCCGTCGCCCTCCAGATCGGCCACCGCGACGCCGCCGCAGATGAACTGGGTGCTGCCGACCTGGGCGTTGGACCAGTAGACCTGGCCGCTGTCGCCCCGGAAGGCGTAGGCGCCGGTGCTGCCGGTGGCGATCACCTCCGGGCGCCCGTCGTTGTCGAGATCGGCGATGGCCGGGGTGCTGGGCTCAGAGCCGAGGTTGCCGCCCTGCCAGTGGACGCGGCTCCCGTCGCCCGAGATCACCGAGATCAGGCCGCCCGTCCCGGCGACCACGATGTCGGGCATGTCCTGATCGTCGATCACCCCGTCCCCGTTGTCATCGGTGAGCTGCCCGACCACCGGCGAGGCGTAGGAGTCCCCGACCGCGCTGCTCGTCCACTCCACCACCGGCGTCCACGCCCCGACCTCAGGGGGCGCCTCACAGCTCTCGTCGATCTGCACGTCGATGGGCGTCGTGTCCGGATCAGGACACTCGTCGCGGCGGGGATCGCCGTCGGTGTCGGAGGAGGAGGTGCCGGTGTCCGCGCCGGGCTGGTTCTTTTCGCCGGAGACGCCGTAGTCCAGCGTGCAACCCGCGACCACCGACAGCAGACTCAGCACACGCAACACACTCAGACGCATGGGAACCTCACCTGCCTGTCAGCGTACCGGAAAGCGGCGGACTGTCAAGGAGAACCTCGGTTTGACCAGATGGAAAGCTGACTTTCCATATCTTGCATGCTACGCTGCTCAGCGAGGAAGGCACATGCGGGCAGGCGCGACAGCATCACAGGCAGCATCCCCCACAGCATCCCCCACCGCGCTCTACCTGTCGCTGTTGGCGCTCGGCGCGCTGGCGGGGTGTACTGGCAAGGACAAGAGCGAGGACGCGCCGCGCACGCAGTCGGAGCTGACGCTGGCGCTGCTGACGGACTTCGAGACAGAGGATCTGCCCGGGATCGTCACAGAATTGCTGCCCTATGCAGAGGACGCGGCGGCGGACGAGACGCAGTACGAGATGGAGCCCCCTGCCTTATCGACGCTCGACGACATGACGTTCAGCGCGAACGTGACGGAGTCGGGGCTGATCGGGGCGGCGCTGGCGCGGAGGATCGGCGGGGGGATCACGGGCTACGCGGAGGCGATGGCCGAGACCGATCAGCAGTGGGCGGATCCGGCGCACTACGAGTCGTGGACCCGGAGCATCGTCGAGGGCGACGCGGCGGCCTTCGGCGGCGGGGAGGGGACGCTGCGGACCGACAACCAGACGATGCGCATCCAGAGCATGTGGAAGTTCCCCTACAACACGCGGAAGGACTACACCTGGGTCGACGCGGACGGGACACAGGTGATCGCCTTCCGCACCTGGCTCTACGAGGAGGGCCACAGCGACGACGAGGTGGTGAAGGCCATCGGCTGCTTCCAGGCGGAATTCTGGGCAGAGACCGACAACGGCCTGATCTGGTTCGCCGCGACCTGGGCCGAGACGATAACGCCCATCGGCGATGAGGAATTCCTGCGGAACGAGATCGCCGACTCGCTGGTGAGCTACATCGAGGCCACCGAGAGCCACGTAACTGGCGGCTGACCGGGCGGGGCGATACCCTGCGCCGGGGACGGGCGCCGCATGAACCCGCAGGATGACGATGATCTGCTGACGGTGGATCTGCTGACCGGGGATCTGCCGGACGGGGTGCTGGCGGCGCGCTCACAGGCCGGCGATCGGGCGGCGCTCGCGGCTTTGCTGCTGCGGCACCGGCAGCGGCTTTGGTCGGTGGCGCTGGGGCTGTGCCGCGATCCGCAGGAGGCGGCGGAGATCCTGCAGGAGACGGCGATCTCGGCGATGCGGGGCATCGGGGCGCTGGAGCAGCCCGGGCGCGCGGCGGCCTGGCTCGCCCGGATCGCGCTCAACCACGCCCGGATGCGGCTCAGGCGGCAGCAGCGAAGCCCGATCGCCCCGCTCCGCGCGCACGACCTCCAGAACCTCAGCATCGAAGAATTGCCGGAGCACTTCCTGCCCGACGGCCACTTCCGCGCCCCGATCAGCGGCGGCCCTCCCGATCCTGAGCAGGAGCTCGACCGCCACCGGCTGGCGCAGGCGCTGCTGGAGGCTGAAACCATGTTGCCGGACGGGCATCGGGAGGTGTGGCGGCTGGCCGATGTGGAGGGGTTTGCGATGCAGGAGATCGCGGAGATGCTGGATCTGAGCGTCCCGAACGTCAAGACCCGGCTCCACCGGGCGCGCCTCGCGTTGCGCGGCCACCTCGCGCGCTTCCACGGGAGCGGCGCATGACCCCCGCCATCCCCCGGCTCACCTGCCAGGAGCTCAGCCGCCTGCTCGGCGACTGGCTCGCGGGCGATCTCCCCCCCGATCAGCTCGGCGCCCTCCAGCGGCATGTCGCGCGCTGCCCCGACTGCGGGCGGCTCGCTGAGGGCTACCGGAACACCGTCCGCCTCGCCCCGCTGCTCCGCGCCGCGCAGATCCCGCCCGACATGGACGCGCACATCCTGCAGACCCTCCGCGCCGCCATCAGCGCCCTCCAGCAGCCCCCCGCTCCTCCCCCCACTCCGCCCCCCGATACCCCGTCTCCCCCCGCATCCCCCGCGCCCGGTTCATCGCGTACCTGATCGGCCCGTACACCCCAAAAAACCCCTCCACCAGCCGCCGCTCCCATACCGTCGCCCCCGCCGCCCCTGTCCCTCCCACCGCTCCTTCCCCGTCTGCCCTGACCACGTACTTGTCATCGCAGACCCCCGCGTCCACGAACCGCACCACCCCGATCACCCGCCCCGCCCGCCGCTCCCCGGCCCGCGCCGCCCCGCCGCCCAGCACCACCGCGTCCAGCGCATCTCCATCCGCGCCCCGCGTCCCCTCAATGCTCCCGTAGTGGAACGGGCAGGGCAGCGGCGACACGTACTCGATCCTCCCCCGCCCCCGCCCCCGCCCCCCCCGCCCGTCCTCCGCCAGCTCCCGCTTCAAAAAGCTCCCGCGCGGCACCTCGATCACCACCGACACCGCCCCCCCCATCCCCATACCCATCCCCGACTCCCCCTCACCCTCCCGCATGGCTCCTGCTCCAGTCCCACCACCCGCCATCATAGTGCTTCGCCACCACCCCTGCGTCCATCAGCATCACCCACACCATCGCGCTCCGCACCCCGCCCGTACAATGCACGATCAGCGCCCCCGATCCCCCTGTCCCCGCCAAGCCCCCCGCCCCCCCCCTCAAAAACCCCCTCCACGGCACCGACACCGCCCCCGCTATATGCCCTCCCCGCGCCTCCCCATACAACACCGCCCCCGCATACTCCTCCGGCTCCCGCACATCCACGATCCGCCCGCCCCCCTTCACCGCCGCCTCCACCTCCGCCCGCGTCGCCCGGTACTCCGGCCTCGGCTCCGCCTCAAACACCCCCGCCCGCACCGCCGGCCCCAGGTACTCCACCCCCCCGCCCCACCCTGCCATCCCGTCCCTCAGCACATGGACATCCCGGTGCCCGAGGTACATCAGATCCCACGCGATCCTCCCCTCCTCTCCCCACCCCCTGTCCCAGTCCCCCACCACCAGCACCGTCCTCCCCCGATCCACCCCCGCCGCCGCGAACGCCCCCGCCGCCTCCCCTTCCCCCCTCAATTCCCCGTACGTCCCCCCCGCCGTCCCGATCCGCCAGCTCACCCGCACCGCCCCCGGCACATGCCCCCGCGTATACGCGACCACCCCGCGCACATCCAGCACCGACGCCCCCGCCGCCACCATCCCCGCCGCCTCCTCCCCCCCCACCACAATCATCCTCGCCCCCCTCTCCCCTCTCCCCCTCGCCTTTCGCCTTTCGCCGTGCCGCCTTTCGTCTTTCGCCGTGTCACCGTGCCGCCGTGATCCCCCCTCTCTCCACCACCGCCTCTCTCCCCGCCCCCACCCCGCGCAGCGCCCCCGGCCCCCCCCCCCCCTCCTCGATCCGCCGCACATACCGCGGACACGCCTCCGGCAGCTCCTCTAACCGCCTGCACCCTGAGAGATCCGGCCC
>JBEIQZ010000538.1:0-4343 GCA_040376255.1 Alphaproteobacteria bacterium
CCCAGTCCGTCGGCACCTCCACTGAGACGCCCCCGTCCATGCCCCGCTGATCAGCGCTCTGATCGTACCGCTCCGCGCGCTCAGGCCGCTCTGCCCGCTCTGCCCGCTCCGGCTGCCCCCCCGGCTCACGCTCCGGCTGCGCCCCCTCCGCGCGCGCCTCCGCCCCGCCGATGTCCTCCATCCCCGGCAGCCCGCCCGCCTCCTCCTCGTCCGGCACGAAGCCCTCGACCGCCCCGATGGCGATCTTCGTGAACCCCGCCTTCCACAGCAGGGTGACGATGTCGTCCTCCTGCTGGCGCACCCCGGTGTAGCGGATCGACAGGATCTCCAGCAGCTTCAGCAGCTCCTCCCAGGGAACCTCCTCCTCAAACGTCAGCTTCCGCACCCCGTCGCGGAACATCCGGAACGCCAGCGACCGGCCGCGATCCCGCTCCAGATAGACCACCTCCCCCGCCCGCACCATCTCGAAGGGCCGGATGTCCAGCTGCAGCGGCCCGAAGGCGAGCGCCTTTACAAAACTGTCGCGGTAGAGCTGGAGGAACGTCCGGATCGCCTCGTTGTGCGGCTCGTAGATCAGGAAGGATCGCGCTGCCCGCGACAGCGCCCGCAGCGCCGCGTTCGCCGCCTCCGCGCCCGGAGTCCCGCCGAGGCCGACCTCCTCCGCCAATTCCGGCGCGTGGCTCCGCTCCTGCTCCTGACCCTGCTCCGCCGACTCCAGAGGCTCCGTCCCGCTCATCCTGACCTCCCCCGATCAGAGCGTAGATCAAGCCTTCCGTGAAAGCAAGCCGGGAAGCGGGCCCCCGTTGACCCGGAACGCCCGCACCGCCAGCGGCATCCGCACCTCCCGCACCTCCCCGTCCGGCCACAGCCCCGCGAGCGCCGCCGCGAACCGCTCCAGCACCCCCGCCTCCCCGTCGGACTCCCCCTCCTCCCGCAACCGCTGGACCGCCGACCACGTCCCGATGTAGCCCAGCAATTCTGCGCGCGTCCACTGCAGCCGGATCACCGCCGGGGGCGACACCACCTCCGGCCACGGGAACTGCAGCCCCAGGTAATTGTCGAACAACAGCCGGTTCTGTCGCGCCCAGTGCGGCGAGAGCGCAGGAAGCAATTCCCGGTGCAACAGCGCGTCCACCGCAGGCTCCACCCGGAACCACACATAGCCCGCCGCCATGAACAGCCCGCCCGGCACCAGCGCCCGCGCCACCCGCGCGTTGAACGCCTCCCCCGCGAACCAGTGCAGCGACTGGAACGCCGTCACGACGTTCGCCCGATCCCCGATCTCCAATTCCTCCCCCCGCTGCTGCAGCCGATCCAGCCCCGGAACCTGCGGGATCTGCGCCAGCAGCTCCCCCCGGATCGACCGCGATCACCCGCCGGAAGCACTGCTTCAGCTTCAGCGACGCCTGACCCGCCCCCGCCCCCACATCCACCGCCAGCCGACGGCCCCCGGACTGAGCGGCGATCCAGTCGAACAATTCGTCAGGCCAGACCGGGCGCGATCTTGCGTAGGCGGCGGCGTTGGTGTTGAAGGAGGAGGCGTGATCGAAGGACATGGAGGGGAGATAAGAAGGGAGGGGCTGGGACGCAAGGGGGGACAGAGAGAGGGAAAAGGCTCCCAAGAAAATCAGTTTGAATAATATGCCTTTCTCCCCCCTCTCCGCCTCCGCCCCCCCACCAGCAGCCCGATCAGCGCCAGCCCGACGCCCCCCCCGCCCGTCGCGCACCCCTCGCAGCCATCCGGCTCCTTCCCGGTGTCGCCCGCTCCGCCGGTGTCGCCGCTGTCTGAAGTGTCACCGCTGTCTGCAGTGTCGCCGCTGTCTGCAGTGTCGCCGCTGTCCCCGTCACAGTCCTCCGCGCGCGAAGCGTCCTGATCGTCGCAGTCCGCCGCGAGCGCATACCCGTCGCCGTCCTGATCGTCGTCGTTTCCATCGCAATTCTCGTCCACCCCGTTGTACCAGCTCTCGGCCACGGAAGGAGAGATCGCGGGATCTGTGTCATCGCAGTCGGCCCCGCCGTAGCGGTCGCTGTCCTCGCCGTCGCCGTCCTGATCGAGGTCGGAGCCGCCGGAGCAGTCGCCGTCGATGCCGTCGTACCAGGTCTCAGGATTACCCGGATAGCTGGACGGGTCGGCGTCATCGCAGTCGTCGCTGAGGGCGCTCCCGTCGCCGTCCTGATCGTCGTCGTTGCCGTCGCAGTCCTGATCCGTCCCGTCGTACCAGACCTCCGGCGCGTCCGGGCTGACCCCGGCGTCGAGGTCGTCGCAGTCAGCGGAGCGCCCCCGGCCGTCGCCGTCCTGGTCGTCGTCGTCGCCGTCGCAGTCCTGATCTGTCCCGTCGTACCAGATCTCCGAAGCGATGGAGGAGACGGCGGGATCGGTGTCGTCGCAGTCTCCGCCGCCGGAGGCCGCCTGATCATCGCCGTCCCCGTCCTGATCATTGTCGGAGCCGCCGGAGCAGTCGCCGTCGATGCCGTCGTACCAGACCTCCAGGGCGCCGGGGTAGCGGGCCGCGTCGGTGTCATCGCAGTCCGTGCCGCCGTGGTCATTGGCTGCGTAGCTGCCGTCCGCGCCGTCGCCGTCCTGATCGAAGTCGGAGCCGCCGGAGCAGTCCTGATCCGCGCCGTCGGCCAGCACCTCGACCGCGCCGCTGAACACCGCCGGATCGAGATCGTCGCAGTCGGGGGCGCCGGAGATGACCGCCGCCTGGCCGTCGCCGTCCTGATCCGTGTCGTTGCCGTCGCAGTCCTGATCCGTCCCGTCGTACCAGATCTCCAGGGCGTCCGGGCTGATCCCGGCGTCGAGGTCGTCGCAGTCAGCGGAGCGCCCCCAGCCGTCGCCGTCCTGGTCGTCGTCGTTGCCGTCGCAGTCCTGATCTGTCCCGTCGTACCAGACCTCGGGGTTGCCGGGATAGCGGTCGGCGTTGGAGTCGTCGCAGTCGTCGCCGCCATAGGCCGCAGAGAGCACCCCGTCCCCGTCGAGGTCGCCCAGGGTAGCGGCGTCGCAGTCCTGGAAGATGCCGTCGCCGGGGATCTCCGGGGCGCCGGGGTAGCGGGCCGCGTCGGCGTCGTCACAGTCATCGCCGCCGCGGGACTGCGTGTCGAAACCATCGCCGTCCGCGTCGTCGTCAGAGTCGCCGCCGCAGTCCGCGTCCACGCCGTCATAGAAGACGTCGGTAGCGCCGGGGTAGATCGCGGCGGCGGCGTCGTCGCAGTCATCGCCGCCCCATGCGTCGCTGTCGTGGCCGTCGCCGTCCGCGTCGTAGTCGGAGCGGCCATCGCAATTGCTGTCGGTGCCGTCATAGAAGGCGTCCGGAGCGCCAGGATAGACGCCGATTGCGGTGTCGTCGCAGTCGTTTGCGAGCGCCCAGCCGTCGCCGTCCTGATCGGTGTCGTTGCCGTCGCAGTCCTCGTCCGCGCCGTTGTACCAGATCTCGGTGGCGCCGGGGCGGATCGCGGCGTTGTTGTCGTTGCAGTCAGCCCCGCCGTGGGAGGAGGAGGTCTGCCCGTCGCCGTCCCGGTCGTAGTCCGAGCCGCCGGAGCAGTCCTGATCGATCCCGTCGTACCAGATCTCGGTGGCGCCGGGGCGGATCGCGGCGGCGGTGTCGTCGCAGTCTGTCCCGCCGTACAGCGCGGATCGGTATGTGTCGCCGTCCTGATCGTAGTCGTCGCCGCCGTTACAGGCGTTGTCCGCACCGTTGTACCAGATCTCAGCGGCGCCGGGGTAGCTCGCCGCGCTGCTGTCGTCGCAGTCGGTGGCGGTGGCGGCGTAGCCGGACGGCTGCGCGCATGCCTGCCGGGTGCCGCCGGCCGCGCTGCCCCAGGTGTCGCCGTCGGCGTCGCGGTACCAGGTCGCGCCGATGCTGCCCTCGTCGGTCTGGCCGTCGCAGTCGTCGTCGACGGTGTTGCAGGACTCGGTGGCGCCGGGGTTCACGGCGGAGCTGCTGTCGTTGCAGTCGGTGGAGGTGGCGACATAGCCGGAGGGCTGCGTGCAGGCTGACTGCGTGACGGGGCCGCCGTAGCTGTCGTTATCGGCGTCGCGGTACCAGACGGTGGAGCCGGCGGCGCCCGCCTCGTCGGTCTGGCCGTCGCAGTCGTCATCGGCGCTGTTGCAGGACTCGGTGGCGCCGGGGTTGATCGCGGCGTTGGCGTCATTGCAGTCGGTGAAGCTGGCGACGTAGCCAGAGGGCTGGGTGCAGGCGCTCTGGGAGGTCGAGAGGGAGCCCCAGGTGTCGCTGTCGGCGTCGCGGTACCAGGTGGCGGAGCCGGTGGCGCCCGCCTCGTCGGTCTGGCCGTCGCAGTCGTCATCGGCGCTGTTGCAGGACTCGGTGGCGCCGGGGTTGATC
>JBEIQZ010000627.1:0-3291 GCA_040376255.1 Alphaproteobacteria bacterium
ACCGGGTCGGGGCTCTCGCTGGCGATGATGGGCTTCCAGAGCTTCGACGAGATCGGGCCGGACATCGGCGGGGCGCAGCCGCCCTACCGGGCGGTGTACGGGTTCTCGTATATGTTCGACACGAAGCTCTCAGCGGCGGACAGCCTCGGGGGCGTCACCTCGGTGCCGCCGGACACTGAGGAGAGCTGCTACACGACCTACGAGGCCAGCGGCCCCATCGGCTCGTTTACGACGGTGGACGTCGGCAGCTACATGGAGTTCAAGAGCTCGGACGGCAAGAGCGGCTTCCGGCTCGACCGGCTGCCCTCGGGCTACCCGGTGAACATGCAGGATCTGTTCATCTACTACTCGGCGTTCGACACCTACCAGTCGGCCTCCTTCCCGGCGGACGACGGATCGGCGGACTACTCTCCGCTGCGCCCGGCGAACTTCCCGATGGGCCAGTCGATGGCGTTCCGGTTCCCCGGCGGCATGGCGCCCCCGGAGGCGCCGGTGTCGTCGCTGCCGCAGCCCTCGGACGCGATCGGCAACACCGTGCTGACGCTCCCGAACGATCTGGGGCCGGTGATGCTGGAGTGGTCGGGGCCGCGCTACGATCAGACGGGCGAAGTGCTCGCGGACGGCGGCGCGCAGGCGACCTGCTTCTCCTATGCGGCGCCGCAGAACGCGCCGGAGTCGCTTGAGAATTGTCAGGGCAGCCCCGGTCTGGGCGATCCGGAGGGTCAGCTCTACACCGGGCCGTGGGAGGCTGAGGACGGGGCGGTGACGTTCCGCTGGACGCCCAACGAGGAGAGCCCCAACGAGATCGTCTCGCTGGCGGTGCGGTTCCTCGGGCCGGTGGACGCCTCGGACGCGGAGTTCCAGGAGTATGTGGTGAAGGTGCCGGCGCCGGACGACGTGGTGGCTGAGTACGGCGACGTGGAGGATGGCCGCCGGGCGCCTGCCCCCTGCGAGGAGGGGGAGTGGGTGTTCGACGACGGGCTCCAGACGGCGGACGGGACCTACATCCCCTCGCTGCAGGGCAACCCGCTGCACAACGTCGCTGAGGTGACCTGCCGGATGAAGGACGACGGCGAGTTCCAGCTCACTGAGGCGATGCTGGAGGAGGCGCTGATCTACGCGCGCCGGGCCGGGGCGCAGGGCGCGGTGTTCTACCTGGCGCGCTCGACGGAGGCGGAGGTCGTGGTGCCGCCGGTGATGAACAGCTACGAGCAGCGGCTGGAGGTGAGCCCGGTGAAGCTCACCAGCCGCGTGATTGACATCGGCCGCTTCTGGTACGGGGAGTGAACATGCGGAACATGCGTCGGTTGCTGGTGCTTCTGAGCCTGGGTGCGGCGGGCTGTCCTGCGTTCACGGCCCCGGTCCCCTACTACTCCGGCGGGCCGAAGCCTGCGGTGGATGGGCTGAGCCCCGCCTCGGAGGCGGGCAGCGCGGGGGGGCAGGAGGTGGAGATCTCCGGCTCGAATTTCGGGGACGATCCTGCCAGGCTGATCGTGTTGTTCTCGCAGATCAACGCGGAGATCCTGGAGGTGACGGACGACGCGATCCGGGTCAAGGTGCCGCCGGGGCCGCTGGAAGGCGGGGCGGTGGACGTGCGGATCGCGACGCCGACCGGCTACACGGTGGTTTCGGGCGGCTACACCTACGACGTGAGCGACATCGCGTCGAACCAGCGGGCCTACATCGTCATCAACAACTTCACCAACGACGGCCTGTTCGGCTACGCGCCGTCCTCCGGCAACAGCAGCCAGGGCATGGGCGGGACCTCCGAGGCGTTCAGCTTCGCGGCGAACCGGTACCACACCGAGTCCGTGGCGTTCTGGGGCAGCTTCGACGAGAGCACTGAGCAGTGGACGGTGGAGGATCCGGCGGCGAGCCGCTTCTCCTTCGGGGTGGAGGATCTGCGCGAGGATCCGGGGCCGATCCGGCTGCACCGCACCGACGTCGACGCAGAGTCGACCTACTGCGTCGATCTGGACGGGACGGCGACCTGGACCTCGCAGGGGCGGGTGATCAGCGGCGCGCGCACGCCCCCGACGGAGGTGCTCGACGGGGCAGTGAGCTGCGAGAGCGGGCTGGAGTACCACAGCAACGATCTGGACTTCTGCCAGCACCTCGACGAGAACGGCGTGCCGACCCTCACCTACGAGGCCGACTGGCCGATCTGGAACGGGACGCGGCCGGTGGACTTCTTCGTGGGCCGCGCGGGCGCGACGGTGGAATTGGAGATGGAGGAGATCGGCATCGGCGGCGACACCGCGCCGGAGCTGACCCTCCCCGAGCCGCTGGTGGCGACGGTCGACGGCTTCGACAGCCCGACCGGCTGGGCGAACGACTCGATCGAGCCCTGCCTCAGCAGCGACGTCCCCTACGCGATCCACTGGAGCCCTTCGGTGGTGAAGCTGGCGGACGTGGAGGAGCCGTCGGGGCCGGGCGGGGCGTGGGAGGACGGCCAGATCACCTCGGCCCGCAGCTACGTGCGGATCGCCTACGACATCTCGCCCTACGGCTGGTTCGGCCTCAACACCCCGCTGCGCCGCGCGGTCATCACGGTGCCGGACGCGTACAACGTCCAGCGCGATGAGGACTCGCTGGTGGAGGTGCCGCGCGAAGTGCTGGAGCAGCTCCCCTACTTCAGCACCTTCCCCGGCGGCCTCGGCGGCGGGGCGCAGACCTACGACACGGAGCTGGCCTACGGGGTCATGTACCTGACGGTCATCCGGATCACGGAGTACGCGGTCTACTCGTCGGAGCTGAAGGGGGACGTCGTGCTGTCCTATGTGACGGGCCAGGTCGGCTTCTACACCGGCTGGAGCCTGCCTTCGGGCGGCTGCCTGTAGGCACCTCAGCGGATCTGCTCAGCGGATCTGCTCAGAGAATCTGCTCAGAAATCTGCATGCCGGGGTTGACGGATCAGCCCCGGCGTGTGATTTAGAGGGGGTCCTGGAATTGCGGTTGTCTCTGTGAGAACAGAGAAATCCAAAAAAGTTTCTTGACGCCCTGAGCACCTTCGGATAAGAGGGTTGGGCTTCGGAAAGAGAGCCAAACGGTATCTCGCCGAACAAGTGTCGATCTTTGAAATATTGGTAGCAGTTTCTATAACATGCCGAGAGTTTCATCCCCGGTCCCGAATGAGGGATTGGCGGATGAGCCCGGCGGGGAGAGCCAGGCTGGGATGACTCCTGAAAAGGATAGTCCAGGTTGCCCCGTCCGGGAGTACACAGGTTCAAACACCATAACTGGAGAGTTTGATCCTGGCTCAGAACGAACGCTAGCGGCGAGCTTAACACA
>JBEIQZ010000551.1:0-4130 GCA_040376255.1 Alphaproteobacteria bacterium
GTCTGGTGAGGTCTACAGACTACCTCCATGTGTAGAATACAGAAAAAATAATATCAGAGCCGCTGTGGATATATATTTTTTTTCCAGATCTACATTGCGGGCAGCAGGCCATAGACCACACCAGACCCCACCAGACCTTTTTATTGGCGTTCTACCAGTGTCGCATTGGTGGGGTCTACCCCACCAGACCCCACCAGACCCCACCATCAACGCAGAGGGGGCGGTTCGTCTCTGGTACCACCCCCTCTGCGTCTCCCGCCCAGTTCGATAGAGGACAGCGCCCTTGCGCCGGAGCGTTCAGGATAGGGGTTCTGGAGCCTGGAGCTTTTATGTCCGCTGTCCACCTTCCCACCGCCCACACCCGCGCGCGCGTCGCCCGGGAGGTTCCTGCCAGGGTCGATGTCGCGATCATCGGGGCCGGGCCGGGCGGGCTGATGGCGGCGGTGCGGCTGCTGATGCAGGGGCGGTCGGTGGCGGTGCTCGATTCGCACTACGTGGCGGGCGGCTGCGCGACGATGTTCTCGCGCGGGAGCGGCGAGGCGCGCTACACCTTCGACATCGGCCTGCACTACGTCGGCGGCGGCAGCGGCGGGCGGATGGATCGGAGCCTGCGCGAGGTCGGGGTGGAGATCGACTGGCGCCCGCTCGATCCGGACGGGTTCGATGAGCTGATCTTTCCGGACATCCGGTTCCGCATCCCGGCGGACACCGGGCTGTACCGGGATCGGCTGGTGGCGCTGTTCCCGGAGGAGCGCGGCGGCATCGACCGCTACATGCGGCTGCTGCACGAGGTGCGGCGGCTCGGGCGCCCGGACGCGCCGAAGGGCTGGCGGCTGGCGCTGGAGGCGATGTGGAGCGGGCGGCTCGCGGCGGCGAACCGGGGGGTGACGCTGGGCGCCTTCCTCGACACCTGCACGAAGAACCCCCGGCTCCGGGCGATCATCGCCGGTCAGAACGGGGACTACGGGGTGGCCCCGTCGAAGGTGAGCCTGATGCTCCACGCCGGGCTCGCCAACCACTACTTCGAGGGCGCGTACTACCCGCGCGGCGGCGGTCAGGTCATCGCCGATGGGCTCGCGGCGCGCATCGAGCAGCTCCAGGGCAGCATCCACCTCCGCCACACCGTCACCGGGATCTCTGTCAAAGACGGGCGGGCGCAGGGCGTCCGGTGGACGGGGCCGCACGGTGAGAGCGGCGAGCTGGAGGCCGGTGTCATCGTGAGCAACGCGGACATCCGGCGCACGATGCTGGAGCTTTTGCCGCCGGAGGTGACGGGCGCGGAGGCGCGCCAGAAGGCGGCGGGCTGGAAGATGGGCGGGGCGATCTTTTTGACCTGCCTCGCGGTGCAGACGGATCTCAGGAAGCTCGGGATGGGCGCGACGAACTACTGGGCGTTCGACGACTATGACTTCGACGCGCTGTACACTGAGGTGAACGGTGCGGTGGACGGCGGCGCCCTGCCCCCGCCGCGCGGCTGCTACATCACGAGCGCCACGCTGAAGGATCCCGGCACCCCCGGCCACGCGCCTGCCGGCGTCGACACGGTCGAGGTGATGGCGCTGATGCCGGGGAATTCTGAGGCGTGGGGCGTTCCGCCCGGAGAGGTGTTCTCGCCCGCCTACCGCAAGGGCGCGGCCTACCAGGCCCACAAGCAGCGCGTCGAGGACGACCTTGTCGCGCGCCTGGAGCGGCTGTTCCCCGGCAGCACCCGGCAGATCCTCTACCGCGAGAGCGCCACGCCCGTCACCCACAGCCGCTTCACCCGCGCCAGCGCCGGGAGCGGCTACGGCCTCGCCGCCACGCCCGATCAGTTCATGGAGCACCGCCCCGGCTACCGTGGCCCGGTCAAGGGGCTGTACCTCTGCGGCGGCTCGACGCGATCCGGTCACGGGATCAGCGGGGCGCTCGCCTCAGGCGTCCACGCGGCCCGCGCGGTGCTGAAGGACGCAGGCTGAGTCCGGAGTCAGGCAGCCCTCACCAGCCGCATGTTGAACAGCGGCGTCCGCATCGCCCCGTAGAGGCGCGTCCAGAGCAGCAGCCACGCCTCCGTCCCGCGCGCCTGGGAGATCAGCCCGAGATCCACGATCCGCTCCCAGCCGAAGCCGCGCAGCAATTCCGTCACCGCCTGCTTCGCCGCCGGGTCGTCCCCGCAGATCGGCAGGTCGGTGGCCTCCGGCAGCAGGCCGGGGTTCACCATGATCGGGTTCGCCACTGTGTTGAGCGCCTTCACCACCCGGAGCGCCGGGAAGGCCGCCTGCAGCTCCTCGGCCAGTGAGGTGTCGTTCATGTGCGTGAGCCTCGGCGGGAAGCCGCGCGAGAAGTCCAGCGGGTTGCTCACATCGACGAGGATCTTTCCGGCGAGGTTGTCCGCCCCGGCGAGGGTGAGCGCGCTCAGGCTGTGCTGGCCGGAGGTGCAGTTGAAGAGGAGCTCCGCGCCGCCCGCAGCGTCCGCGAAGCTGCCCGCGCTGGCGGCCGCGCCGGTCGCCGCCGCCCAGGCCGCCGCCTTCGGCTCCCCGGCCTGCCGCGCCCCCATGCAGACGGTGTGGCCGCGCTGCACGAGCGCAGTCCCGAGCGTCTTCCCTACGTCGCCTGTCCCCAGGATCCCGATCCGCATACGCACCTCTCCTGTGATGGATAACTGGATGCTGTCGATCTCTCATGCCCGGTGCGCCGTATCCTCCGCCGGAGAGGTTTTTCATCCATGAGCAATCTTCAGACGGTCCAGGCGATCTATGCGGCGTTCGGTCAGGGCGACATCCCGACCATCCTGACCCACCTCGCCGATGACATCCGCTGGGAGGACGGCGCCCCCGACCACGGGATCCCGTGGCTCAAGCCCGGGATCGGACACGGCGCGGTGCTGGGGTTCTTCCAGGTGATCGCCGGGTGGAAGTTCGAGCGCTTCGAGATCCAGAGCGTTGTCGATGGCGGCGCGGCAGTGATCGGGCTGCTCTCGGTGGCGGCCCGCACCCCCGGCGGCAGCGTTGACAACCTGGAGGTGCATATCTGGCGCTTCAACGAACAGGGGAAGGTCTGCTCCTTCAACCATGTCCTCGACACTGTCCAGCACCTCCGGGTCGCGCAGGCCGCCTGAGATCAGCGCTGGTCGCGGTCGTAGCAGACCGCCGGTGTCCCCGCGTCGTTGCAGATGTGCCGGGGGCCGCAGTCCTCCCGCAGGTACCAGGCGTTCCGGGAGCACTCGTAGGTGCGGTTCTCGTGGCACTTCCATGTGCCGGGGCGGCAGGGGCCGGCGAGCGAGGACTCCACGCTGCGGCGCCCGTCTGGAGGCTCCGCAGCCGGTTGCGTCGGCACAGACGCAGGGGTGCGGGCGGCCGGAGCTGCCGGAGCCGCCGGGTCTGCAGTCTGCGGTGGTGCCGACGCCGGCACCGCAGGAGCAGCAGGAGCAGCAGGCGTGTCCTGGAGCCCGCTGCAGCCGAGGGCGATGAGGATGGAGAGCGCAGCCAGACAGATGGCAGGACGGTTCAGGTGCATGAGGGCTCCAGCAGGGCAACTATCCTGTTTCCATATCTGTGATTCGGTGGTGATGGGAGGTTCTCTCCGGCTGTCCACGCTGGGGAAGTCCGGAACCTGGACGGAACGGCGCAGATTTTCTTGACTGAGTTCTTGACGCCCCGGAGGCCTTCAGATAATGGGGTGGGCGCTTCAAGAAGGTGACACCGGAGACGGTGACATTTAAATGAAGAACGCCCTGACAAAGAATCTTGCGATTCAAGCATGTGGTGTAAACCAACATCGCTTGTATCAATCTCGAAGTGTATCTTTTTTTGATTCAAAAAGACTCAAGAAAAGATCTCGAAACGAGGTTGACGGGTGACAGGGTGATGGATAGATAGATGGGGTTGCGGCGAGAAGCGGAAGCGGAGACGTCGTCCTGTCAGTCCATCTGACGGTCTTTGAAATACTGATAGCAGTTTCTGAAACATGCCGAGAGTTTCATCCCCGGTCCCGAATGTGGGATCGGCGGATGGGCCCGGCGGGGAGAGCCAGGCTGGGATGACTCCTGAAAAGGATAGTCCAGGTTGCCCCGTCCGGGAGTACACAGGTTCAAACACCATAACTGGAGAGTTTGATCCTGGCTCAGAACGAACGCTAGCGGCGAGCTTAACACA
>JBEIQZ010000733.1:0-2353 GCA_040376255.1 Alphaproteobacteria bacterium
AGGGTTCGGGCCAGTTCAGCCAGAAGTCCTTGACATAAGCCCCGCCCATCCTGAAGGCTGAGCTGCTGCTGCCCTACCTCGCCGGGACCTCCTTCCTGCTCCACGGTCACACCACCATGGATTTAAGCAAGGACAGCACCTTCCTCGCCGACGTCTTCCTCCGGGCCGCCGTCGATCCCCCGCAGTCCACCGAGCAGATCCTCCACCCGGAGAAGTACTGGGACACACCGGAGTTACCGGTGATCCCCTCCCTCCAGACCGCTACCGCGCCCCTCGCCGCCGAGTCCTTCGGGGAGGCCGGCTGCATCGCGCTGCTGGACACGAAGAACAAGGTCGTCGGCCAGTTCACCTTCGATCACGCCCCGGATGTCCCCGCCTGCGCCGGGTGGGGCGGCGATCACCTCGCGCTGCTGAGCCCGGATCGGGCGCTCTGGCTCGTCGCCTGGGACACGCCGGAGGATCGGCGCGAGTTCCTGGCGGCCTGGAAGCGGCAGCCGGTCGGCTTCGCGGTCGGGGAGCGGGCGTGGCTGTTCGGGCCGGGGATGGGGCGGGAGGAGCTGGAGGGGTACCGGGCGGGGATCGGGATGGGGTTTGTGCAGGGAGGGGAGGAGTGGAGGCCGTAGGGGCCTACCGCTTCATCCCCTCCAGCGGTCGCACCAGCTCCGAAAAAGCCCGCTTCGACAAGCCTCCGAACGTCCCCCGTGTATACAACGCGATCCGGTGCAGCGACGAGAGGCTGTCCATCGCGATCTGCGGCTCTGCGGACATAGAGAGCTGCTGCCCCTCCACCATCCTGAACCAGCCGTCGAGGTGTGTCCCGTACTCCAGCCCGCCTTTCCGCCACCCGGCGCGATCCATCACGCCGAGCAGCATGGAGGCGGGCGCCTCGATCCCCTGGAGGCGCTCCTTCAGATCCTGCCGCTCCCGCTCCTCCTCGCGGATGGTGTAGACGGGGCGGCCGATCTGCGGGAAGGGTTGTAGAATCTGATAATCTGAGAAGATCTGGCCCCAGGCGGCGATGTCTTCGGGGCGCATATCGGCGGGGTGGGGGAGCGTAACAGAACACTCCTCCGGCAATTCCGCCGGGTTGTCGTCGCGGTCGGCGAAGCTGCCGTCCTCTGCGATCCTGAAGAATATTTGTACATCCTCTGTTACAGCCGACCAGAGCAGGCGGCGGCCGAGGTGCTGGAGCAGCGGGTGGCGGAGGAAGAGGTTTGTGAAGCTCTCCCGATCCCAGGAGCGCGCGTCGCACATGGCGCGCTCGATGCGGGAGATCTGGGTGCCGGCGATGCCCTCCAGGTTCTTGACGAGGGTCTTCCAGCGGGCGGCGGCGTCTTTTGCCTTGTCCTTGTCGTCCTGCTTGTTGGCGGCGGGGAAGCGGGCGAGCCGCTGGCCGTCGCTGCCGGTGAGGAAGGGGCTGAGGGTCTCGGTGAGGCCGACGCGGAACTGGCGGGGGCCGAAGTCGAGGATCATCCCGCCGTCGGCTTCAAGATCGAGGTCGGGGACGAGGCGGTCGCCCAGCTCCTCCTCGGAGAGTCCACGATCCGTCGCCAGCTCCTTCAGCAGCTCTTTTGCCTTCTGGCGCACCTTCTCCTTGAGCGCCCGCTCGGACAGCCGCCCCAGCTCGATCAGGGCGCTGTCCGACCCCATCAGCAGCAGCGCCCGGAGGACGTTGTTGATCACGGCGTCGGTGGGCTTGCGGTCGGTGCGGAGGAATTGGCCGAGCTTCCGGGCGGTGCGATCATCGCCCAGGAAGGCGGCGGCGGCCCAGTCGCTCCCGGTGGTGTACGGAGACCAGAGGGCGAGGGCGAGGTCGCCGAGGCTCTCGGCGGTACAGCATTCTTTCAGCCGCTCCAGCCCGGCGTAGGGGTCGTCCATGCTGCTGAGCCGGACGCAGGTCAGCGCGACCTCCATCGCCTCGGCGCTGAGGAATTTCCTGTCTTCAGGCGGAGCGTCGGCACCTGATCCGCCTTCTCAGTGAGCTTCGGCATGCTGGCGGGCAGGATCTCCATCGGGTCTATCGCCATCCGGGCCTCGATCTCCGCCTCGACGGGCAGCCCGCTCTCCGCCTCATACTGGCGGGCGATCCGGCGCACCGTCTCCTGCGCATGCGCCCAGAGCGGGCGCATGGCGCGGTCGGCGTCGCGGGCGCCCTTTCCGACGAGGCGCGGGATCAGGGCGGCGGCGGCGTGGGCGGGGAAGCGCAGCATCCAGGCGAGCGCGGCCTTGCGCTCCCGGCGGCGGCGGGCGTGGATGTTGAGGACGACCGGGGCGAAGGCGGAGTGGCCGAAGGCTTGTACAAGCTCCATCTCTCCGCTGTCGATCAGCGGCACCAGCGCCAGCAGCAGCGGCA
>JBEIQZ010000513.1:0-4503 GCA_040376255.1 Alphaproteobacteria bacterium
AACCCACCTCTCCAGGCGAAGCCCTTCCCCCCTGCCTTTCGCCTTTCGCCTTTCCTCCCTTCCCTCTGTGCCTCTGTGCCTCCCAAACTGCCTTTTCCGTGCTTCCGTGCTTCCGTGGTTGCGTTTTCCCCTCCCTACCCCTCTACTTCTCCTCCTCCGGCACCTTCGCCCCCCGCTCCTTCAGCCACTTCCGCATCTCATCCTTATCCAGCGCCTTCTCCAGCGCCGCATGCGTCTCGATGATGTCCTTCTCGACCATCGCCTTCAGGCTCTCATCCATCGAGATCATCCCCTGCGACTTCCCCTGCAGGATCAGCCCCGGCACCTGATGCGTCTTCCCCTCCCGGATCAGCGACGACAGCGCCGTGTTCCCGAACAGAATTTCAATCGCCGCCGCCCGTCCCCCCTTCTTCCGCCGCAACAACTGCTGCGCCAGCACCCCCCGCAGCACGCCGGCCAGCACCCCGCGCACGCTCTCCTGCTGATCCGCCGGGAAGACGTTGATCACGCGGTCGATGGTCTTGGCCGCTGAGTTGGTGTGGAGCGTCCCGAACACCAATAATCCGGTCTCTGCCGCCTTCAGCGCCAGCTCGATCGTCTCCAGATCGCGCATCTCTCCGACGAGGATGCAGTCGGGGTCTTCGCGGACGGCGGCCCGGAGCGCGGTGGCGAAGGACTTGGAGTGCGGCCCGATCTCGCGCTGCGACACGAGTGATTTCTTGTTCGGGTGGACGAACTCGATGGGGTCTTCGATGGTGACAAAGTGCATCTGCCGCTTCTCGTTCATCTCGTTGATGATGGCGGAGAGCGTGGTGGACTTGCCTGAGCCGGTGGGGCCAGTGACGAGGATCATGCCGCCGTTGGCGTAGACGAGCTTGCGGACGGCGGCGGGCAGCCCCAATTGCTCGATGGTCATGAGCTTGGTGGGGATGACGCGGAGGACGGCGCCGAAGCCGCGCTGCTGCTTGAACAGGTTTACGCGGAAGCGGGAGACGCCGGGGATCTCGTAGGCGAAGTCGGTGTCGCCGTTCTGGACGTAGTCGGCCCAGAGGTGGGGCGGGGCGATCGGCTTGACGAGGGACTCGAAGTCGCGGTCATCGAGGACGCGGTAGCGGATGGGCTCCATGCGGCCGGACTGCCGGAAGATGGGCGGGCGGCCGACGGAGAGGTGGAGGTCGGAGGCGCCCCGGTCGGTCATGAGGCGGAGGAAGCGGTCGATGCGGTTACCGGTGCTTGCGCTCATTCGTTCATCCCCTTGTCCTGCAGGAATTCGGCGCTGCAGAGCGGTTCGAAGGTCTCGGGCTTCTCGGCGCGGCGCCAGGCGGTCTCGGGCGTGATGAGGTCGGCCTCGACGAGATCGGTGAGGGCCTGGTCGACGGTCTGCATGCCGACGGTGCGGCCGATGGTCATGGCGTTGGGGATCTGGTAGATCTTGTTGTCGCGGATGAGGTTGCCGATGGAGGCGGTCCCCTTCAGCACCTCGTAGTTGGCGATGCGGCCCTTGCCGTCCTTGCGGGGCAGGAGGGACTGGCAGACGACGTACTTCATGGCTTCGCTGAGGCCCATGCGGACCTGGGGCTGCTCGTCGGGGGGGAAGCTCTTGATCAGGCGGTCGACGGTCCCCATGCAGTTGGGGGTCTGGAGGGTGCCGACGACGAGGTGGCCGGTCTCGGCGGCGGTGAGGGCGAGCCGGATGGTCTCGGCGTCGCGGAGCTCTCCGACGATGATGACGTCCGGGTCTTCGCGGAGGGCGGCGCGGAGGGCGCGGGCGAAGGAGACGGTGTGGGCGCCGACCTCGCGCTGGTTGATGAGGGCGCTCTTTACCGGGTGGACGAACTCGATCGGGTCTTCGAGGGTGATGACGTGGTCGGCCTTCGTCTCATTTATGAGGTTGACCAGCGCGGAGAGCGTCGTGGACTTGCCGCTGCCTGCGGGGCCGGAGACCAGGATGAGGCCCTGGTGGAAGTCGAGCAATTCGGTGAGGCGGCCGGGGAGGCGGAGGTCTGAGAAGGTGGGGGGGACGTTGGGGATGACGCGGAAGGCGGCAGACCAGCCCTTGCGCTGGTGGAAGGCGTTGACGCGGTAGCGCCCGACCTCGGGGATGGCGTGGCAGAAGTCGAGCTCTCCGGCCTCTTCGAGCAGCTTCTTCTTGCGGTCGTCGAGGATGGAGAAGATCGCGTCCTTGGTCTGGGCGGCAGTGAGCGGCGGGACGCCGGGCATGCGCTCCATCTTGCCGAGCTTGCGGACGAAGGGCGGGTCATCGACGGTGAAGTGGAGGTCGCTGGCGCCCTGCTCGCGGATCGCGGCCAGCAGCCGGTCGATGGCGCGCTGGGGGCGGGCGTGCGGGGTGGCGCCGCCGGGCTCGACGGTGGAGACCTCGATGTTGAGGCGCTGCTGGAGGTCGCGCAGCACCTCGGCGGCGCGGGTGCGGACATCGACCGCCGGATCTTTGTCCTTGAGCTGGCTGAGCAGCGGGATCAGGCGCTTGTCGGAGAACTTCCCGAACGCGCGCACGATCTCGATCCGCACCTCCGGGCGCGGGTCGCGGAGCAGCCCGGCCAGCGGACGGAGCGCCTCCTCTGAGCCGATCTGGCCGATGGCGTCGATGGCGGCCCAGCGGGTCTCCTCGTCGTCGAGCGCCTTCGTCAGGTAGGGGATGGCGCGCGGTGACTTGAGTTTTCCGAGCGTGTCGCAGGCGCTGATCCGCATGAACCAGTCGTCGCTCTGGAGGAGCTTCGCCACCGGATCGACGATGCGCGGATCGTGGAAGTTCTCGGCCAGCACGAGCGCGCCGGTGCGGATGTCCTCGTCGGGGTGATCGAGCAGCGTCACCGCCGCCTGGAGCACCGGATCGCCGAAGGTCTGGAGCGTCTCCAGGATGCGCTGCCGGAGCCAGCCGACGAGGTTGCGGGCGAAGATCAGCACCTCGACCAGCACCTCCTCGCCGCTGCCGGTGGCCAGCAGGATCTCCAGGCAGACGCGGCGCGTGGACTCCTCGCCCGCGCTGAGCAATTCCAGCATCTTGACGCGGATCGTCTTCGGGTCGCGCTCCGCCGCGTTGCGGAGCCACTTCATCGCCAGATCGCGCGCCGTCGCGTCGCCCCCGGCGAAGCGATCCATCATCAGGTCGAAGACCTCGGGCGCGTTGACCCGGGCGGCCGCCTCCAGGGCGATGGCGTTGAGCCGGGGATCGGCGTCTTTTGACAGTTTTATCAGGATCGGCAGGATCGTCTCTGGCTGCCGCTCCTGCAGGAGCCGCTGGAGCGCGGTGACCTTCAGCACCGTCGGCGCGTCGTTGACCGCGCGCTCCAGCCAGCGCCCGCGCGCCTCGCCGGTCATGTTCAGCGCCACCTCCCACCCCAGCCGCTGCTGCGCCGTGGAGCGATCCGCGATCATCTGCTCGACGACGGTGACCATCACCTCGGAGGGGATGCGCGGGTAGAGCCGCTGGAGGAAGGCCCGGACGTGCTGGGGCTGCTCGGCGCTCTTGACGATCAAGGAGGTGAGCGCGGCGGCGTCAGGCTTGTTGAGGAAGGCGTCGAGGCCGACCTGACGCATCTGGACATCTGAGTGGAAGATCAGCGGGATCGCCTCGACGGGCTTGATGCCCGCCTCCTTGAGCTGGGCGGCGAGCTGATCCCGCTCCTCAATGCTCTTCCATGAGGAGAGAAGGGCCCGTTCCATCGCACTTTTCTTGGCACTCGTGAAGAAGTTCATGGTGCAGGCATGATACAGCACCCGCGCCAGAATTCAAGCGCCCGCCGCGCTCAGTTCGCCCAGGCCCAGCCCGCCCACAGCAGCGTCGTCCCCACCTGCAGCGCCCACAGCGGCAGCCCGACCCGCAGGCTCGACCGGCTCAGCAGCAGCAGCGGCAGGCCGCCGCCGACCGCCAGCCCCGCGACAGACATCTGCCGCGCCCAGTCCCCCTGGATATTGAAGGCGCGATCCAGCACCGCCTGCGCCCCGAGCGCCCCCGCCCCCTCATCGGTCACGATGCCGAGCAGGATCGCCGGGAGCAGCGCCAGCGGGCGCACCAGCGAGGGGAAGCGGTTGGGGAGCGGCTCGATCTGGAGCGCGGCGAATTCCAGGAGGTGGCAGGCGGCGGCCAGCCACACCAGCAGCGCGGCGCAGATCGCGACGCTGAGGGCGGTCGCCGCCGCGATCCCGATCTGGCGCGGCGCAGGCCGCTGCAGCGCGATCCGGGTCGGCCCCGGCACGAAGCCGGTGAGCGCCAGCACGATCCCGAGCGCGGCCAGCCGGGGTCCCCCCCATCCCATCAGCAGGGACGCCGCCCCGCCGAGGCCGATCAGCGAGGCGCCGCTGGCCGCCAGCACCAGCCGGGCGCGGCGGGCCGGGTCAGGCTCGGAGGTGACGAGCGAGGTGGCGGCGGCGAGATCCCCGGCGATCAGGGCTGCAGCGACCGTTCCGCCCCAGCCCTCCACCCGGAGCCAGCCGGAGCGGGCCTGCGCGACCCACAGCGCCCAGAGCAGCGCCGGCAGCCAG
>JBEIQZ010000436.1:0-5460 GCA_040376255.1 Alphaproteobacteria bacterium
GCCTTCAGGTCGGCGCCCGCGCAGAAGTCGGCGCCCGCGCCGCAGAGGACGGCGACGGAGAGGGCGGGATCGGCGTCGAAGGCGTCGAAGGCGGCGAGCAGGGCGTCTGCGGCGGCGCGATCTACGGCGTTGCGGCGCTCAGGGCGGGAGAGGGTGACGAGGAGGACGGGGCCGTCGATGCGGGTGAGGACGGGGCCGGTCACGGGGCCAGGCACGGCATCCCCTCCGCCTCCGGCGCCCCCGCCGAGCAGATCCGTCCCTCGCGCACCGGCGCGATCCCCTCTGGCGCCGCCGCGAGCGCCGCCAACACCATCGCCTTCAGCTCGAACCGGTCGGCCCCGGCGGCGTCCTTCCCGGCGTCGACGATCATGCCGGGGTTGAGCATCGTATAGCCGTCCTTGCCGCTGACAAGATAGTCCGGCACGACGGCGAGGATCTCTGTCAGAGGGGCGACAGGTGTTCTGAGATCGGAGAGCAGCCAGGGCGGCCCGTGTGTCCCGGCCTGCGTGTCGTGGCGGAAGGCGAAGCCGGAGATCTGGAGCCAGTGGCCGTTGCCCGTCCACGCCTCGACGGTGCGGCTCAGCGCCTGATCCAGCACGGCCCCGGAGAGCCTGACCAGCCGGAGCGGCGTCGGGTAGGCGAACATCGTCTCGATGGCCTTCCGGGAGATCGGGCCGGGCGGCAGGTCGTAGTTGAGGCGGAGCGAGCCGCTGTTGAGGAAGGCGATCTGCGCCTCCGGCCAGGCGGAGCGGGCGATGTCGGTGACCCAGTCCCCGAAGTTCGTCTCGAAGCGGCGGATCTTCAGCTCCTCGGCCTCCAGGGTGACACCGGCGCGGCCGACCGCGTCGGCGAGGCAGCCGGGCGGGAGGGCGCGGACAGGGTCGGCGCAGAAGGCGGCGCCGAAGCTCGTCCATTCGGCGTCCACCGCAGCCTGAACGGCGGGATCGGCGGGGGCGTCGGCGCCGAGCGATTCGAGGTGCGGCACCATGCGGATCGCGCCGGGGCCACCGGTACCGGACGTGTCGGGGGGCGCGTAGAGGTCGATGCGCCAGGCGGATCGGGCGTCGGCGTCGGCCTTCAGGATGGAGCGCCCGTTGATCGTCTCCTGCTTGCGGTCGTGCTCATGGCCGCCGATGAGGAGATCGGGGGCGCTGTCGCCGAGGGTCTGGAGGGCGTTGATGTCGTCGGCGAGGAAGCGGTGGGTGACGGCGATCACGTAGTCGGCCCCGGCGCCGCGCGCGGCGGCGGTCTGGAGGCGGAGCGCCTCGACAGGGTCGGGGAAGGAGGCGACGTAGCCGACGTCGGGGAGCGGGATGGTAGCGCCGACGAAGCCGATCTTCAGCGATCCGCACGGCTCCACGACCTGCCGCACGAGGTTCGGCCCATCGACCATCATCGTCCCGTCCGGTCGCTCCCGGAACTGCACCCCGGCGTCCAGCCAGCGGAAGCCGGAGGCGTCGATCTGCGCGTCCAGCTTCGGCGCGTCCTCCAGCTTCGGCTTGTCGAACTCATGGTTGCCGAACACGACGAGCATCCGTGGATCAAACCCCGCCGCATCCCCGTCGAGCAGGTTGAGCGCGCGG
This sequence comes from Alphaproteobacteria bacterium, assembly GCA_040376255.1. Classification (GTDB taxonomy): domain Bacteria; phylum Myxococcota_A; class UBA796; order UBA796; family SXON01; genus JBEIQZ01. The sequence goes on from JBEIQZ010000436.1 coordinate 1,584, forward strand.
ATCATCTGCGCCCCATAGAGGCTGCGGCTCATCAGGCTCGGGTACAGAAAATCCCCGGCGTGGAGCAGCCACACCGGCTGGCCGACCTCCGCCTCGGCGCGCGCCCGGAGCGCCCGCACCCGCGCCATCCCGCCCGACCCGTCCGGCGCGCCCTCGATCTGGTAGGTGTCGTTGATGCTGATCAGCGTGCAGACCGGCCGCTCCGCCTGCTGCTCCGTGTGCGGACAGCCCGCCAGCCCGCCCGCCAGCACCCCGCCCGCCAGCGACCAGCCCGCCAGCCGCCTCACTCCGCCCCCTGCAGCACCCGGCGGAGCCGCGCCACCAGATCCGGTATGTCTTCCTCCTCTATCGAGCAGAACGCCAGCCGCAGCGCGTTGGCCCCGTTCACCGAGATCGCGCCGACCGACTGCTCATGGATCAGGCGCTGCCGGATCTCCTCGGCGTCCTGCGCGACCGGGATCATGGCGAAGCACCCGCTGTTGAACGGCGTGTAGGCGATCCCCGCCGCCTCCAGGCACCGCTTCAGGCAGCGGTACCGCCCCTCCAGCACCGTCCGCACCGCCTCGACCTCCCCCGGCAGCGTCGGGGAGCGGAGCGCCTGCAGCACCGCCTCCTGGGTCACCGCCGAGGCCGAGGAGATCACCGCCCGCACCAGCGCCGCCGCCTTCTCCGCAAGCGCCTCGCCCGCCGCGCCGGTCGCGGAGAACGTCAGGAAGCCGATGCGCCCGCCGAAGAACACCAGCTCCTTCGTGCTGCCGTCCGCCTTGCACACCAGCAGCCGCTCAGGATCGGCCCGCGCCGCCAGCGTCCCGAACAGGCTGCGCCGCGCGATGCCCTGCTCGTAGTACAGCCCGCTGTAGGCGTCGTCCAGCAGCACGCAGAGCGGGAGCGGGTGGCGCAGGATCACCTCCGCGAGCGCCTCCGCCTCCGCCGTCGTCGGCGTGTAGCCGGAGGGGTTTGTCGGGAAGTTCAGCAGCAGCGTGGCCGGGCCGTCGAGGGCGCCGAGCGCCGCCGCCATCCCCTCGACGTTGAAGCCCCCGTCCCCCGCCCGGTGCGTCTCAAACAGCCGGAGCGGCGCGCCCGTCCGCATCGTAAAGATGTTGTTGTAGTTGTCCCAGTACGGGTTCCCCAGCACCACCGGCCGATCCGGCCCGGTGAACAGATCGGCGCAGAGCGCGATGGCGTGGGTGATGCCGGTCGTCACCACCGGCAGGCTCGCCGGGATGTCCCCGATGCTGCGCTCCCGCCAGAGCGCCCGCAATTCAGGAAGCCCGTGCTGCGGCGCGTACCGGAGCGCCTTCGCCGGATCGAGGCGATCAAAGTACCGGCCCAGCGATGGCGGCGTCATCGGGCGCCCCGCCCCGTCGGTGATCTCCCCGATTGTCGCCTTGCGCGCGCAACCCCGCGCCTGCGCCGCCTGCTGCGGGATACCGAGCGGGAGCGCGGCCCGCTCCCCGAGCGGCGAGAGCAGCCGGCGCGCCGCCGGGTGGTGCGCGGTCAGGATCGCGTCGAGCTGCGCTGGGGTCATCAAGCCTCCGGTATCCATCCCTGTTAACCTGCCCGGATGCGACACCTCACCCCGCCCGTCGAAGACTTCCGCATCCCGAACGAGCCCTTCTATGTCGGAACCGGCGAGGAGATCGATCTGTTCAGCCGCGCATGGCAGGCGCAGGTGCCGGTGCTGCTCAAGGGGCCGACCGGCTCAGGCAAGACGCGCTTCGTCTCGTATATGGCGTGGAAGCTCGGGCGCCCCCTCGTCACCGTCGCCTGCCACGACGATCTCAGCGCCTCGGATCTGCTGGGCCGCTTCCTGCTCGAAGGCGATGAGACGGTCTGGGTCGATGGCCCGCTCACCGCAGGTGTCCGCCACGGCGCCATCGTCTACCTCGATGAGGTCGTCGAGGCCCGCAAGGACACCCTCGTCGTCATCCACCCCCTCACCGACGACCGCCGCATCCTCCCCATCGACCGGCTCGCCACGCTGCTGCGCGCCCCGCGCGAGTTCATGCTCGTCGTCAGCTACAACCCCGGCTACCAGTCCGCCCTGAAGGAGATGAAGCCCTCCACCCGCCAGCGCTTCGTCTCGCTCGACTTCCAGTACCCCTCCCCCGACACCGAGCGCGACATCCTCTGCCGGGAGAGCGGCATCGACCCCGACCGCGCCGGCCGCATCGTCCGCATCGGCCAGAAGATCCGCAACCTCACCGACCGGGGGCTCGAAGAGGGTGCGTCCACCCGCCTGCTCGTCTACTGCGCCCGCCTCATCGCCGGCGGCCTCCCCCCGCGCCAGGCTGCCCGCGCCGCCTTCAGCCGCACCCTCTCTGATGACAAGGAGCTCCAGCGCACCATCGAAGAGATCATCGCGGACTTCTTTTAGATGGATCGCCGCCTCGCCCTCCCCACCGAGCCCGCCGCCCCCCTCTACGTCGTCTGGGAGCTGACCCTCAAGTGCGATCTCGCCTGCCGCCACTGCGGCAGCCGCGCCGGGAAGCCCCGCGCCGACGAGTTCACCCTCCCCGAAGCCTTCGGCGTCCTCGATCAGCTCGCCGCCCTCGGCACCCGCGAGATCGCCTTCATCGGCGGTGAAGCCTATCTCTATCCCGACTGGCTCCAGATCGTCGCCGCCACCGCCGCCCGCAACATCCGCTGCACAATGACCTCCGGCGGCCGCGCCATCACCCCCGACCTCGCCCGCGCCGCAAAATCCGCAGGGATGCACGCCATCTCCATCTCCATCGACGGCCTCGAAGCTACCCACGATCACCTCCGCGCCGTCCCCGGGAGCTGGAAGAGCGCCATGCAGTCGCTCACCAACATCAAAGACGCCGGGATGCTCCCCTACGCCAACACCCAGTTCAACCGCCTCAACCTCCCCGAAGTCGAGGAGATCGCGGACGCCCTCTTCGCGAAACACATCGAGGCGTGGCAGGTCCAGATCACCGGTCCCATGGGCCGCGCCGCCGACCGCGCCGACTGGCTCCTCCAGCCCTTCGAGATGCTCGACCTCGTCCCCCGCCTCGCCCGCGTCGCCGGAGAGGCCGCCCGCCGGGGCTGCCACGTCAACGCCTCCAACAACCTCGGCTACTTCGGCCCCTTCGAACACATCCTCCGCGCCGCTCCCTGGGCCGGTTGCCAGGCCGGGCGCTACACCCTCGGTATCGAGGCGGACGGTTCGGTCAAGGGCTGCCCCTCGCTGCCCTCAGCACCCTATGTCGGCGGAAATGTCCGCACGCAGCCGCTCACGGAGATCCTCCAGACGAAAGAGCTCCGGTTCTCGATGGACAGGACCACGGATGAGCTGTGGGGACACTGCAAGGGGTGCTACTACGCGGAGGTCTGCAAGGGGGGTTGCTCGTGGACTGCCCATACGCTGCTCGGGAGGCGGGGGAATATGCCGTACTGCTACCACCGGGCGGACATGTTGAGGGCGAAGGGGATCCGGGAGACGATCAGGCGGGTGGAGGAGGCGCCGGGGAGGCCGTTTGATTTCGGGAGGTTTGAGCTGGTGGAGGAGAAGGTTAAGGTTTAAAAAACGCAACCACGGAAGCACGGAAGCACGGAAAAGGCAAAAGGCGAAAGGATCACGGCGACACGGCGACACGGCGACACGGCGACACGGCGAAAGGCGAAAGGCGAAAGGCGGGAAGCAGGGGGCTTCGCCTGGAGGGGCGGGTTTGCTCGGCACCTTGGCATTGCCATCCCGCTCAAACACAAAAGGAAGTGGACTTTTCCTGTTTATTCACTCGTCGGGACTGTTCCCCTCCCCGCCCCGGCTGGCCCGCCGCAAGCGGGCTGTGTACGCAGAGGACGTAAAACCAAAAGAGCCCCCGTCGTTACAGATATGACCGTCCTCTGCGTTCACCCCCGGCACGGACAA
>JBEIQZ010000642.1:0-3077 GCA_040376255.1 Alphaproteobacteria bacterium
CGCCGAGGGCCGCCAATTGGCCCGCGCCGTCGAGGATCGCCTCTCCGACGCGCTGCACGCCGCCCTCACCAGCCGCTTCGTCGACCCCAACGCCCGCATCCTCCAGGCGGCCCCCCACGCGATCCGCGCCCCCGACATGCACGAGGACACGCTGCGGATCAGCGGGGTGGAGGCCGGCCGGCTCGGCGGGTTGTGCTTCACGCCCGCGCCGTCGCTCGCCCAGGATCGGCGGCTGGAGCGCTTCCTGCAACAGGAGGTGCAGCCCGAGGTGCGGCGGCGGCTGGAGCACCTGCTCAACGCGCCCCACGAGGCGATCCGGCGCGATGGCCTCACGCTCCAGTGGCGCGGCGGCGCGCTGGCGAAGCTCCAGAGCGGCCCGTCCGCGCTGGAGCCGGGGCTGAAGCTCGTGCGCAACGACCTGCTGAGCCCCGGCGATCAGGCGCAATTGCAGCGGCGGCTGGTGGCGTGGCTGCGCGATGAGCTCAGCCGCCGCATGGAGCCGCTCTCGGAGGCGCCCCCTGCGCTCTCCCGCCCGCTGCGCGGCCTGATCTTCCGCCTGCGCGAGGCGCTCGGCAGCCTCCCGCGCGCCGGGATCGCCGACCTGATCGCCGAATTCACCCCCGCCGACTGGACTGCGCTCCGCGCCCTGAAGCTCCGCGTCGGCGAGATCTCCGCCTGGGCGCCCGCCCTGCTCTCTGAGGAGGGCCGCAGCCTCCGCGCCTCCCTCGCCGCCCTCCACCTCGGCCTCGACCCTGTCCCCTCCCTCGACGCCTGGAACCCGAAGATCCCCGACGTCTTCTACGACCGCTGCGGCATCATCCGCGTCCACGATCAGCTCCTCCGGCTGGAGCAGGCCGAACAGATCGCCGAGCGCATCCGCGCCCTGTGGAAGAAGGGCGCGGCCACCCCGGAGCAGATCGACGCGCTCGCCGGGAGCACCGCCATCGCCGACGCCGTCCTGCTCCGCATGCGCCAATCAAAAGGTCAGGACAACCCTCCGGGCAATAAAAAGCCGCGCAGGTGAGGAACACATTTCAACCTGCACGGCACTCCCTTCCGGTATCGGCTGCATAGCCGGAAACCTTAGCGGCTGGACGTAATTCTGCATACAGGATCTTCGCTCCCGCGCCAGTGAAGCAGGAAGGCGTCCGCATAGTCCCCGACCGCCGCTGTCGCCCGCTGGAACGCGTCGAAGTCCGGGTAGATGCCGGTGTACAGATCGAGCTGGTGCAGGTTCGGCTGGAACGCCCCGCCCGTGTCCGCCAGCCACACCAGCCGCAGCCCGTCCGCTGTCTTCAGCGCGATCAGCCGCCCCAGCCCCAGGTTGTACAGATCCCCCGCCACCGCCGCCATCGGCGCCATCGTCACCCCCGGCACCGGCTCCCGCCCCCAGCCCCGCACCCGGTCGATGGCGCGGAAGTACCAGTACCGCGCCTGCTGCGTCGTCACCTTGATGCTCCGGTCGTAGGGGATGCCGTTGCTCCGGTGGACGTTCAACAATTGCGCCGCCCCGTCCGGGAACGTCACCTGCACCGTCCCCTGCATCAGCGCCTGCTCGTGCTGATCCAGCGTCAGCCACGCAAGCGGCGGCGCCCGCCCCGCTGACGCCCCGCCCGCCCGGTACACCCCGCCCAGCACGTCCTGGCGCGTGTAGCGGTAGCGGAGGATCTCCGCCCGCTTCGCATCTGCCTGCTCCAGCGTCAGCGCCGCCTCGTCCTCCGGCAGCCCGTACACCGCGTAGCCCTGCCCCGCCGTCGGGACGCGGCTCCCCGCCACCGAGTAGATCACGTACCGCGTCAGCCGCACCTGCTTCCGCCCGCCGTCCGGCACCCAGGCATGCGTCTCAAAACAGGTCTGCAGGAAGGCCGGGTCGCTCAGGCGCTCCGGGTGCGTCTTTGTGATCGCTGCGACAGCGGCCACGGTCGCCTTGATCTTCGCCAGATCCAGGCCCATCTCAGCGGGGATGCCGCCGGTCACCGAAGGATCGGGCAGGCCGGTCGCCTCCTGCTCCGCGTAGTACCGCAGCAGATCGTCGGCGATGGAGCCGAGGTCGGCGGCCGGGGTCTTCTGCGGGAGCGCCGGGAGGGCGGCGGGGCGCAGCAGGGTGGCGGCGGCGTATGTGCCGACGGGCTTCGCGTCGGGGCCGAGGTAGGTGGCGGCGAGGAGCAGGGGCAGGAGCAGCAGCAGCGGGAGAACACGGAGGCGCATGGCGACAGATATCCCGTCACCAGACGCAGATCACCGCCGACTCCCCCCACGACTCCGCCGGGTGCTGGATGGTGCAGAACAGGGCGCCGTCCGGAGCGTACGAGGGGCCGCAGACCTCGGCCTCGGTCGGGGCGATGAGCAGGCGCTCCCAGCGATTGTTCTGGTAGACACAGAGCATGTTGTGGCCCTCCTCGCCGGGGGTGTCGGCGTCGGTGGCGACGAGGAGGCGGCCCTCCGGATCGAGGCCGAGGTTGTCGGGGTTGACAAAGACGTCCCCGGCGCGGGTGTGCAGCGTCCAGGCGGCGCGACCGGCAGATCCGCCAGGGAGCCCGCCGGTGACATCGTCGGTGATCTGGAGGATGCTCCCGGCGGCGTTGTCGACGGGCGGCGCGGCAGGATCGTCGGGGGCGAGGCCGGTGGAGGTGGTGAGGGCGACGGAGAGGCGCTGCCCGTCCCAGACCGCGCCCTCGGGGCGGCCGAGCGGGGTGCCTCCGGCGAGGATCCCGGCGAGGAAGGAGTCGACGAGCAGGGCGGCGGGGGACTCGTAGAGGTCAGCGAGGGTGCGGGCGCGCGGGATCTCAGAGAGAAAATCAGCGGAGACACCCCATTTCTCCCCGAGCCGCAGCACCAGGGCGGCGGCGACGGCGTCGATGGCCGCGCCGGGGTGGATCGGGAGCCAGCGGGCCGTCCCGTCCGGCAGCAGGCGGGCGATCTCCAGCAGGCCGGACTCCAGCAGGCGGCTGGCGCGGTCGCGGCGCATGCCCCGGCGCCAAGGACGGTCGCTGCTGAAGCGCCAGATCCCGCCGCACACGCGGTCTTCGGGCATGTAGACGCGCAGCGGCTCCCCGTGGACGGCGCGGACGGCGGCG
>JBEIQZ010000231.1:0-8793 GCA_040376255.1 Alphaproteobacteria bacterium
GCCCTCACCCCTCACCCCTCACCCCTCACCAGTCGAACCACTTTAAATGTCCACTCCTCTGTTGTGTTCCCCTCTCCGCCCCGGGTGGCCCGGTGGGAGCATGGGCGCCCCCCCGACCCGAACCCGCAACCCCCAAAAACACGACCGCCCATGCTCTCACCAAGGGCATGGGCCAGCCGTCGCGCCTTAGCGCGGGGGGAGGCACCAGCGAAGCGCAGTGCCGGTGCGGGGGGTAACCCCCGCAATCAAATCTGCATATTCCAGATGGATTGGTAGGCTTCCACGATCTTGTCGCGCGCGCTGCCCATCGTGCGGATGGAGATGTTGGCCTCTTCGAGCGCGATCATCTGGCTGTGGAGATCGACGTTCTCGCCGGTGGCGGTGTTCATGAGGGTGGCGTCGGCCTCGATCTGGCGGCGGTTGACCGCGTCGATGGCGCCCTCCAGGAAGCTGGAGAAGTCGCTGTTGGCGGCACGACCCTGGCCGAGCGTGCGCTCCAGGGTCTGGACGGTCTCGGTGCCGATGGCGGGGTGCATGGGGATGCGGGAGATCATCGGTTATCCTCCGATATCGAGGGCGCGGAGCGCCATGGTGCTGGTGGTATCGACGACGGTTGCGTTGGCTTCGTAGGTGCGGGAGGCGGACATCATGTCGACCATCTCCTGCAGGACGTTGATGTCGGGGTAGGCGACATAGCCGCTGGCATCGGCGTCGGGGTGGCTGGGATCGTAGACCATCATCGGCGGCCGGTCATCCTGGGAGATGCCGTTGACGTTGACGCGGGAGATCGCCTGGGAGAGCTCATCGCCGAACGGATCGACGGACTGCGCCTCGAAGACCGGGACCTGCCGCTGGTAGGGGCCGGGGCCGTTGGCGGTGCGGGTGGCCTTGGCGTTGGCCATATTGCTGGCGATGGTCTGGAGGCGGATGCGCTCGGCGGTGAGGCCGGAGGCGGCGATGTTGTAGGTATCGAGGATATCGGCCATCAGATCTTCCCGTCGGAGGCGGCGAAGCGCAGGATCGCGAGCCGCTTGCTGAGGCCGGTCGATACGCCGTTGTACATCATAGAGTTGGAGGTCATCTTGGCCATCTCGCGCTCCGGGTTGACCGAGTTCCCATCGCGCGCCCAGGGCGGCGCCTCCAGCGTGGCGACCTCGACCTCCTCCTCGGACATCCCGTTGCCGCCGAGGCCGTCGGGGCCGGGATCCATGGAGCGGCCCATTACCTCGGTCAACAGGTCATCAAAGTTGATCTCTCGCGCCTTGAAGTGCGGCGTGTCTGAGTTGGCGAGATTGGTCGCGGTCAGCGCATGCTGACGGCTCCGCAGATCGAGCACCTGCTCCAGACCGTCATACATGCCATCGAACAGACGGATGGATGGGATCGGCAACGCTACCTCCTGGAGCCCGGTGGCTGCGGCCCCTGTGGCCCCGGCCGCTGCGGCTCTGCTCCCTGTTCGGCCCGGCGGCGCGCCGGTTGAGCGGATGAGGTAATTTTTTCCCGGCGCCAGAAAAGAAAAAACCCCGGTTCGAGCGAGCTGCCGAACCAGGGTTCAATCTCTAGACTCTTTCCAATGATCGATCACGGCGGAGATCGCCTGCAGCGCAGTCCCCATCGTGGCGTCTACCCGGCCTGCTGGACTCTCTGCGAGCAGGCCGCCTTCTATACGTTCATCTGATTCGATCCGGATGGGGGTGTCCTTTAGCCGCGCCCGGAGACTATCTGCATCCTGTGGGGAAACATACAGAATGAGGCCGCTCTTCCCCAGCGCATCAATGGATTCCACCAGCATGTCCCGGATCAACTCCGGCTGCGTACGCAGACCCATCCCGGCGATGCGGCGGGCGCCTTCGAGGATGAGCTGACCGGCCCCGTCGCGGAACTGGCGCTGGAGGACGTGGCGGGCGGCCTCCAGGTCGGCGCAGAGCTGGGCGGCGCGGTCGCGCTGCGCCTCGGCTTCGGCCTGCTGCTGCTTCAGGGCGGCCATCGCGGAGGCGTGCTCCTTGAGGCGGGCGGCCTCCTTCGTCTCCAGCTCCGTGCGCAGGGTGGCGAGCTTCTGTTCGGCGGCCTTCTGGTCGGGGGAGGGGACGGGCGGGCGGGCGGGTTCGGGCTTCGCGGGTTCGGCCCTGGATCCGGGCCTGGAATCGTTTTTGGGCTCGTTTTTGGGCTCGCCCTTGGGATCTGCGCTGTCGCGGCCCCGGAACAGGGCGGAGGCGCCGGCGCCCCGGTGCTGATCTTCGGGGCGGGCGCGAACCATCGGCTCCCACGGAGATTCAGGGCGGATGAACGGTATGAAAGGAGAGTTTGCCGCAGCGATCGGGGCGGGGCCGCTCGCAGGAGCGGCTGCTGCCGCAGGCGCCAGCGCTGCAGGCGGCGCGCCGGGTTTTGCGGGAGGCGGCGCGCCGGGTTTTGCGGGAGGCGGCGCGCCCGGGGGGCCTGGGGGCTGCGGCACGGGGGGTTACTCCTGCTCCTGACCGAGCATGATCACGCCTTCGTCGGCCAGCTTCTGCGCCGCCATGACGATCTTCTCCTGGGCCTCGCGGATCTGGGACTTGCGGACGGACTGGGCCATCTCCAGCTCCTCCATGAGATCCTGCGCGGCGCGGCTGGAGAGGTTCTTCAGGAAGCGGTCGCGCATCTCGTTGCTGGCGCCCTTGAGCGCGATGACGAGCTCTGCGCGATCGACGACGCGGAGGAGGGCCTGGATGCCGCGATCGTCGATCTGGACAAGATCGTCGAAGACGACCATGAGGCGCTGGAGGCGGTCGGCGAGCTCGGTCTCCTTCTCGCGGATCTGGCTGAGGACGTTGGTGTTGCGCTCGCGGGGCATGCGGCCCAGCACGCGGGCCGCGCTCTCGACGCCGCCGACGGGGAGGGGATCGTCCTGATCCATGAGGGCGCGCCGGATCGCCTGCTCGACGTCATCAGCCAGCTCGCCGGAGACGCGCTCGGCCTTGGACATGCGCATGGTGAGATCGGTCTGGACGGCCTCATCGAAGAGGGCCAGCACGCGGGCGGCGTTGGACGGACCCATGCGCAGCAGCGCGACGGCCTGCACCTGGGGGTGCTCTTCGGCCAGGACGGCGGCGGTGGCGGCGGGGGGGCGGCTGGCGACGAAGGTGGTGAAGTCGTCATCGACGCGGCGCCGGATCGCCCCGGCGACGCGGGTGCGGCGGCCCTCGTCGACGAGGCCGGGCAGCACGCTGCGGGCGAAGTCCTTCCCGCTCGACGGCAGCACGCTGACCGCGCGCAGGTCGACAAGGAAGTCCCTGACGACGCTCTCCACCAGCGCGTCATCGACCTCGCGCACCGCAGAGATCGTCACGCCCAGCTTCTGCACCTCCTCGTCCGAGAGGTGGCGAAGCACGGAGCGGGCGGACTCACGATCCAGGTACATCACGAGGATCGCGGCCTTTTCGAGCGGGGCAAGCTCAGCGCGCTTACGGGTCTCAGTCTTGTTGGCGGCGGCAGGCGGCATCGTTCAGCTCCGGATCCAGCGGCGGAGGACTTCCGCCGAGTGCTCAGGCTCACGGCTCACCAGCTCGCTGAGATCCTGGGCGTTGAGTGATTCAAAGTTCTCGACGGCGAGGCGCAGCCGGTTGGTGAGCGCCTCGGTGCTCTCCGAGCCGGGGGGCATCGGGGCGTTGGCGGCCATTGTCCCGCCTGGCAGGCTGGTGGCACCTGCGGTGGCGAGCGCCTGACTGGAGACGGGCGCCGGGCGACCTGCCAGCAGGAAGGCCATGAGCGGGCGGATGACGAGGAGGAAGCCGAGGATCAGCGCGACCGCCAGCAGGATGTTCGACGCCTGGCGCTCCAGGATCGCCATCGTCGGCGTCGACTCTGTCGCGTCCAGCTCCACATCGGCGAACCGGGCGAACTTCACGACGACCTGATCCCCCCGCTCCGGGCTATAGCCCAGCGCGGCGCGGACGGCCTCCTCCAGATCGGCCTGCATCGCCGCGACCGCCGCCGGATCGACGTTGCCATCGACGGCGGCGCGGGCGAGGATCGCCTGGACGGCGTCGGAGTTGACCATCACCGAGGCGGAGACGCGGCGGATCGAACCGGCGGGCTTCGTGGTGGTGGTGGTGGTGCGGGTGTAGTCGTAGGTGGTCGCCTGCGTCTCGGACTTGCTGCCGCCGCCGGTGCCGGTGGCGGTGCCGTTGGTGCGCTCGGGCAGGTTCGCGTCGGTGCCGGGGGCGCCGACGGGCGCCTGCTGCACGGCGCCGTTGACCTGGGTGCTGAGGCGCTCCTCGGCGGGGGTGGAGGTCTTGGGGTCGATGGCCTGCACGGTGGACTGCACCGAGGCCGTCTCCAGCTCCACGCTGACCGACACGGAGAGCGCGTCGGGCGTGCCGAGCATGCGGCCCAGCACCGTCCGCACCGCCTCGGACATCTCGATCTCGCGGCGCGCCGTCAGGCGGTTCAGATCCTGATCCTCGGTGGCGGTCTCGCCGCCCCACACCGTCCGTCCGTCGCTGACGTCGATGACCGTCACGTCCTCTGCGGTCATCCCGTTGACAGCGTTCGACACCAGCCGCGCGATGGAGCGGGCCGTGTCGCGGGAGATCGTCCCGCCCGCGTCGGGGCGGATCGTCACTGAGGCAGTCGCCCGCACCTCGTCCCGCAGGAACTCCGAGCGCGCCGGGAGGTTCAGGTGGACCTTCGACGCCGAGATGCCGTCGATGCCGTTGATCGAGCGGACCAGCTCGTTCTGCAGCATCATCTGCTTGTACATCTGCTCCTTGAACGGCGTCGCCCACGGCTCCAGCTTCTCGATGCCCTCCAGCCCGACCAGGATGCCCTCAGCGCTCATCGCCTTGCGCGCCGCGATCTCGTCCGCCGCCGACACCTGGATCGTCTGCCCGTCCGCGCCGAGCGACCAGGAGATGCCCGATCGGGAGAGCGCCTGCGTCATCGCCGAGAGGTCGTCGCCGCTCCCGATCCGCGTCAGGATCACCTGCTGCGGCTGCGAGGCCCACACGCCAACGCCGATGATGAACGCCGCTGCCAGAACCAGGACACCGCCGAGCACCCGGTGGCGGCTGGGATCGAGCCCTTCATAGAAGTTCCGAAGCTGCTGGAGTAAGTCGTTCACGAGAGCACCCCACCGGGGCTATCGGACCCGCTGCCCGACGCTTTAGCCCCCTCCGCCCGATCCGCCCAAAAAGCGGAGCCCGCGCAGCGCGGGCCGGCGCGCCCGGAGCTACCGGACCGGGCGCGCCGGTTTGCGCTCGATGAACGTGACCTCGCCCACCCGATCGATCGGCGTCCCCGGCGTGATCTCGCCCGGTGAGAGGACATAGACGCGGGGGATGGCGCGGTCGATGAGCCGCCGGATGGGGCCGCGCGAGAGGGGCGGCACGAGCAGCACCGGCACGCTGTTCTGGCTCCAGGCGTCGACCTGCTGGCGGACGGCCTGGATGAGCTTGCGGGTGTTCTCGGGGTCGAGGATGAGGTTCATCACGCCGCCGTCAGCGCCCTGGAGGCCGCGCAGGATGATCTCCTCGACGTCGGGGGCGAGGCCGAGGTAGCGGAGGATGCCGTCCTCTCCCTGGAAGCGCGCGGTGACGGCGCGGGCCATGCGCTGGCGGACGAACTCGGTGAGGACGTCGGGATCGCGGGTGCGGGGCGCGTACTCAGAGAGGACTTCGAGGATGCCCTGCGTGTCGCGGACGCCGACGCCCTCCTGGATGAGGTTGCGGAAGACGCGCAGCACGGTGGCGCGGGAGAGCGGATCGGGCATCAGCTCCTCGACGAGCCGGGGGTTGTCGCGGCCGACGCGCTCCAGGGCGTCGTTGAGGTGCTGGCGCCCGTAGAGCTCGTGGGCGTGGCGGCGGAAGAGGTCGTCGAGGTGGGTGGTGAGGATGGTGGGGACGTCGACGACGGTGTAGCCGAGGGTCTGGGCCCGGATGCGCTGGTGATCGTTGATCCACACGCCCTTCAGCCCGAAGACCGGATCCATGCCGGGGGGGCCGGGCATCTTGCCGGTGACAGTGCCGGGGTCCATCGCCAGGTTGTGCCGGGCCATGAGCTTGCCGGAGCCGATGCTCTCCCCGCGCAGCAGCACGCGGTACTGGCCGGGGCCGAGCCGCAGGTTGTCGCGGACGTGGACGGAGGGCAGCACCGTGCCGACCTCCTGGGCGAGCTGGCGGCGGATCTTCTGGATGCGATCCACGAGGCCGCCGACGCGGGACTGATCGACGAGGTAGACGAGATCGAGGCCGACCTCCAGCACCAGCGGCTCGACCTTCAGCAATTCCTCGATGGGCGGCTCAGGCGGCGGCTGGTTGCCCGGCGTCTCCTCCAGCCGCGAGGCCGGGCGGATCGGCTGCTGGAGGCTCCAGGCGGCGAAGGCGAGGCCGACGGTCATGATGGCGAAGACGACGCGGAGGCCGGGGACCAGCACGAAGATCCCGGCGAGGCCCGCGAGCATGGCGATGATGCGCGGGTTGCTGAGCATCTGGTCGCCGATCTGGCTCTCCAGGCTCTGCTGATCGACGTCGGTGACGCGGGTGACGAGGATACCGGCGCCCGCCGAGATGATCAGCGCAGGGACCTGGCTGGCGAGGCCGTCGCCGATGGTGAGGACGGTGTACCAGGTCAGCGCGGTCGTCAGGTCGAGACCCTTCATCACCACGCCGATGATGACCCCGGCGATGATGTTGATGAGGGTGATGATGACCGCCGCGATGGCGTCGCCCTTGATGAACTTGGAGGCGCCGTCCATCGCGCCGTAGAAGTCCGCCTCCTTGGCGACCTCGGCGCGGCGGCGCTTCGCGGTCTTCTCATCGATCATCCCGGCGTTGAGCTCGGCGTCGATGGCCATCTGCTTGCCGGGCATCGCGTCGAGGGTGAAGCGGGCGGCGACCTCAGCGACGCGCCCCGCGCCCTTGGTGATGACGATGAAGTTGATGATGATGAGGATGCAGAACAGGATGAAGCCGACGACGTAGTTCCCGCCGACGACGAAGTCCCCGAACGCCTTGATGACGTGCCCGGCCGCGCCCGGCCCCTCAGAGCCGTGCAGCAGGATCAGCCGCGTGCTGGCAACGTTGAGCGACAGCCGGAACACGGTGCTGACCAGCAGAACGGTCGGGAACACCGAGAACTCCACCGCCCGCTTGACGTACAGCGCGACGAGGAAGATCAGCAGCGACAGCGTGATGCTGCAGGCCAGCAGGATGTCGAGCACCAGCGGCGGGACCGGGACCAGCAGGATCGCGAGCGCACCGAAGGCGCCGAGCGCCATCAGCGCGTCCGAGTTCGCGCGGATCCGCTCCATCGGGGTCGGGGGGGCAGGGGCACGGGCAGCCGACATGTGTTCCTGATAGCGCAGACCGCTCTTCGGCCCCGGAGTGCAGAGGTTGAGGGCGGGAGCTACCTTCTGCTGCAGAACGGGAGCAGACATGTCGGCAGGGGATGACGGGCAGGACGGACAGGACGGGCAGGACGGGCAGGACGGGCAGTACGGGCAGGGGACACCGACACAGGACACAGCGCAGGACACAGCGCGCGCCTCCCAGCAGCCGCTGTTCCGGAACACCCCCGCGCCGCACGAGGTCTCGGCCCGCTGGGTTCCGGCGGACAGCATCCGGGCGTGGGCGGCGCAGCCCCGCCGCAAGCTCTCGGAGGCCACGCTGAGGGAGCTCGCGCGGAGCATCGAGCAGAACGGGGTCCTCCAGCCGGTGCTGGTGCGGCCGGTGCCGGGTGAGCCGGAGCGCTGGGAGGTGATCGCCGGGGAGCGCCTCTGGCGCGCGGCGGTGATGGCGGGTCGGACGGACGTCCCGGTCATCATCCGGGAGGCCGATGACGCCGAGGCGCTGATCCTCGGGCTGGTCGAGAACCTCCAGCGCGAGGATCTCAACATCATGGATCGCGCGCGCGCGCTCCGGCGGCTCTACGAACAGCTCGGCTCCTGGAGCGAGGTCGGCCAGGCGGTCGGCTTCGGGGAGGCGCGGATCGACAGCATGGTGAAGCCGCTCACCGAGCGCCGGATGTTCCAGATCAACGCGCTCAACGAGCTGCCGGAGCCTATCCAGGCTGCGCTGGAGGAGGGCGGGATCAACGAGAAGCACGGGCGGGCGCTGGGACGGATGAAGGACGGGGAGGCGCAGGCCGGGCTGTTCGGCGCCATCCAGGAGAACCAGCTCAGCGGGCCTGAGACCGAACGGTTGTTAAGGCTGATAAAAGAAGAGGAGGAATACGAACGCGCCCGCGAGGGGACGGGGCCGCTCCAGGGCCCCGGATCGGGCAACCGGAATTTCCCGCAGCGCCTCCAGCGGGCGGTCGACACGGTCCGGACAGAACGCATACGCGCCGCGCCGCAGCCCCGCGTGATGCGGTCGATCTACCAGCGCATCTCGGACAGCGCCTCGGAGCTGAGCCGGCTGCTGGACGAGAGCCGGAAGCACCCGGAGCAGCTCCAGGGCGACGACACGGTGGTCCGCTCCATCGGCTACCTGACGATCGCCATCCGGGACTGGAAGCAGGCCTGCGGGCTGCAGCGGCGGCTCCCGGCCCTGCCGCCGGGGGTGGGCGAGGAGGAGTGATCTCTGGATGTGGCGGAGCGGTCGCGCGGCGTCAACGGGCGATGGCGTTTACAGGGCCGTGGCGGGCTGCAGGAGACGCAGGAGCGGGTTCCGGGTGGGGCAGACACCCCCGATGAAGGTGAGCGCCCTGGCGGGCCTGTAGCGGCCTCTGCGCGGAACCGGCCCGCAGGGGCGACCGGCACGGTCATTCGTCTTCGTCGCCGTCCCCGTCGCCAGCCCCGTCATCATCCTCATCTTCTCC
>JBEIQZ010000741.1:0-2301 GCA_040376255.1 Alphaproteobacteria bacterium
AGCGCCGGGATCAGCAGCAGCGCCACCACTGACAGCGACGCCAGCAGCGGCGCCCGCTGCCCCAGCCGCCGCGCCGCGAGCAGCAGCAGCGCCGACGCCGCCAGCCCCCCCGGCCAGCCACCGCGCCAATTCCATAAGCAGCAGATCGAGGTGGACCGCCCCCGCGTACTGCGTCCACAGCCAGCCGACGCCCGCGCCCAGCAGCCCGAGCGCCAGCAGCGGCAGGATCGCCTGTATCACCCGATCACGGGAGGTATCAGCCATCAAAGCACCGTGTAGTAGCGCTGCAGGCGCGGGACGAACTCGGTGATCGTCAGCGCGAGCCCGGCGGCCAGCAGGCCGAGGATCAGCGGCAGCATCCACCAGCGCGGCGGGGCCGGTTCGGGCGGGGTCGGTTCTGGGGGCATCGGCGCAGTCTATCCGGGAGCGCGATACGCTGGAGACTGTAAGCGCCGCCGCGCCGGGTCGTTCGGGGCGCAGAGAGGGAGAATGTCATGCTGGATCGGGCGAAGATCGGGACGCGCTGCCGCGAGGATTGGGAGAACATGCTGGGCGACGCGCGCGCGCGGTTCTGCGGGCGCTGCCAGAAGATGGTCTACAATCTCTCCGCGATGAGCGCCGCTGAGGCTGAGGCGATCCTGGGAAAAAGCGAAGAAGCGCCGCCCTGTATCCGGTTCTTCCGCATGAGCGACGGGCGCGTGCGGACGACGGATCGGGTGCTGCCCCGCGCCGCGCTCACCGCCGGTCTGGTGGCTGCCGCGCTGGTCGCGATGAACGCGCCCCAGCCCCCGCCGCTCAACCTGCCGATCGCTGTCGCTGTCTCTGTCCCTGAGCCGCTCGTTCAGCCCGCACCCGTCACTTTGGCGGGGGAGGGGGCTGACCGGATCGGGGAGATCGCGGGCGCGATCCCGGAAGTGGCGGCGCCGCCGGTCGCACCTGCGCCCGTCGCGCCTGCGCCCGTCATCCACCCTGAAGAGGCATGGATGGGCGATTACGTCGAATAGCCCTCCCACAGCGCCCGCCAGTGCGCCGCCGACCCTGGCGCCTCCCGCGCCACCTGCGCCGCGCACAGCCCGAGCGCCGCCGCCTCCCGCCAGCCGGGGCGCTCCAGCCGGATCAGCCGCCGCTGCCCCGCCACCGCCCACCGGATCGCCTCCGGGCTGCGCCGGGAGATTGTGGCGCCGCCCGCATGCCAGCACCAGGCCCCCGGAACCAGCCGCGCCCCGCCGAGCCGCCTGCACAGCTCCACGTCCTCGCCGCCGTGGCGGAACCCCGGATCGAGGCGCGCCTCTGCGGGAAGGTGCAGGCATGCCCCGGAGAGCGCGTCCGCCGGGGCCGTCCCGTCCGGCTCCTCCGGCGGCACCCGCGTCCGCTGCACGCACCGCGCCCCGCGCAGCCGCAGCCCCGCCGACTCCACCCCGCCCGGCCCGCACAGCACCGGCCCGCACAGCCGCCGCGCCGCATGCAGCCGCGCCACGCAGTCGCCGAGCGGCACCGCGTCGTCGTTGAGCAGCAGCGCCCAGCCCGTCCGCGCCCGCGCGAGCCCGGCGTTGCAGGCCCGCGCGAAGCCCGCGCCCCCCGCTGAGCGCACGATCTCCGCGCCGCGCAGCGCCGCAGCCAGCGCCCTGTCCGGCGCCCCCGCGCGCCCTCCGCTGAGCGCGCCCTCCGGAGAGTCGTCCACCACGATCACCGGCCAGCCCTCCGGCAGCTCCGTGACCGCCCGGATCGCCCGCAGCAGCCCGATCCGGTTCCGGTAGAACGGGATGACGACGGTGAGATCGCGGGGAGGGCCGCTCAGAAGTCCCCCCCGGTCTTTGTCCCTCCGGGCGGCGCGCGCCGCTCCATCACGATTGTCGCGCCGGTCACCGGCGAGGCGTCGACCTGGATCGGGTACCCGGTCGCCTTGCCCTGCGGGTCGAGCGGGCCGGGGCGCCCGTCCTCGTCCTCATCGACGGCGGCCTCCAGATAGACCGCGCCCGCGCCCTGCGGCACGGTCAGGGTGAACGGGCCGGGCTGATCGATCCGCACCTCCCCGATGATCTTCGGCGCGCCGGTGCCGTGATCGGCATGCGGCCCGTCGAAGGCGTTGATCCGCACCTGCCCCCGCTTCCAGCCGGGGAACTCCACGACCCCGGAGATCTCCACCTGCGGCCCCTGACGCTGGCCGCCCGGCGATCCGGGGGCGCCCGGCTGGCCGCCGGGGGGCGGGACGTTCGGATCGCCCGGCGGCGGCTCCGCCGGGACGCCCGGCGCGGGCTTCCCGCCCGGCGAGGCGGCGGTTCCGGGCGCGGCGCCGGGCGC
>JBEIQZ010000930.1:0-1239 GCA_040376255.1 Alphaproteobacteria bacterium
CGGCATTCCAGCCCTGGAACGCCGCCTGGACAGCTCTGGAGATGTCCCCAGTGAGCGCGAAGCTCCTGCGGGCGCTCTACCCGGCGGCGACGGTCGCTGAGGGCTACGCGGAGAAGTGGATCGCCACGGTCGGGATGGACAAGCGCAGCCCGCAGACCTTTGGTCTGATCGTGGCGAACCCGCCCTATGGGGCGCGGGGAGAGGCGCGCGAGCTTGACCCGGACGGCTACCCGACCTCGCAGGCGTACCTCTACTTCGTGATCCGCACCCTGGAGATGCTGGAGAAGGACGGGATCTGCGTGCAGATCATCCCGACCGGGCTGATGAGCAGCAAGACCCCGGCGTTCATCCAGCACCGGACGGAGATGCTGCGGCGGGCGCACCTGATGGCGGCGTTCCGGCTGCCCTCGACACCCCCGGAGGGCGGCGGGCCGCAGGACGTGGCCTATGACAGCTTCGTGGTCGACGTGCTGTTCCTCCGGGGGCGGGGCGGGATCGCGGCGACGCCTCCGGCCTCGGACGTGGCTGTGATCGAGGGGGACTACTTCAAGCGGAACCCCAGCCACGTCCTCGGCACGGTGATCGGGGAGGGAGAGGGCGCGGAGAATCCCGGCTACAAGGTGCGGCGGGGGATGCAGATCCAGGGGCGCTTCACCGGCTTCCCGGCCTGGACAGAGCGCCCGATGGCGGAGGTGGAGACCAAGCCGTTCTTCCTGCGCTCGGCAGCGAAGATGCGGGGCGGCATCGCGGCGGCGAACATCGACGAGGCGCTCGATGCGGTGCCGGAGGACGCGCCGGAGCGCATCCGGGTCGCGGTGCAGCTCGGCGTGCGGGCGGATCGGCACCTCGCAGCGGTGGCGCGGGGGGATGCGGCGGGCGCGGCGGGCGGCGGCGAGCTGGTGCGCGACCTCCAGGCGTGGAAGGCGTCGAACGGGGTTCCGGCGCAGGACAGGGTGCTGGTCGGGCTTGCGGTGGCGAACCAGGCCGCAAAGCGGTTCCTGTCGCTGTGGACGGCGCAGGGCGGGCTGGTGGAGGGGCTGGCGGCGAAGGTGGCGCCTGCGGGCTATCAGGGCGCCCACACCCTCCCCGCCTACGCGGATTGGCTCTACCGGCAGGGCGGCGGCCTGCCGCTGGCGCTGTCTGCGCTGTCGCGGGAGGCCGACCGGCACGGGCTGGGGCGCGTCGATCTGGCGCGCGTGCAGGCGGAGCTGTGGGCTGCGGGCTGGCGCTACGACGACC
>JBEIQZ010000260.1:0-8262 GCA_040376255.1 Alphaproteobacteria bacterium
ACGGGCTGGACAACGACTGCTCGGGGGCGGCGGACGAGGGGCTGACCTCGGTGTGGTACGCGGATCGGGACGGGGACGGGGCGGGGGACGCGGGCGCGCCGGTCGACGCCTGCGGGCAGCCCGCCGATCATGTCGCGGACGCGACAGACTGCAACGACGCGGACGCGACGGTGTACCCGGGCGCGCCGGAGGTCTGCGACGGGCAGGACAACGACTGCGGCGGGGCGGTGGACGAGGGCGTAGAGCAGACGTTCTACGTCGATGCGGACGGGGACGGTTCGGGCGAGCCGTCGCAGCAGATCGACGCCTGCGCGGCCCCTGCGGGCTACGCGGACACCGATGACGACTGCGACGATGCGGACGCGGCGGTGTACCCGGGCGCGCCGGAGGTCTGTATGGACGGCGCGGTGAACGACTGCGGGAGCGACATCGCCGCCGCGCTCGCGGTGTGTCCGGCGTGGCCGGGGACGCTCGCCGGGGCGGACTGGACGATCACCGGGGAGCAGGCGGACGCGGCGCTCGGGATCGCGGTCGCGGCCTTCGACAGTGACGGGGACGGCGACGACGATCCGGTGCTCGGATCGGAGCGCTACGATCTCGGCGGGCAGAACGCGGTGGGCGCGGCCTACCTGCCCCGGCGCTACGCCAGCGCCTCCGTCTCCACCCTGACCCCCACCCGCCTGATCGGCGAGGACAGCGACGGCTACGCCGGCTCCGCCCTCGCCACCCCGGGCGATCTCACCGGCGACGGCAACCCCGACGTCGCGGTCGGCGCGTGGGCGGCGCTCAACACCGGGGCGGTCTACCTGCGGAGCGGCCCGTTCTCGGCGGGGAGCGTCGGCCTCTGGCTGAGCCCGGCGATCCGCTACGGCGGCAGCGGGTCGGAATTCGGCACCTCGCTCGCAGGCGCCGGGGACAGCGACGGGGACGGGCTGGCGGATCTGCTCGTCGGCGCGCCCGGCGAGGGTTCGGGCGCGGGTGCGGTCTACCTGCTCTCCGGCACCTTCACCGGGACAGCGACCGCCAGCGGCGGAATGTCAGGGGTCGCGGCCGGGGATCGCGCAGGTGCCTCGGTCGCAGCGGGGGACGTCGACGGGGACGGGCTGGCGGATCTGCTGGTTGGCGCGCCGGGCGCGGACGGCTTCACCGGGCGGGCCAGCCTGCTGTCTGGCGGCGGCGGCGGCACGCTGAGCGCGCCCGATCTGGAGATCGCAGGCAACGGGCTGGAGGCGGCGGGCGCTGTCGTCGCCTTCGCCGGAGACACAGACGCCGACGGCTACGGCGATCTGCTCGTCGGGACCGCGTCGGACGCCGTCTATCTCTTCAGGGGCGGCGCCCTCTCAGGCAGCCTCCTCACGACGGACGCTGACACCACCCTCTCAGACGCCGACCTCAGCGGGGTGCAGCTCGCCGGAGAGGGCGACGTCGACGGGGACGCATACGCGGATCTGCTGATCTCCTCGACCGCCTCTGCCGACGGGGCGGTGTGGCTGCTGCGCGGGCCGCTCCCGGCCGGGACGCAGACGATGGCGGCGGCGACGCAGCGGGTGGACGGGGTCACGGCGGCGGAGGTGACGATCTCTGTGGCGTTCGGGGATCTGGACGGGGACGGGTGGGACGATGCGCTGGTGGGGTCGTGGCTGGGGGCGGGGGCGGTGTATGTGCTGTTGACGGACGGGTACTGAGGATGGAAGGGGAGGGCGGGATGGAGATCGCGTTTCTGGGGCTGGGGCTGATGGGGAGCCGGATGGCGGGGAACCTGCACCGGAAGGGGTTCGGGGTGCGGGCGTGGAGCCGGAGCGGGCGCGGGGTGCCGGAGGGGCTGACGGGGGTTGCGTCAGTGGCGGAGGCGGTGCGTGGGGCGGCGGTGGTTGCGACCTGCGTGGCGGATCCGGCGGCGCTGCGGGAGGTGATCGCGGCGGCGGGGGCGGGGCTGTCAGCGGGGCAGCTCTGGGTGGACTTCTCGACCATCGGGCCGGAGGACGCGCGGGAGATCGCGGCGGGGCTGGCCGGAGCCGGGGTGGCGTTCGTCGACGCGCCGGTGACCGGCAGCACGGGCGGGGCGCAGGCCGGGACGCTGCTGATCATGGCGGGCGGGGCTCCGGCGGATCTGGATCGCGCGCAGCCGGTGTTCGGAGCGGTCGGCGCGCAGGTGATCCGGTGCGGGCCGGTCGGCGCGGGATCGCAGATCAAGATCGCCGGGAACCTGCTCATCGCCGCGATGCTCCAGGGCATCACCGAGGGCATCCTGCTGACCGAACGCGCCGGCCTCGATCCGCGCACCCTCCTCGCCGTCGTACAGGCGTCGGGCTTCCGCTCCCCCTACTACGACTTCAAGGGCCAGGCCGTGATCCGCCGCGATGTCCAGACCCACTTCTCCATCGACCTCATGCACAAGGATCTGCGCCTGTTCCTCCAGAGCGCCGCCCTCTCCGGGCTCCCCGCCCCCCTCGCCGCCCGCCTCGAACAGATCTACGGAGACGCCCGCACTGCAGGCCGTGGCGACCTCGACATCACCGCCACCGGCCTCCCCTGATCCTGTACTTCAACGTCTACTTCAACATCCCCCGGATCTGCCCCTCGATGTCCACCGGCACCCCCGGCATCACCAGCCAGCACCGCAGCACCGCGTCCTGATAGCAGCAGTACCCGCGCGACGGCCGGTTCTGGAACCTGAGCGCGAACCAGTGCTGGATCTCCTCGCTCAGCTCAGGCTCCTGCCGCGCGATCCAGGACAGCGCCACCGCTGAGGCGGCCACCGGCCAGTCCATGACCCCGAGCAGGATCTTCGTCAGCGCCGCCCGCCGCACCGATCCCTGCCAGCCGCCCTGGGCGGCCATCCCGAGGGCGCAGGCGGTCTGGAAGCGGAGCACCCAGTCCCAGGGGTCGATGTCAGCGGGGCCGGGCGGGGGTTCGAGCATCCAGCAGGCGAGGTCGCCGGTCTGGGCGTCGGACAGCTCCAGGCCGCTGCGGCGCATCTGCTGGAAGGCGGCGGCCCAGGCGTCGGCGTCGAACGGGGTGCGGGCGACCTGGGCGACGAGCTCTCCGAGGTCGGGGAATTCGGGGGAGAACTGGGCGACGGGCTGGTTGCCCTCCCAGGTCCAGAGGGCGACGCCGACCTCGGGGATGGGGAGGCGGGGGTCCGGATCCTGCTGGACATCGCAGCGCAATTCGAGGGCGGCGGTCCAGCCCCGGCGGCGGCAGAGCTCCTCCCAGGCGAGGAGGACGCTGGGGGATTCGAGGCCGGAGGCGCTGAGCTGGAGCTGCGCGCCGGGCTGGAGGTTCTTCTCCTGGGCAGCGAGGTTGCGGATCGCGTTGATCGAGGCGTCGACGGGGGAGGGGAGGACGGTGCGCCAGAGGGCGGCCGGATCGGCGGCGGGGGGGGCCACGATCTCCTCGGCGGGGGAGGCCTGGACGAGGCCGAGGAGGTGCTGGGCGCGGCGGCTGTCGGGGTGGGCCTGGAGCCAGCGGGCGAGGGTGTGGAAGTCGGCGGTCTCGCCGGAGACCTGCCACTGGCAGAACAGGGCGGAGGGGGTGGCCCAGTTGTGATCGGGGTGGGCGGCCTCGAAGTAGCGGTAGGCTGAGAGCGCCTCGCGGTAGCGCCCGGCGTCGAACAGGGTGTCGCCGATGTCGAGGCTGGGGCTCAGCTCATCGGCCTTCATGTGCTGGGCGCGG
This sequence comes from Alphaproteobacteria bacterium, assembly GCA_040376255.1. Classification (GTDB taxonomy): domain Bacteria; phylum Myxococcota_A; class UBA796; order UBA796; family SXON01; genus JBEIQZ01. The sequence continues at coordinate 3,676 of JBEIQZ010000260.1, forward strand.
CGGTAGGCGGCGACGGCCTCATCGGTGCGGTCGAGGGCGCGGAGCGAGCAGGCGGAGGAGATCAGGTACTCGCGCACGGGATCGGCGGAGAAGGCGGCCTCTGAGGCGGCGAGCGCCTCCTCATACTGGCCGAGGCTGCGGAGGACGAGGGAGCGGATCCACCGCAGGCGCGGGGCGCGCGGGAGCCGGTCGAGCAGCGGAAGCACCGGGGCCATGTGGGCGGGGGTGTTCTGGTGGGCCTCGCGGTAGGCGAGCAGGGGGTACCACAGGTGCTCGGCCTGATCGGTGGCGCGGATGTTGCCCCAGTGGAGCCAGCCTTCGAGGGGGAGGTGCTGGGCGATCTGGATCAGCAGCGAGAGCGCGGCGGCGTGGTGGCCGAGCCGGTGGAGGGCGCGGGCGTGGGCGGCGACCTGCCCGTGCCACGGATCTTCGCCGAAGGCGGTGAAGGAGATCGGATCTTCGGAGGCGTCCAGCACCCGGTCGAGGATCGCGGTCCACGCGGGGTTCTGCAGATCGGCGGTGACGGCAGACATGGCATGCTGGAGGGCGTGCTGGAGGTTGCCGGAGGACAGGGCCGCGTAGGCGAGGGTGGCGTCCTGGGCGGGGCTGGTGGGTACGTCGGGCGTCATGGCGGCGCTCTATCCTGTGGTGTCTCCGGGCGCAGCATGTGCTACGGTAAGCAGAGCCGGTGAGGTGGCCGTGTGGTTGATCGGATGGTTCATCGGGTTGCTGGCCTGCGCGGGGTCGGAGGGCGCTGATCCGGCGGGCGGCGCGTCGGACTCAGGGGCGGCGGACTCCGGCGATCCGGGCGCGGCTGAGTTCGTGTGGCCGGCGCCGACCTGGGACGCGGCGGGGGTGGCGGCGGCGTTCGACGGGGTGACCGGGACGGGGATGCCGGACGCGCTGACGCTGCGGGCGCAGTTCACCGCGATGTTCGAGCGGGGCGACGCGCAGTGTCCGGTGACGCAGGGCTACAACCTGACCTCGTTCACCGGCTGTATGGCGCAGTCGGGCTACTATTTTGCCGGGTACAGCGTCTACCAGGACAACGGCCCCCAGGGTTTTTTACTTGCCTCAGACGCCTACATCATCGATCCGTCGGGCGAGCAGCTGAGCGCCGCCGGGCAGACGGTCTACCAGGTGCAGGGCGGGAGCGTGGTGATGGCGATGGACGGGATGTGGGGGTATCCCCCGGCGGGCGGCTGGTTCGGGCGTATGCCGGGGTTCAACATCAGCTACCGCATCGACGCCGCCAGCACGGTGATCAGCGGCGGGCTGACGATGGGCGACGGCACGCCGGGGGGGAGCCGGTCGGTGTACTTCGAGGATCTTACGTGGGCGGGCGGCTGCGCGACGGGGACGATCCAGGTGCGCGACCCGCAGGGGCTGTGGTACGTGCTGGCGTTCGGGGAGGACTGCTCCAACTGCGCGGAGGTCCTCTGGGACGGGGCGGAGATCGGGCGGGCCTGCCCGTCGTTTGAGAGCATCGACGCGGTGGCGGCGGCGGTGCTGCCATGAGGGCGGCGTGGCTGGTGCTGCTGGCCGGGTGCGGGGGCGCGGAGGGGCCGGGGCCGGACGCCACGGAGCGGACGCCGCCCGCGCCGCTGACGCCGGACGTGGCGGCGGAGGGCGACGCTGCCTATGTGCCGCTGGCGGCGCCGAGGCTGCTGCGCCGGATGAGCCTGGATCTGCGCGGGGTGCTGCCGACGGTCGAAGAATTGGACGCGGTAGAGGCCGATCCGGCGCAGATCGCGGCGATCCGGGACGGCTGGCTGGCGGACCCGAGGCTGGAGGAGCGGCTCGTCGATCTGCTCTCTGAGCGCTGGCAGACGGAGCCGGACAGCTACCTGATCTCCTACTGGGAGTACCCATCGCTCAACAACAGCCCGGTGAACGAGTACCCGTTCGAGCGGTCGATCGGCCAGGAGCCGCTGCGCCTGATGGCGCGGATCATCACGGATGAGCGCCCGTGGCCGGAGATCGTGTCGGCGGACTGGACGATGTCGAACGGGCTGCTGGCCGGGATCTGGCCCATCGACCGCCCGGACGGGGCGGAGGGGACTGAGTGGCAGGTGTCGCGCTACACCGACGGGCGCCCGGCGGTGGGGGTGCTGGCGACGGGCGGGCTGTGGTGGCGCTACTACACGACGATCTCCAACCGGAACCGGGGCCGCGCCGCCGCGATCAGCCGCCTGCTGCTCTGCGAGGACTACCTCGCGCGCCCGGTGACGCTGAGCGGGGACGTGGCGCTGGCCGACGCGGCGGGGCTGGAGGCGGCGCTTACCAGCAACCCCTACTGCCAGGGCTGCCACAGCTCGCTCGATCCGGTGGCGGCGACCTTCTTCGGCTTCTGGGGCGGCGAGTACAGCGCCATCGAGCAGGCCACCTACCACCCCGAGCGCGAGCCGCTGGGCGCCGATCTGCTCGGCGTGGAGCCCTCCTGGTACGGGTCGCCGGTCTCCGGGCTGGCGGAGCTCGGCTGGTACATCGCCGATGACCCCCGCTTCGCCCGCTGCGCCGCCCAGAGCTTCGCTGAGCAGCTCTGGCGCCGGGAGTCCAGCCTCGCCGACGAGGGCCGGATCGAGGCGCTGCGCCAGCACTACCTGGCGAACGGCGAGCAGATCTGGCCGCTGATCCAGGCGATCACCGACGGGCCGACCTATCAGGCCGCCGGGCTGAGCAGCGACGGCTCAGCGGAGATGCTGGCGCGCGAGGAGACGATGCGGCTGCTCAACGCGCCGCTGATCCGGAGCGTCTTCGCGGATCTGTTCGGCTTCTCCTGGGACTGGTACGGCTTCGATCAGCTCGACAACGACACCTACGGCTTCCGCGCGATGGCCGGGGGCGTCGATGGCAGCAGCGTCACCCGCCCGCAGCGCCGGCCGGGGCTGACCTGGGCGCTGGTGCTGGAGCGGTACGGGCAGGCGGCGGCGCGGTACTTTGTCGATGGCGGGCTGGATCGGGGCATATTGAGCGGGGTCACCGCCGCTCTCCTGCCGGGCAGCGCCGGGTTCGACGCCGCGCTCGACCGGCTCCACTGGCAGCTCTACGCCGTCCGCGCGGAGCCTGAGTGGCGCGCCGACATCGGGGCGCTCTGGTCGGGGGTGCAGGCCGACGCGGGCGGGGGGCAGCCGGGCGCGGAGGCCGCGTGGGCGGCGGTGCTGGCGGTGATGGTGCAGGACCCGCTCTTTGCACAGTATTAGGCAGGCAGTATCAGACAGGATGATGGAGAGAGCATGATCAATCGGCGTTCGGTGCTGCGGGCGGGCCTCTCCGGCCTGGGGCTGGCGGGGCTGGCGGGGCTGCCGGGGCGGCTGGCGGCGGAGGACGCCTCCTCGCGCAAGTTCCTGTTCATCTTCGTGTCGGGCGGCTGGGATCCGAGCTGCGTGTTCGCCCCGATGATCGGCTCTCCCTACGTCTACACCGCCCCCGGATCGGTCGTCAGCACCATCGGCGGCATCCCCATCGTCGACGGCGCCGACCGCCCCTCAGTCCGCGCCTTCTTCGAGCAGAACGCCCACCGGATCGCCATCATCAACGGCATGGAGGTGCGCTCAGTCACCCACGAGCGCTGCCGCCGCCTGCTCCTCACCGGCACCAGCCAGGAGGTCTCCGACGACTGGCCCGCCACGCTCGCCGCGAGCGCCCCCGGCTACCGGCTCCCGCACCTCGTCCTCTCCGGCCCCTCCTACAGCAACCTCTACACGACCTCGGTGATGCGCGTCGGGGACAGCGGCCAGATCTCCGGCCTGATCGACGGCTCGGTCATCACCGACATGTCCCCGCCCGTCGAGCGCTTCTCCGAGCCCGCTGAGGCGCAGATGCGCGACTTCCTGAGCCGCCGCGTCGACGCCCGCCGCGCCGCCGCCGCCGCCGATCCCGCCCTCCGGGGCCAGCCCGCCGCCTTCCTCTCCGACTGGCGCACCTCGCTCGATCAGCGCGGCCTCGTCCTCGACCTCGGCTCAGAGCTGGCGGTCGCTGCCGGGACCGGCGGCTACCAGCCCGCCACCACCCGCATCCTCCCCGCCCTCAACAGCCTCCAGGCCGGGTACAGCCGGTGCGCCATCCTCGAACACGCCGGGATCTACGACCTCGGCTGGGACAGCCACTCCAACATCCAGTACCAGGTCACCCACTACGAGACGCTGTTCTCCGATCTGCTCGGCATCTTCGACGAGCTCGACACCCGGCTCGGCCCCAGCGGCCAGCCGCTCTCCGCCGAGACCACCGTCGTCGTCTTCTCCGAGATGGGCCGCGCCCCCGGCCTCAACACCACCGGGGGCAAGGATCACTGGACGTTCACCTCTGCGATGCTGGTCGGGGCCGGGGTGCGCGGCGGGGTGGTCGCGGGCGGCTTCGACGAGCACTTCATCGGGCAGGCGGTCGACGCCGGGAGCGGGGAGGTCTTTGAAGGGGGCACCCTGCTGACCTCCGCCAACCTGGGGGCGACGCTGCTGGCGATGGCGGACATCGATCCGGGCGGGGTGGAGCCCGTATCGGCTGTCATTTTATAGGCGGGCTACCCCTTCCGGTTCTTGATCTCCAGCGTCGTGTCGTCAACGATGTCATTGAGATCGTTGCCGATGG
>JBEIQZ010000166.1:0-10663 GCA_040376255.1 Alphaproteobacteria bacterium
CCTGCCGCGCCCGCCGCGCCTGCCGCGCCCGCCGCCCCCGCGAACCGCTACGGCAACGGCCCCTGCGGCAAGCCCGAGCCGATCCGGTTCGGCGCGGGCGCCTCCGGCGGCGGGGTCGAGGGCGGCGTCCCCAGGGGCGAGATGAACTGCTACACCTTCGGCGCGAAGGCCGGGCAGACCCTGGACGTCCGGGTGACCTCGCTGGAGGACAACGCCGTGTTCCAGATCTACGCCCCCGGCTGGAGCGACACCGCCGACACCGGCCCCTCCGGCACCAGCCTCCCCGGCACGGCGCCCGGCACCGACGCGAAGCGCTTCAACGGCCCGCTCCCGGCGGACGGGGAGTACCTGCTGGTGGTCGGGAGCGTGCGGGGCGGCACGCAATTCAAGGTGGCGATGAGCATCCGGTGATCTCCGGGGGATGCCGCTCCGGCGCAGCGCCCTGGCGTCCCGGATCAGGGGACGCCGAACCGTCCGCGCGCCCACTCGTGGATCCGGGCCGTTGTCGCGGCGTCGGCGGCCTCCGGCAGGATGATGATCGCGCCTGCGGTGCCTGAGAACCGGGTGTGCGGGCTGTAGTAACCGCTGCTGAGCGAGTCATCGAGGCTGCCGCCGATGCGCGACCACGCCCGCGCGATCCCGTAGTCGGCGGAGGCCGGAGCACCTGCCGGGGCGCCGTCGACGTATACCTGCACCGTCCCGTCTGCTGCGTGGGTGAGTCCGGCGAACCGGGCTGCCCCGGGACCTTCCTGGAGGCCCGATCCCCCGGAGACGGTGCTCCACAGCCCCTCTCCGTAGATCCCTGTCTCGTCGTCGAGGTTCACCAGCGTCACCGCCCCGCCGCTGAGGCCCACCGAGCTCCGGGGCATCCAGCCCTGATCGATGGCGCCCCCGACGATCGTACAGAGCGGCGCGTAGGTCTCCTCCCAGCCCCAGGGCGCCGGGAGGTAAGGCGCGCGGGCGACCCAGAAGACAGATCGGCCAGCGGCCTGCTCATCGATCCCGCTGTCGAGCGCGAGGACAGAGGCGGAGCCGTCGAACTGCAGGCCCGGCATGCCCGCTCCGAAGGCGTCGGCCACCCACACCGGGCGCGCGCCGTCCTCTGCCGCCGACACGGAGAGCCGGTCGATCCCCCGGTCGATCCACGACCGCACCGCCTCCCCCCGGAACGGCACGAGCCGCCACACCGACTTGTCGTAGCCGGCGCCGAAGCCGAAGGAGTAATTTCCCCCCGCTATCATCAGGAATTCATCGGTGACAGCGACCCCCTGGGCGTGGGAGCCTGGGACCGGCGCGTCGTGCGGGAGCGATCTCCACGTCTCGCCGTCCTCTGAATACCATGCCTCGTTGCTGTTTCCGGCGCTCCATCCGTTCGGCTGGTCGCCGTAGGTGTAGCCGAAGAGGATCCACAACTTGTCGTCCCATACCACCACGTTGGGCCAGATCTTGCCGACCCAGGGCGGATCGGCGTGCCTCCGCCATTCGACCCCGTCGGTGGTAGACCAGACCTCATTCGACATCGAGTGACCCTCAGCGTTCGAGCGCTCGCGCGCGCAGCCCACCAGCCACATCTCTCCACGGAATTCAACGAGGCCGTCCAGCACGCCGCACCCGGCCCAGCGCGTGTCGCTCGCCGGGGCGTCGGCAGCCACCTCGGTCCAGCGGACGCCGTCCTCGCTGCTCCAGACATCGTTGTGGAAGGTGTAGTCCGCCGGATCCCCGAGATCGTCCTGCCCGCCGACCATCCAGAGCTTGCCGTCGTAGACCCCGCTCACCTGAAGCGCCCGCTCCTCCCAGGGGGGGTCTTCGGCGCCCGGACCGAGCTCGACCGTCCAGGCGCGCCCGTCGGCGGTCGAGACGACGTCGTGGTTGTAGTAGCCCTGGTGGGTGTCGCCGCCGATCATCCAGAGGCGATCCTTCCAGTACACCGTGTTGTGTGAGTGGCGCCGCTCGAACGCGCCGTTCTCATGCGGGAGATCCAGCGTCCATGTGACGCCGTCCGGGCTGGACCAGACCTCATCCGTGGTGTTCTGCAGGGGGTACACCTCGTCAGGCGGTACATGGCTGAAGCCTTCAGGCTCCTGATACCCGTTCCATCCCGCCGCCATGATGAACCGCCCCTCTGAAGGCAGCCAGGTGAGGGTGTTGCCGTCGCGGACGCGCCAGTCGGGGCTGATCTCAGCGGTGAGGCGTTGCCACTCGTAGAGCGTCTTCTCCTCCTCCCTGACGACCCCGGCGGCGGCGTCGAACAGGCGGGCGCCGGGGAGCTCTGCCGGGCTCCAGGCCTCCACCGCCCCGGTGAGCGTGGCCTGTGTGTCGCCCCGCAGGACGGTCACGTCCAGCCCGATCCCCGGCGCGACCGGCGGAGACACCACGCGGATCTCGGTGTCGGACAACACCGCGAGATCGGTCACCGCCGTCCCCCCGATCTGTACCGCGCTGACCGCCGGATGGTCTGCGGTCAGGCTGAACCCGCTCCCGCGCACCGTGATGCGTGAGCCGCCGTCCGGATCGATGATGGCCGGGTCGACCGCGACTGCCTCCAGTGTCTGGATGTAAACGCCGGTGTCGGTGTCAGCGTCGGTGTCGGCGTTTGCGTCGGTGTCGGCGTCAGGGACGGATTTGGTGTCGTCCATTTTGCCGGAACATCCATGCCAGGGCGAGATGACATTCAGCAGCAGGAAGAGGCGGATCATCACCGGAGAGTATCCTGAATCGCGACGCTTCGGCACCTCCCGCCTGTCGCGCATCAATTCTACCCGCGCTCAGATTGACGGGCCGGAGGCGAGGCGGTACCGTGCCGCCCATGACTGAACCCGACTCTCCTCCCGAAACAGAAGAGGAGCGCCGCACAACGTTCCTCGAACTCTTCTTTGATCTGGTGCTGGTCTTCGCCATCACCCAGATCGCCACGATCCTGCACGACGCGCCCCACCACCACCCCGGACACGCCCTCACCGGCTGGGCGCAGGCCGGGCTGATCGCCGGGATGATCTGGTGGCTCTGGTCGCAGTTCGCCTGGCTCGGCACCAGCGTCGATCTGTCGGCGCCGCGCCCCCGCGTCTGGATGCTCGCCCTGACCGGGTTCATGCTGATCGCCGCTATCGCGCTGCCGGTCGCGCTCGAACCGGGGGTGTCCGTCTTCGGGATCACCTACGCGATCATCAAGCTCGGGGCGCTGTACCTGTATCAGATGGATGCAGACAGCGACGCGGGGCATATGGCAGCCGTGCGGGTGTACCTCCGCAACGCCTCCGTCGCGCCGTTATTGGTGCTCGTCGCGTCGTTCCTCCCGCCCGAGCTCCGCGCGCCCGCCTGGACCGTCGCGCTCGCGCTGGAGATCGTCGGCACGCTGCTGAGCGGCCGGCAGGCGTTCCGGATCAGCGCCAGCCACTTCGCCGAGCGGCATGCGCTGGTCCTCATCGTCGTGCTGGGCGAGGCGGTGGTGGCGCTCGGCGGCAAGGCCGTGCCGGGGGCGCTCGGGGCCGCATCGATCGGCGGGCTGCTGGGCGGGTTCGGCCTCATCGCGGCGCTGTGGTGGAGCTACTTCGGCTGGGCCTTCGGCGCGACCGAGGGGTGGCTGCGGGGTCACGGCCGCCGCTTCGTGCCGGGCGATGTGGGCGCCGCCGCCCGCATGGCGCGCGACGCCTTCACGCTGGGCCACTTTCCGCTGATGAGCGGGGTCATCGCCATCGCGGTCGGCCTCAAGGATCTCGCCGCCGCGCCCCTGGAGCCCTGGAACGGCGACGCCCGCACGGCGATGAGCGTCGGCCTCGCGCTCTATCTCGGCGGCTTCGTCGCCGTCGTGTACCGGGGGAACGGCTATGTGCTGTGGGAGCGGATCGCCGCGCTCGCGCTGATGATCGTCACCGTCCGGCTGTCGCCGCTCCCGGCGGGGGCCACGGCGGCGCTGCTCGGCGGGGAATTGCTGGTGGCGATCTGGCTGGAGGTCCGGCGGTGGAGCCGGCTCCAGGCGCGGGCGCGCTGAGGAGCGGTTATCCCCGACTGCCCAGCCTCGCACCGAGCCAGATACAGGGGAGCGCCGACGCCGGGATCGACGCGGCGTACCAGAGCGGTCCCAGCTCCGGATTCTCCAGCGCTGCGGCCAGCCCGCCCAGCCCCCCGAGCAGCCCGAACGCGCCGAGTACAGCGGCATGAACCATCGGGCGCGCGGGCGCGAGCCGCGCGGTCGCGTAACCACCCAGCGCTGTGAACACCGCCCGATAGATCGCCGGGACGATGAACAGGCCGTCAGGCATCCGGCCATCGGGGAAGACGCCGACGAGCCGCATGACCGCGTCGGCTCCGACAGACAGGAGCGCCACGATGAAGAACCCCGCGATGACCGCGAGCAGGCTGCGCCACAGGTTCATGCGCGCCCCCCGGCGAGGAGCGCTTCGAGCCTGCCGAGCTCGCTCTCCCATCCCATCGCCGCCCGCCGGGTCCACTCCGCGTCGTGCATCGGATCGAGCGTCAGGCGCATCCGCACCCGGTCACCCACAGCCTCCAGCTCAAGCAGCGTGCCGACATCATACGCGGTTACGCCAGGAACAAAGTCCACGAGGTGGATGTACCGGAGCCGCGTGAGCGGGACTGTCTCCGCGTAGGTGATCTTCGCTCCGGTCGAGAGCGGCATACCGTGCTGCTTCATGAAGGCGATCTGCGGCGCTGCGGTCGCAGTCATCGTGTACAGGAGGACGCCGCCGGGCCGGACGTCCATCGCCTGGACGGTCACCGTGAAGCCCTCCGGCCCCCCCCACGACTCGATGCCCTCAGCGGTCGTCCAGAGCGCCCACACCTCAGCGAGAGGCGCAGCAAGGAAGCGTTCGATTGTGATGCGGCGGTTGCTCATGAGGGGGACTCCGGGTTGGGTCTGGTGAGCCGGGCGTCCAGCCGATCGAGGCGGGACTCCCACATTGTGCGGTAGCCGTCGAGCCAGGCATCCAGCTCGATGAAGGGCTGCGCGCAGAGCGAATAGAGGCGGCGCTGCCCGTCCGGACGCACCTGCACGAGGCCCGCCTCATGGAGGATGCGGAGGTGCCGGGAGACGCCGGACTGCTTGATGTCGACGCGCTCGACGAGGTCGCCGACTGCGCACTCCCCGCCCCGCATCGCTTCGACGATGGACAGTCGGGTGGGATCGGCGAGGGTCTGGAAGATCATCGGGTTCATGTATATACACTACCATGTATATATGGGCGCGTCAAGACACAACGCGGATGTGGCTCCGGTCGGGCAGAGCGCATCGCGTCGGGACGATTTGGGACAGCGGAGGCCGCGCAGGGGAGCGGCGGGAGGGTCGCCCGGTTCGTCGGGCGTGCGGGAAAAACAGAAAAACCGGCAATCTGCCGGTTTTTCTTCTATCGGGGCGGCGGGATTCGAACCCACGACCTTCTGGTCCCGAACCAGACGCGCTAGCCAGACTGCGCTACGCCCCGAACACCACCCACTTATCCGGCACCTCCGGCGCTGTCAAGTCCTGCCGCCTGTGTTCGTCGCGCCTGCGGCATCCTACTTGACAGGTGTTCATAAGAAAGATACCTTCGGGCGATGAAGGTGCTGGGGATCGATCCGGGGAGCCGCTCGACGGGGTGGGGCATCGTGGTGCGGGAGGCGGGTCGCTACCGGCGCGTCGCCTCCGGGGCGATCCAGACCGGGCGGGCCGATCCTGAGCACAGCTCTGCGCCGGATCGGCTGCGGGAGATCTACGAGGAATTGCGGACGGTGCTGACGCTGCACCGCCCCGACTGCGCGGCCATCGAGGTGATCTTCGCCCACAAGTCGTCGATCAGCGCGCTGAAGCTGGGGCAGGCGCGGGGGGTGGCGCTGCTGGCGCTGGCGCAGCAGGACATCCCGATCTACGAGTACAACGCGATGGTGATCAAGACCACGGTCGCGGGGACGGGGCGGGCGGAGAAGGAGCAGATGGAGCGGATGGTGCAGATGATGCTCGGCGTAGAGCTGTCCGGGCCGCACGACGAGGCGGACGCGCTGGCCATCGCCATCACGCACCACGTCCACCACTGGCAGAAGCTGTCCATCGCCGGGACGGAGGCGCTGCACGGGCGGGCGGGGCGGGGGCTGGCGGCGCAGGAGCGCAAGACCTCCGGGCGGGCGAAGAAGCCGGCGGACGTGGCGGCGGACTGGACGGCGGCGGTGCAGAAGGCGATAAAAGAGCGGGCATGAACAGGGACATGAACAGGGACATGAACAGGGGGCGGGGATGATCTCACGGCTGCACGGGGTGGTGGTGGAGACGGGCGGCGACCGGGTGTGCCTGGACGTCCAGGGGGTCGGCTACGAGGTGCTGGTGCCGGAGCGGGCGATGCCGCTGCTGCGGCTGGATCAGGGGGCGACGCTGTACGTGCATATGAACGTGCGGGAGGACGCGATCACGCTGTACGGCTTCCCGACGACTTCAGAGAAGAAGGCGTTTGAGCAGCTTATCGCGGTCAGCCAGATCGGGCCGCGCTCAGCGCTGGCGATCCTCTCGGCGCTGCCGGTGGATCAGCTCGCGCTGGCGATCAACGGCAACGACCTGAAGACGCTGTCCAGCGTGCCGGGGATCGGGCGCAAGACGGCGGAGCGGCTGGTGCTGGAATTGCGCGGGAAGCTGGCGGCGGTGGCGGCGGCCTCGGTGGCGGCGCCGGACGATCCGCTGCCGCTGGCGCTCGGGCGGCTGGGCTACAAGCCCGCTGAGATCGACAACGCGATCCTGAAGCTGAAGGAGCGCGGGATGGCGGGGGCGCCGCTGCAGGCGCGGCTGGCGGAGTCGCTGCGGATTTTTTCATCTGTCCGGAGCGGCTGAGCAGGCGGATAACAGACACAGGCAGGGGTCAACATGGCACGCGAGAGGGAGCAGGCGCGGGTCGAGCGCATCGTCGATCCGGCAGTCGAGATAGCAGAGGCCGAGCCGGTCGATCCGGCGCTGCGGCCGAAGCGGTTCGAGGAGTACATCGGCCAGGACAAGATCAAGGACAACCTGCGCGTCTACGTGCGGGCGGCGCTGGCGCGGGGGGACGCGCTGGATCATGTGCTGCTGTCGGGGCCGCCGGGCCTCGGCAAGACGTCGATGGCGCACATCCTGGCGTCGGAATTGGGGGTGGGGGTGCGGACGGCGTCGGGGCCGACGCTGGAGCGGGGCGGCGATCTGGCGGCGATCCTGAACAGCCTCGGGCCGCGCGAGGTGCTGTTCATCGACGAGATCCACCGGCTGCCGCGCACGGTCGAGGAGGTGCTGTACCCGGCGCTGGAGGACTTCCACATCGACATCGTGATCGGGCAGGGGCCGGGGGCGCAGTCGGTGCGGCTGCCGCTGCCGCGCTTCACGCTGGTCGGGGCGACGACGCGATCGGGGCTGCTGTCGAGCCCGCTGCGGGCGCGGTTCGGGATCCAGTGCGTGCTGGACTTCTACACGCCTGCGGATCTGAAGCAGATCCTGATGCGCTCGGCGGCGAAGCTGGGCCTCGGGCTGACGGAGGACGCGGCGCTGGAGATCGCGGGGCGCTCGCGGGGGACGCCGCGCGTGGCGAACCGGCTCTTGCGGCGGGCGCGGGACTTCGCGCAGGTGCAGTCGGACGGCGCGATCGACCGGGAATTGGCGCGGGTGGCGCTCGCGCGGCTGGAGGTGGACGAGCGTGGCCTCGACGCGCTGGATCGGCGCATCCTCCACACGATCGCCTTCCGGTTCGACGGCGGCCCGGTCGGACTGTCCAACCTCGCCGCCTCGGTGGGCGAGGAGGCCGACACCATCGAGGAGGTCTACGAGCCCTTCCTGATCCGCGAGGGCCTGCTCCAGCGCACCCCGCAGGGCCGGGCGCTGACCTCGTCGGGCCGCATCGCGGTGGGGCTGCCCGACGCGGCGGCGGTGAAGCAGGCGGGGCTGTTCCGATGAGCGCGATCCTGCCGGCGCTGTTGTATGCGGGGGCGCTCGGGTGCAGCGGGATGCTGCGGCTGCAGGTCGGGACGGCGGACGGGACAGCGGAGCTGAAGGTGGAGGTGGCCGACGACGGCGAGGAGCGGGCGATGGGGCTGATGTACCGCGACCGGCTGGCGGCGGATCAGGGGATGCTGTTCGTGTACCCTGAGCTGGAGGAGCGGAATTTCTGGATGAAGAACACGCGAATCCCGCTCTCCATCGCGTTTATCGCGGACGACGGCACCATCGTCCACATCGCCGACATGGCCCCGCAGCAGACCACCCTGACCCCCTCCCTGAAGCCGGTCCGCTACGCGCTGGAGGTCAACCGGGGCTGGTTCGTTGAGCACGGCGTCAAGGAGGGCGACACGGTGCGGAACCTGCCGGAGCCTGCTGCGCGCTGAACCGGCGGGGCGCCCGACAGGCGCCAGCAGGCTGACAGGCGGAATCCTGTGACGGATCTATCGCGGGTCAGCAGATTTTCCATTAGAACAGGGTTCCTGTGATTGGACGTTCGATGAACCCGGCGGATCAGCAGCGCACGATACGGCACCCCATCGAGATCGGGGGGGTCGGCCTCCACAGCGGGCGCGGCTGCCGCTGCCGCCTTGAACCTGCCGAGGCGGATCGGGGGCGGGTGTTTTTGGTGGACGGCGCGGAGATCCCGGCGCGGGCCGCCTTCGTGGTGGACACGCGGCTGGCGACGACGCTCGGTCAGGGCGGGGCGCGGGTCGGCATGGTCGAGCACCTCTGCGCGGCGCTGTTCGCGGCGGGCGTCGACAACCTCTGCATCCGGGTGGAGGGCGGCGAGGTGCCGGTGCTGGACGGATCGAGCCGGCTGTGGCTGGAGGCGATCCGCTCGGCGGGGCTGTGGAGCCAGGGCGCGGCGCGGCGCGTGTTCCGGCTCTCCCGCCCGGTGATGGTCGAGGCGGGCGGCGGGTTCGCGACGCTGGAGCCGCACCATGAGGAGGGGCTTCACCTCGACGTCGGGATCGAGTTCCCCCACCCGGTCATCGGGCGCCAGCGCTGGCGGGGCCGGGTCGACGCCCACAGCTTCCACCGGGAATTGGGCTGGGCGCGCACCTTCGGCTTCCTGCGCGACGCCGAGCAATTGCGGGCCGCCGGGCTGGCGCGCGGCGCCTCCCTGGAGAACACCGTCGTCTACTCGGACGAGGGCGTGATGAACCCGGACGGGCTGCGCGCCCCGGACGAGGCGATCCGCCACAAGGCGCTCGACGCGGTCGGCGATCTCTCGCTGGTCGGCGTGCCGATCCACGGCCGCCTCCGCACCTTCCGGGCGGGCCACGGGCTGCACCTGTCGCTGGCGCGGCGGCTCGGCGAGCTGGTGGGGGCGGAGCTGTCCGCCTGAGCGGCTGCCGCTCCGCTCCTGCCCCGGCCGCTTATTGCCCCGGCACTGGCAGGCTGCGGCGGCCCTCTTTTATGCTCTCGATCAGCGCCGGCAGGCCCACCGGCAGCACCAGGAAGCCGTGCATGACGCCGTCGGTGAGGCCGACGGCGAGGGTGATGGGGGAGGGGAGGGCGGTCACCTGCTTGTCCTTGCCGGGCAGTACGTTGCTGGTGAGCAGGAACGGGTACTCGGCGGCCAATTCGGCGGCCCGGCCCGTCAGCCAGGGCTCTCCGCGCCCGCTCTCCATCGCGCTGATCTGCGCCGCGTCGGTGGAGACGAGCAGCCGCCCCCGCTGCGCGGTCACCAGCAGCACCCCGCCCGGCGACTCGATCCGCAGCTCTGTCGCGGAGACCTTCTCATACTCCACCTCCGTCCGGTTCAGCACCGACCGCAGGCGGCACATCAGCCCGGCGGCCCCGATGGGGCGATCCATCGGCACGGCGGCGCTGATCGCGAGGCGCCCGGCGGAGCGGCTCATCCCGACGATCAGCCCGTCCACCGGCAGGCGGCGGCGCAGCCGGTTCCACTTCCGGCGCTCCGCGCCCTCCAGCACCTCGCTCAGGTCGAGGTCGTTGAGGCCCACGCCCAGCACCATCAGCGCGTCCTGCGGCGTCATCGTCCTGAGATCGGGCGCGGTCAGCGAGGGCGCCGGGCTGCTCTTGAGCTTGGCGATCTCGGGGCTGGTCATGGCGAAGAAGACGCCCTGCGCGGTGTCGAAGGGGATGTGCAGCAGGATATGGGCGTCCGGGGTCGGCTTCTTCGGGATCTTCGCGCCATCGACGAGGACGCTGCACCCCGGCTGCGCCAGGAATCTGCCGCCGACCGCCGCCAGCGGCGCCATATCCCAGCCCGGCGCGCTCAGGTCGATCCCGTCGTCCATTATCTCGATCCCGTCCCCGACGCGCCGCCAGGTCTGCATGCCGGAGTCGCGCCGCGTGTGGATCACGCTGCCCGCCGGGGAGGCCTCCTGCGAGACGATCTCCGCCCCCTTCAGCATCCCGCCCACCAGCAGCTCCAGCGGAACCTCCGTCTCCATCTTCATCCGGGCCTGCTTCGTCTCCATCCACATCGCGAAGCTGAACGGGCTCCCCGGCCGCAGCACCCCCTCCAGCTTTATCGGCAGCGGCTTGCCCATCTGCTGCCCGACGGTGGCGACCGCCTTCACCATCTGCGCGGCGTCCGTGCAGTGGACGACGACGTCCGGGCTGCCCCGGCTGAACTCCGCCATCGCCTCCGCCGTGCTGGGCGCCGCAGCGGGCGCGGCGGCGGCGGTCGGCAGGGAGAGCGCGAGCAGGGGGAGCAGGTTGGACAGCAGCAGCGAGAGCAGGATGGACTCC
>JBEIQZ010000584.1:0-3772 GCA_040376255.1 Alphaproteobacteria bacterium
CACGGGCCAGCCGCAGCGCGCCCCTGCGCGCGGGGGGAGGACAGGCGCCCTGTGCGCCCTGTCCGGTGCGGGGAGTTTCTCCCCCCGCAACAACCTTGACAGGGGGTGGCCCGATGGGGTAGTGTGACCCGATTCTGAGGCTGGAGGTGGCTATGGGAGAGCGAACAGGGAAGCGTCCGGGGTGGGGCTGGCTGCTGGCAGGGGTGCTGGCGTTCTCAGTGCTGACCGGGCCGGTGGCGCCCGTGGCTGAGGCGACGACATTGGCGCCGTTGTCGACGGAGCAGATGACCGACGCGGCGGATCTGATCGTGCGCGGCCGGGTGATCTCGCAGTGGGTGATGACGAACCAGGCGGGCTACATCGTGACGCGGGCGCTGATCGAGGTGGAGCGGGCCTATAAGGGCGAGGTGTCGGTCGGCGAGGTATTGTCGGTGGACTCGCCGGGCGGGGACTACTTCGGGATGATGGCGAACACGGAGTCGGCGGCGCGGTTCTCGGCGGGGGAGGAGGTGTTCCTGTTCCTGAACCGGGTGTACCACGGCGAGGGGCTGACCCCGGTGGGGATGTTCCAGGGCAAGTACAGCATCCGGCAGAACCCGGTGGACGGCTCTGAGATGCCGGTGCGGTTCACGGTGCCGTACACGAAGCCGTACGACGCGCGGTTCATCCCGCACCCCCCGGTGGAGGAGCGCATCCACCTGAGCGATCTGGAGGCGACCGTCCTCCAGCGCGTCGAGATCGGCTGGGACGGCCGGCCCATCCCGGGGATCAGCGCAGATCGTCTCCGCCAGATTAACCGCCTGCAGCCTGGAGTCCAGTGATGTTGTTCCTCCTCACTCTGAATTCTGCGTTGGCATGGAAGCACATCGGCCTGGTCTGGGACGACTTCCCGCTCGACTGGTACATGGACGACGGCACCGAAGAGTCGCTGCCGGAGGGCTACGATAAGGAGGTCATCGACCTCTCCTGGGACTCCTGGCTGGACGCGGAGTGCGCGGACTTCTCCATCGAGGGACAGGTCGCCCGCTTCCGTCAGCGCATCGACCTTGGCCTGCCTGACAGGGCAGACGGCGTGACCGGCGTCTACTGGAACGACCCTGCCGATCAGGAAGGGGCGGGCGTGCTGGGAGTTACCAGTTACGCGCCCACCGGCTATGTGGCCCGCGTCGCCAATGGGCGCACGTACTACTTCATGCTCGGCGCAGATATTGTCTTTAACGACAACGTCGATTACGCGACGGTGGACGAGATCGCGAGCGGCGCATGCAGCAACGAGACCTCGATCAAGGGCGTCGCGACGCACGAGATCGGCCACCTGCTCGGCATGGATCACTCCTGCCAGCAGGGCGAGGCATGCCCGGATCCGGTGCTGCAGGACGCGACGATGTTCTGGTCGGTCGGCCCTTGTGACGCGGGGCAGGACGAGATCAACGAGGACGACATCTCGGGCATGAACGCCCTGTACGGCCCTTCGGTGTCGTTCACCGGCTCCACCCGGCTGCAGAGCAGCAACACGGTGCTGTCCGGGGCGGCGCCGCTGGAGGTCGACTTCAGCCTGGTCTCTGAGGACGATGTCACCATCGTCGAGGCCGACTGGAGCTTCGGCGACGGCAACAGCAGCGCCGATCTGAACCCCTCCTACACCTACAACGAGGCGGGGCAGTACACGGTAACGGTCGACGCGATCATGAGCACGGTGGAGTGCGGGGAGTTCAACTTCACCACCTCTGAGCTCGGGATGGTGACCGCCTGCGCCGAGCCCAGGCCGCTCGACGGGGCGGGCGGGCTGTTCCAGGTGACGGAGGTCGAGGGGCTGCGCTGGCAGACGATCAACCAGACGGACATGTCGGTGTACGGCTGCGTGGACATGATCTTCTGGCAGGTCTACAAGGGCGGATCGGTGGACGCGGCGAACCTGCTGGATCTGAACGGCGACGGCGAGGGCGACATGCTCGGCGCGTGGTCGCCTGAGCTGGAGTTCCCTTCAGCGGGGACGTACACGGTGGTCGTCAACGTCGGCGGTCCGGCGGGGACCATCGCGCAGGCGCTGACCATCGAGGTGTCCGACAAGAGCGGCGGCTGCAGCACAGCGGGCGCGCCGGGCGCGTTCGGGGTGGCGGGGCTGCTCGCGGGGATCGCGGGGCTGGCGATCCGGCGCCGCAGGTAGGCAGGGCGGCGGGTCGCTGCGCGGCGGCCCGCCTGACGGATAGCCCGCGACAGAATTTCCGGCTATCCGTGACAGATGCTCTCACTGCTCCTTAGCCTCTGGGCCGCCCCTGCCGATCCGGCTGTTCCGGCTGTCGTCCCGACTGTTGTGTCTGCTGCGCCTGCCGTCCCGGAGGCGCCGGCAGAGATCCCGGAGGCGATCCGGCTGGATCAGGTCGACCCGGTGGCGGTGAGCCTGCCGCCGGGGCTGGCGGTGGGTGAGGACGCGGAGATCGCGGTGCTGGGGCCGTTCCGGCTGATCGGGGTGCAGAACGGCATCCGGAACTATGAGGCGCCCTCCCCGATCCGGACGCGGGCGCTGTTCTTCATGAGCGCGCCGGACGGCATGAAGCTGTACCGGGGGAAGTCGCCGCTCAGCTACGAGGACGAGTGGACGGCGCACGACCGGGCGGGGACGTGGGAGGCGACGGCGCGCTCGGTGATCGTGCGGCTGCGACCGGACGCGCCGCCGCCGGAGCCGGGGGAGTTCCGGCTGGTGTACCCGAAGGCGGTGACGCGGGAGCAGCGGCTGCACTACGGCTCGGCGGCGGAGCCTGCGCCGACGGAAGATGACCCGAAGGCGGTGGCCCCGCTGGCCCCGGCGGCGTTCATCCGGCAGGGCTTCCAGGTGAACGACCGGACGCGCAGCGGGCTGTACCTGCCTGCCCCGGCGGCGGCGACGTGGGCGCTGACGCTGCCGCTCCAGGCGAAGTTCACGGCGGACATCGGCATCATCCCGCCGGAGATCGACCGGGGGGTGCGGACGGACGGCGCGACGGTGGAGGTGCGGGTGGACGGGGTGCTGGCGGGATCGGCGCGGGTGGAGCCGGGGGAGTACCAGGTGTTCAGCGTGGATCTGTCGGCGTGGGGCGGGAAGGCGGTGCGGCTGGAATTGCGGACATCGGACGGGGGCGGGGGAGACACCGGAGGAGAGGCGGTGCGGGGGGACTATGTGCAGATCGGCTCGCCGATGGTGTACACGCCGAAGGAGAACCCGCGCCGGGTGGTGATGGTGTTCGTGGACACGCTGCGGCGGGATCACGTGCAGGCGTACGGGTATGCGCGGGAGAACGCGCCGAAGCTGGCGGCGCGCGCGCAGACGGGCGTGGTGTTCGAGGACGCGCGCACGGTGGCCCCGTGGACGCTGCCCAGCTCGCGGGCGGTGCTGTCGGGGCAGCAGCCGGAGCGGTGGGGGGAGGTAGAGACGCTGCCGGAGATCCTGGCGGCGCAGGGGTGGGCGAGCGGGGCGTTCGTGGGGAACGTGTACCTGTCGACCAACTTCGACATGTCGGACGGCTGGGGGGAGCACGGCTGCGTGAACTGGCCGCTGGCGGAGGTGTCGGCGCGGCGGGCGGCGCAATTCCTGGAGCGGCACAGCGACCACGACGCGCTGCTGATGGTCCACTTCATGGATCTGCACCTGCCGTACAAGGAGCCGTACCAATACCGGACGCTGTTCGCGCAGGCGCGGCCGGACTACCTGCCGGAGTCTTTCCTCAGGCCGACGCTGCTGAAGGTGGCATCGAAGCACAAGAAGGCGCTCACCCAGTACCTGCTCGACCGGTAC
>JBEIQZ010000229.1:0-8820 GCA_040376255.1 Alphaproteobacteria bacterium
CTGTCCGGGCTGGAGCGCCTCGCTGCGGTCGGGCTGGACGTGGACATCGAGTACAACGACGCGCTGGAGAGCGTCGCCGCGCTCAGCAGCCTCACGACGGTGGGCGACGATCTCGTGATCTACTCCAACAGCGCCCTGCTCTCCCTCGCCGGGCTGGAGGCGCTGATCTCCACCGGCGGCGATCTCACCGTCTACCGCAGCCCGCTCCTCACCGACCTCGCGCCGCTCCAGAACGTCACAACCATCGGCGGCTACCTGACCGTCTCCACGAACAGCGCCCTCACCGCCCTCGGCATGACCGCCCTCACCGGCGTGGGCCAGGGCTTCAACGTCAACACGAACGCCTCCCTCTGCGCGGATCGGGTGGCGGAGCTGCTCGCGCAGCTCACCGGGTTCAGCGGCGCGGTGTACGACTATGGGAACACCGGCGCCTGCCCGTAGCGCGCCCTGCAGGTGGCGCTCCACCCGATCCACCAGCGCCCCCGACGCCACCTCCCGGCAAAGCTCCTCGCCCGTCAGCGCCCGCGCCTCCCGCACCCGCGCCGCCGCCGCTTCCCGATCCAGCCCTGAGAGCCGGAGCAGCGCGTAGCAGATCGCGCCTGTCCGGTGCAGCCCTGCCGCGCAGTGGACGACGCCCCGGTGCGGCCCCCACGCGGCGAGGATCTCCGGCAGCCGCGCGAGGCTCTCCCGATCGGTCTGCTGCTCCATCCGGCGCCCGGACAGCGGCAGGTGCCACCACGCGAGGCCCTGCGTGCGGCACAGCTCCGGCAGCCAGGGCTGCATCTCGTCGCCCCGCTGGAGCGTCAGCACCGCTGTCGCGCCCCGCTCCGCCCACGCCATCAGCCGATGGCGCGACGGCGCCCCCACGGCGGTGATCCAGCCGTCGCCGAGCGGCACCCACGCGCATCCTGGCTCGAATTCCTGCATCGGTGAGGGGTAACCCGCCGCATCAAGGCGTCATCATCGACATCACCTGCGCGAGCTCCTTGATCACGCTCAGCAGGCGCTCGCCGCCGGGCAGGCTGGAGACCGCCGCCGGGATGAGCGCCCGGACGACCTGATCGCGCCCGACGATGTCGGGGAGGACAGGGATGAGGGCGGGGCCGGGGTCGGGGAGACCGCCGTCGGGGAGGTAGGCGAGGCCGAACCCGGTGGCGGCGAGGCAGCGGAGGAGGTGGACATCGGAGGAGATGAAGGCGGGGGTGATGCGGGCGGCGCCGCCGGCGCGGAGGGGGAGGGTCATGCCGTCCTCGCCGGGGGGCTTCCAGACGAGGAGGGGGTGGCGGGCGAGATCCCCGATGTCGCGGGGGGTTCCGTGCTCGGCGATCCAGTCCTCGCTGGCGATGAGGTGCTCGGGGGTGCGGTAGAGGGTGGTGGAGGTCCACGCGCCGGTGGCGGGGAGGGGGCCGAAGTGGAAGATGACGTCGGGGTCGGGGCCGGGGGCGTGGACGGGGTCCTCGTGGACGCCCCAGTGGACGCGGAGGTTGGGGAGGCGCTCGCGGACGAGGCCGAAGGCGAGGGCGAGGAAGTGGGGGGGGAAGCCGACCGGCACGAGGACGCGCATCTCCGTCTCCATCTTGCGGACGGCGCCGACGAGCGCACCGGCCTCCAGCACGAGGGCGCGGCCCCGGTCGGCGGCCATGCGGCCGGAGGGGGTGGGGACGACGCCGGTGGCGTGGCGGACGAGCAGGGGGACGCCGAGGGCGGCTTCGAGGTTGTCGATCCGGCGGCGCAGGGAGGAGCGGGGCTGGTTGGTGGCCTGCGCGGCGGCCTGGAAGGAGCCGTGTTCGAGGACGGTGAGGAGGGCGCGGAGATCGTCGATGTCCATGATCAGCTCCGTCGGGCGTGGGCAGGGGCGGGGTCGGCGCGCTGGGCGCGGCACCAGTCGATGTAGGCGGGGAGGCGCGCCCGGATGGCGTCAGGGGGGAGGCTGAGCTGGATCAGGGAGCGGTCGATCCGGTAATCGGTGCGGTGGCGGGCGGCATGGACGGTGGGGATGTGCGGGGGGAGCTGTGTCTGGGCCATGCAGGTGCGGTAGACGGTCTGCATCGTGCCTTCGAGGTCGCGCAGGTAGTCGTCGAAGCGGATCAGGCAGCGCACCCCGCCCGGAGGCGGCGGCTGCCCGTGCCAGCGCAGCTCCCCGTCGCAGTAGCGCGGCTCCTCCTCCATCGCATACTGGATGAGCCAGGGCCAGGGCAGCGCCCCCATGAGCGGGTCGATCGGCTGGCAGCGGTGGAAGTTGATGACGCTCTGGATGCGCTTCTCCGGGGTGCGGATCATGGTGAGGAAGCGGGCGTCCGGGTAGCGCTGTTCGAGGAGCGGGGCGACGGCGAGGAAGTGGCCCTTGATCATCAGGATCGGGGGTTCGGCGGGCGGGCCGCCGGTCTGGAGGGCGCGGTGGAGGAGGGTCTTCCGGCCGATGGCGTCGATGAAGTCCAGGAAGTCCCCGGTCCAGAAGTCGCGGTTCGCGTCGGTGATGCGGGCAGGGGTGAGCCACTGCAGCTCATCGGGGCCGAGGCACATCGCGATGTCGCCGAGGTGGAGCATCTGGACGGGGATCTCGAAGGTGTCGGTACAGAAGGGATCGAGCTCGTGGCGCTCCAGGTAGACATCGGGGAACAGCCGCTCCACCGCGCCGCGCACCTGCGCGTCGGTGACCAGCCGCCCGATGGTCGCGGGGACGAGCGCCCAGAGCCAGCGGTAGGGCAGGACGATCTGCATGAGGTTCGGCGCGCAGATGCGGGGATCGGCCTCGATGTAGCGGGCGAGCTGGGTGCTGCCGCTGCGGGCGGCGCTCAGCTCGAACAGCGGGCGCTGGATGCGGGTCGCGGCGAGGCGGCGCCCGTAGAGCAGCGTGTCGAGATGCCACGCCAGCCCCGACAGCGCCACGAGGTTCCAGCGCAGCAGCAGGCTGGAGAGCAGCGAGAGCCGCGCCGGGAGCGTGAGGCCGGGGGCAGGGCCGGGATCGGGCCGGGCGGTGAGGAGGCGGCCGAGGAGGTAGCGGAAGCGGCCAGCCGGGGCGACGTGGGGCGGGCGCGGCAGGAACAGGCGGAGCAGCAGCCACAGCGGCCAGAGCAGCAGCAGGGGCAGGCTCAGCGCGAGGAGCGCGGCCCGGACGAGCAGGTGGCGGGCGATGAAGAGGGCGCCGCCTGCCGGGACGGGCTCTCCGGGGAGATATTCTGGGATCGCGACGGTGAGGTGCGGCATGATGTCCGTCTGTATTCCCCCGACTGTAACCCCGCCGGACAGGGAGAGAGCTGGCCGGAATACAGACAGAGCATGGCCGGAATTGCTCATGCCCGGTCGGTTTCGCCTCCGCTAAAAAGGTATCGAATCAAGGAGTGGGAGATGAAACGGGAGATGGATCTGCGGAGCGCGGCGGTCTGTATGGTGCTGGCGGGCTGCTGCCTGACGCTGGCGGGCTGCAAGACGGACGGGAAGAGTCCGGACATCGAGCCGCGCGAGGACTACGAGGACACCACCGAGCTCCAGCCGGACGCGAACGGCGTCTACCAGCTCAGCTTTGAGCCCGCCGAGGTGGAGATCAACGGCGAGCGCTACTGCCTGCGGACCTACAACGGCGCGATCCCCGGCCCGACGATCCGCATCCCGGCGGGGTCGGATCGACGGGTACACGTCGATCTCCACAACACGTTCGGCACGGAGAATTGGCGCGAAGTATCGGGGCAGGAGGGCTATGAGGAGCCGACCTGCCACGACTTCAACGTGACAAACCTCCACTTCCACGGCGGCCATGTCCAGCCTGAGTACGCGACTGAGGACGCCGCCGATCCCTGCACTGGCGACGGGTGCAGCGAGGACGGGCGCTACTACGGGGACAACGTGCTGATCGAGGTGGCCGAGGGCGAGCGCTCCCGCTACCGCTGGGACATCGACGAGGACGGCACGCACCACGAGGGGACGGACTGGTACCACCCGCACACCCACGGCTCCACCGCCATCCAGGTGCTGAACGGGGTGACCGGGGCGCTGATCATCGAGGGGCCGGTGGATGAGATCGCGTCGGTCGCGGCGGCGGAGGAGCGGGTGCTGCTCATCAACGAGATCCCCTACAACCACGAGACGACGCGCCTGCTGGCGGAGGGGGAGACCTGCAGTGAGGCCACCCTGTCCATCGACAACTTCCTCGCTGCGACCGAGGGCATGCCGATCCTTATAAACGGCGTCAGCCAGCCCACCATCACCACCACGGTCGGCCAGATCGAGCGGTGGCGCATGATCTACGCCGGGACGCCCGACGAGATGGCGATGAAGCTGCACCCGGCGACCTCTGAGGACTGCAGCAGCTACGACACCGGGACGCTGGAGGAGTTCACCCAGTACGCCCGCGACGGCATCACCCTCCCGCAGTACTTCCGCACCGATACGGTGTGGGTGTCGCCGGGCTACCGGGTGGACGCCTTCATGCAGATGCCCGACACGGCGCAGACGCTCTGTCTGGTCGGGCGCCGCACCCACGATCTGGACGGCAGCGTGATCGCGGTGATCCGGGTAGAGGAGGGGACGGCGACCTCGACGGCCTTCCCGACCGAGGCGGAGGTCACCGCCACCGCCCCGCCGGTCACCTGGACAGGCAGGGTGGATGGGGTGGAGCAGCAGGTAACCTGCGACACCATCGACACCATCCACCAGCGCGTCGGCCTGCTGATGCCCCCGCTCGCGGCGACCTCGACGACGCAGCTCTCGGACGGCGGGGAGTGCACGCCGGATCACGGCGGGGACATCGACCCGGACGCGGAGGTGTGCGAGTGTCCGGCGCCCAACATCAACTGCCGGAAGTTCGAGGATCGGCGGGCCTGGGGCTACCGCAGCGACCGGGTGGCGGTGCTGGGCGACACCGAGAAGTGGGAGATCGTCGCCTTCGACGGCCACCCGTTCCACATCCACATCAACCCGTTCCTGGTCTGTGAGAACAACTCCAACAAGGAGCCCAACTTCCCCCACTGGCGCGACACCTTCTGGGTGCAGGTCGAGGATGGCCCCCGCGAGGTGCTGATGAACTTCAAGGGCTTCACCGGAAACTTCGTCACCCACTGCCACAAGCTCAACCACGAGGACGAGGGCATGATGGAGAAGGTGGAGATCTGCGCCGAGGACGACGCGGAGTGCCAGTGCCAGCGCTACGAGACGGACGGCTCCTGTGTGAGCCAGGCCGGGTGCCGCGAGGACGATCTGCAGTGCCAGTTCGCCGACGAGGTCACCTGGGCCTACCCGGCGGCGCCCGCCTTCGATCCGCGCCTCTGCGGCGCGCCGTAGGCCCGGATGTCTCTGTCGCTGCTGTCGCTGCTGCCGGTGTTCTGGGGGTGCGCGCCTGACACCGCAGGGGAATCGGGCGCGGCGGGGCCTTCGTGGAACCCGGAGATCCGCCCGGTGGTGGAGGCGTACTGCCTCGGCTGCCACCGGAGCGGCGGGGACGCCCTGCCCGCGCTGGACAGCCACGCGGCGGCGGCGGCTTACGGGGATCGGATGCTGGCGGCGATGGAGGAGGGCCGGATGCCGCCCGCCCCCGCCGATCCGGCCTGCCGCTCCTGGTCGGGGGGGATGGCGATGTCGGAGGAGGAGATCGGGCGGTTCCGCCAGTGGGTCGAGGCGGGAGCGCCGGAGGGGGCGCCGGAGACCTCCGGGGCGATCCCGGCGGGCTGGGGAGAGGACGAACCCTTCCCCGCCGATCAGGTCGCGGCGCTGCCCGGCTACCTGCCGTCTGCGGCGCTCGATGAGGAGTGGCGCTGCTTCGCGCTGCCGGAATTGGACAGCGGCGCTGACCGCTGGCTGACCGGGATCGCGCTGACCCCCTCCAGCGCGGCGACCCACCAGATGCTGCTCTACCGCGTCCCGGCGGATCAACGCGCAGATCTGGAGGCGCAGGAGGCGCAGGGATCGGGCGCGTCGGGGTATCCATGCGCGGACGGGCCGCTCGGGGCGCTCGCAGCGCCGCCGGAATTGCTGGCGACCTGGGTGCCGGGCGCGCGGCCTGAGCGGCTGGAGGACGGGACAGCGCGGCGGATCGGCGCGGGGGATCGGCTGGTGGCGCAGGTGGAGTACCGGCTGCGCGGGGCCGTCCCGGCGGTGGACACGGGCGGGGTGGCGATCCGGCTGTGGGCAGATCCGGGCGGGGCGCCGGGGTGGGCGCGGCAGGGCGGAGCGATCCGGCAGGAGGGGCTGGAGATCCTCCCCGACACCCCCATCGCCCGCCGCTCCCTGATCATCCCCTGGTACGGCACAGATCCGGGGGACACCCTCACCCTCACCGCCCTGAGCGGCCACATGCACCGGCTCGGCACCTCGTTGAGCCTCCAGAGCGGCGCGCCCGACAGCGCAGGCGGGGCGGGCTGCCTGCTCGATCTGGCGGAGTGGAACCACGACTGGCAGCAGCGCTACACGCTGACGGAGCCTGCGGTGCTTACCTCCGGGAGCCGGTTGGAGCTGGAGTGTACCTGGGACAACTCCTGGTCAAACCAGCCGATGATCGACGGCATACAGCAGCCGTCGCAGACCGTGACCGGCGGGCCGGGCGGTGAGACCTGCCTGCTCTACGCGGAGCGGCTGATCCCGGCGGAGCAGGCGGGCTGCGACCGGGGCGCGCTGGAGGCCTGTGTGGCGGCGGCGGGCGACAGCGGGGGCTGCGCGGCGGGCTGCCTCGCGGCGGCGGAGATCGGCGGGGATGTCGCGCGCTGCCTGGAGTCGGAGTGCCCGGAGATCGCCGCCGCCTGCGCCGGGGTGCCGGCCTGCCGGTAGCGCTCAGCCGTCCAGCAGGATCCCGTAGTCCCCGACCTCCCGGTAGCCGAGGGCGCGGTAGGCCCGCTGCGCCGGGAGGTTGTCGACGGAGGTGAACAGGATGGAGCGGTGCGCTCCGGTGGCGCGGGCGATCAGCAGCGATCCGGCGACGCAGACCCGGGCACAGCCGCGCCCGCGCGCGTCCGGGGGCGTCCAGACGCCGCCGATCTGGACGGTGTCGGGCAGGCGGGCGTTGAAGCTGGAGGCGGCGACCGGTATGCCGTCCTGGAGGGCGATGAACTGCGCGCCCTCGCCGATCAGCGCCTCGACCCCTTCGCGGGCGCGGCGGTCGGTGTCGGGGCCGGGGGGCATCTCGCCCAATTCCTCCCGGTAGGCGGCGTACCACGGGGCAAGGACGGGCAGATCGCCTGCGTTGGCGCGCCGCACCTGGATGCTGCCGTCGAGGAGCGGGAGCGGGATCGCCAGATCCTCGATGTCGAGCGCGAACAGCACCTCGCGCCGGTGGTGGCGCGGCGGGCGCTCCGGGTGCAGGGAGGCCCAGGCGTCGACGGTCTGCGCCCAGCTGCCGATGATCCCGGCGAGCGGGCGGCCTGAGGCGCGGAGGGCGGCGGCGGCAAGATCGCCGACCGGCGCGGGATCCGGCGCCTGGACGTTGAGGATGCCGTTCCAGAAGTGGGCGGCGATCCCGGCGATGGCGCCGTCCGGGGCGACCGCGCCGACCCATGCGCCGCTGTAGCGGGCGCCGGTGTCTGCCGTCCCGGAGTTGCGGAGGTTGGAGTAGAGGATCATGGAGCTGTCAGCGTGGGCCGCGAGGAAGGACTCTATCGCGGCCACATCTCCGGGGAGGAGGGTGCGGATCTGCATCGCGCAGCCATATCCTGCACGCGCAGATATCACACCTCCGTCGATGTCTCGGCCTCCTCCTCCGTCTTCGCCGCATCCGGCAGCGGCGCCTCCGGGAGCAGCAGCCGCCCGGCCGCCAGCCCCAGCACCCCGGCGCAGAGCGAGGCGCAGAGGACGGCGAGCTTCGCCGTCTCCAGCGTCGGGCCGGGCGGGAAGGCCAGCCCCGCGACGAACAGCGCCATCGTGAAGCCGATCCCGCCGACCACCGCCACCACCGAGATGTGCGACCACGGCAGCCCGCGCGGCGTCGCCGCCAGCCCCGCCGCCGCCGCCAGCCGCGAGAGGCCGAAGATCCCCACCGCCTTCCCGACCACCAGCCCCAGCGCGATCCCCCAGAACACCCGCGCCCCGTCCCCGCTCAGATCCGCCGACCCGAGCGGCACCCCGGCGTTGGCGAGCGCGAACAGCGGCATGATCCCGAACGCCACCGCGCCGTGGAGCGCGTGCTGGAGCCGCTCGACCGGCGCGACGGCCTCGCGGGCGGCGAGGGCGATCCGGCTGAGCGGGCGCTGGATGTCGCTGTCCCCGGCGGCGAGCGCGGCGCGGACGTCGGCGGCGGCCTGCTCAGCGGTCTCGGCGAAGCGGGCGGGGCCGAGCCATGCGTCCATCGGCGTCAGCAGCCCGAGCGCGACCCCGGCGATCGTCGGGTGGACGCCCGCCGCGTACGTCCCGCCCCAGGCCACCAGCGCGGGCAGCAGGTAGAGCCCCGCCGACCGCGCCCCGATCCCCTGCAGCAGCCGCACCCCGAACAGCCCCGTCGCCGCCACCGCCAGCGCCCACAGTTGGACGCCCGCCGTATAGAACAGCGCGATCACCAGGATCGCCCCCAGATCGTCGATCACCGCGAGCGCCAGCAGCAGCACCCGCAGCGCCGGAGCCACCCGCTTCCCCAGCAGCGCCAGCACCCCGACCGCGAAGGCGATGTCCGTCGCCATCGGCACCCCCCAGCCTGCCGCCGTCGCCCGCCCGTGGTTGAGCGCCAGGTAGATCAGCGCAGGCAGCACCATCCCGCCCAGCGCCGCCGCCAGCGGGAGGGCCGCGCGCCGCACCTCGCTCAGCTCCCCGCCGTGCACCTCCCGCCGGATCTCCAGCCCGACGACGAAGAAGAAGATCGTCATCAGCCCGTCGTTCACCCACCAGCGCAGCTCCCGAACAAACGAC
>JBEIQZ010000492.1:0-4741 GCA_040376255.1 Alphaproteobacteria bacterium
TCAACTGCAAAAAAATTGCTCAAAGGTACAGTGTCTGTTCAGTCATCAGACAGAGGCACAGGCGCAGGCACAGGCGCAACGTAGAATGCCGTCCCTTCGCCCTGGGATGGGGCTGAAGGCAGCGTAAGACGGAGGTGGCAGCCAGAGGCTGATGGATGAGGGAAAAGCCGTGCTGGAACGCCCCTCATCCGGCCCTCCGGGCCACCTTCTCCCCCCAGGGGCGAAGGGACGGAGGGCGCCCCCCGGAAGTCTTCGGGATCAGCTGCTCTTGCGCTCGGCGGCCGGGGCCTGCTGCGGCTGCGCGGCGACCCCGATCCCGGCGAAGCCGGCGAAGGCCATCGCCATCCCCTCCTTGAAGGACTCCGGCACCTTCGATATCCCCTGAGAGATCATCGCCAGACGCCGCAGATCGTCGCTGTCCAGCGCGCGGGCCGCGTTCATCAGCATCGCCCACTCCACCGGATTCTGCGACTCGGACCTCATCGAGAGCGCCCCGTTGCAGGCGGCTATCCAGCGCATCAGCACGTCGGTCGTCGTGGGGGCGCTGCCGGTCTCGCATGTGGAGATCGTTGCCTGTGAGACATTGATGCTCTGCGCGAGCTGGTTCTGGGTCATGCCCGCGTCGGTGCGGAGCTGCCGCAATTGGCTGCCCAGAGCGGCCAGGCGCTCTTTCAATTCGCTGCTCATGCCCCTGCCGATATCTGAAGAGGGGGGTTGACAACCAGTATCGCCGATGTCAATACATAGCTATGGCTAATACAAGCTCTCCCGGCTGTCCGGAGGCGGGCGCGATGCTCAGGCGGGCGCGCGACCTCCGGGGCCTCTCTCAGGTGGACGTCGTCGCCGCCTGCCGCATCCGGATCCGGCAGACGGATCTGTCCATGATCGAGACCGGCCACCGGCGCCCCGATGCGGCGCTGCTGTCGGAGCTGTGCAGGGTGTACCGGCTGAGCGGGGCGGCGCAGCTCTGCATCGCCCGGTGGTACCGTCAGACGGTCATCGTGGAGGACGCGATCCGGCAGGCTGGCTCGTGCAACGCGGCGCAGGCGGAGGGAGAGTGACATGAAGCTCCTGCACCTCTCTGTCACTGATCCGCCGCGCACCTGCCCTCCCGCAGAGGTGACAACCACCGGAGCCTCCGATGCCTGATCCTGCGCCGACCGTCACCATCGTCCAGCGCCTCTCCGACGCCGGGCTGTACCACAAGGAGATCGCCGCCCTCGCCTGCCATGAGCGGAGCATGGTGAGCCACTGGCACAGCGGGCGCCGCACGATGCCGCTGGAGGCGCTCGCCCGCCTCGCGGGGGCGCTCCTCCGCAGGTGGCCCGAGCGCCGCCTGTTCTGGGCGGAGCTGCTCCTCGGCGATCTTGCACGCATCTTCGGCTGCCGCATCGTCCCCGACGGGCAGGAGCGCCCCGCAGCGAAGGTCGTCCACCTCGACGCGGATCGGCAGGCGCGCATCGCCGCCGCGCAGGCCCTCCTCACCCAGCTCCTGCAGGAGGCCGCCTGATGCGCGCCGCCGCCCCCCTCCCGCCTGCCTCGCCGCCCGCGCCGGTCGCCGCCTGGCTCCTGCGGGAGCTCCTCTGGTACGTCCGGCGGAACAGCCCGGCGCTCTGCTACCTGTGGGCCTCGGCGCGGGCGGGCTGCCCGGCGGCCTTCGCGGTCTGGATGCGTGACCGGCTCTGGACGCGGGCGGTCTCCGGCTGGATCGATCCCTCCGCGCCCGGCGGGTGGTCGTGGGTGGCGGAGCACCCCTGCTGGCTGGAGCGGGTGACGCTCTCCCTCACCCCGGCGGACGGGTGCACCCGGCAGATGACGCTCTGGCACACCCTCCCCACCCCGCTGGAGCGCGGCCACCGGCTGACGTTCTGGATGGATCAGGGATGCCTCCGGTTCGACCTCGGGGAGGGGCTGGAGGCGGAGGCGCTCCCCGGACCGGTGGCGCTGCGGCTTGTAGAGATCCGGTACCGGCGGAGGCTGCCGTGAGCCCGCTGACGCAGAAGATCCTGGAGCTGGTGCGGCCGGAGGCGGCGAAGCTGGAGGACGGCGCGCTGCTGGCGGCGGTGCGGCTGTGGCGCTCGGCGGGCTGCCCCGATCTGCCGCCGGAGGACGGCGACTTCGGCGGGTGGCTGTCCCGCTGCCGGAGGGGCAGGGGCGGCACCCTCCACGCCGTCTCCGGGGCGATGGGGATCACCCCCTCCCGCCTCTCCCGCATCGAGAGCGGGATCTATGTGATGAGCGCGCAGGAGTGGGTGCTCATCTGCGCCGAGCTCCACCTGACGCCGGAGGAGCGCGCCCGTGGGGAGCGGCTCCTGATGGCAGGCGCCGGGAAGCCACGATGATGGAGGCGCTGTATGACGCCACAGAACCGGCGCCGGAGGTAACCACAGAGCCTGCAGCGGAGGCTGCGCTGCTGCCCGGCACCCTCACGCAGATCATGGCGATGCCGGTCTGGATCGTGCGGTCGGCGCCGCTCATCGCGCTCCGGCGCCGGTCGCCGCTCGCGCTCCGCGTGCTGCTGTGCCTGTGGGCGCACGGGCGCGGGGTCGGCTCCCGCTGCTTCCCCGGTGAGCGCCGCCTCGCTGCCCTCAACAAGACCTCCGTCCCCTCTGTCTCCCGGGCGATCAGCCTCCTCGAAGCCGCGAAGTGGATCACCGTCGAGCGACAGCTCGCGCAGGGGCAGGGCAACCGCTACGTGCTCCGGCTGCCGGAGGAGCTGGCGATCCCCCACACCCACGCCGCCGCCTGGCTCGCGCGGCCCTCCACCGGGAAGGACGCCCCGCCCGTCGAGGACACCATCCAGCAGGGCGATCTGTGGGGCCGGGCCGGGCAGGGGCGGCGGCGGTTCCGGCAGGCCCGCATCGAGGCCGCTGCGATGAACAGCGCGCTGTGGGATGAGGTGTGGCGGGAGAACGCTCTGGCAGGCCACCTCTGGCTCCTGCTCCAGGCGTACGGACCCTCCGGGGAGCAGGTCTCGCTGAAGCGGCTCGGCCGGGAGCTCGATGCGCAGCCGTCAGCGATCTCGGCAGGGCTGCGGCTCCTGCGGGCGCACGGGCTGCTCACGGCGTCGGTGGCAGGCCGGCACGGCACCCGTCACACCGTCGCGGCGCCCCCGCCGGACGCGACGCTGCGGGCCGCCGGGGCCGTCACACGCCCGGGGAAGGGGCGGAGCCGCCGGACAGGGGCGCGGGGCGCGGACGGGCGCTGGCTGTCACAGGGCGGACACCGGGCGCGCCGGACGCTCTCCGCGCCGGCGCCGCGACCGCCCCCGCGACCGCCCCCGCCGAAGCAGCCGGCCGCGCCGCCGGTGATGCACCTGGAGCGGTGGTGCCGGACGCACGGCGGCATGGCGGGGCTGGAGGGGGATCTGCGGTACGGGGGACAATTGGGGTGCGGCTGTATCTGGACGCCGACCGAGGATGACATGCCGGACGCGCGACGCCCCGCAGGCTACCGGGCGGCGTAGCGCAGACGGCTGAACGGAGGCGACGGCGCACAGAGCGCAGGGGCGGAGTGCGTCTGCAGCAGCGCGCCTGCGCCGGGAGCGGCCTGATCTGAGGCAGGATGGAGCCACAGCACGGGGGTTGTGCTGTGGCATGGGGGTGTCCAGCGGCCCTGTGGCCGAGCGGCAGGGGCGGGAGGCCGATCCGGCAGCCGCCGCTCCCCATGCCCGGCGCGAACCCCATTGCCGGCGCGAAGCCGCCCCCCTGTGGCGGGCGCGAAGCCGGGGTGCGGCGGGCGCGAAGGAGACTGGATCAGGGGGGATGGATCTGGATGGAAAGGGAGCTGGGAGGACGGGCAGAGGCAGTCACAGGTGATGGAGCGGCAGGAAGCCTGGCATCCGCTGCGCTATATGGAGACCGCCTCCGGCGTGTGGCAGTTGCCGTCCTGCTGCTATGCATATAGAGTGCAATATTTCACCGGAACGGTGAAGAACTTTTGCCACAGGAAGCTACGCGTGATTATACTCTATGGACAAGGGCTACAGGAGCTGTGCACCGATGAGCGGGTGGCGACGAGAAGGCTTGGGCCTAAGAACTTCAAAAAATTAAGAGCCAAACTTCATGAACTGGAGACAGCACTGAGCGTAACAGAGCTGGTGTCCGGCAGGCCGCACCCGCTGAAGGGAGATCGGGCTGGTCAATTCTCCCTGCGCCTGGATGGCGCCTGCAGATTGGTTTTTGAGCCCGTTCCCCACCCGCCCCCCATGCTGGAAGCAGGCGGGATAGCCTGGAGTCAGGTCACTTCGATCCGAATCGTATTCATAGGAGACTACCATGACTGAACTCCGATCTGTGGCCTGGATCTCTCCTCCCGGCGAGACGATAGAAGATGTGCTGGAGGAGCGCGGGTGGAGCAGGAAAGACTTCGCGACACGGCTCGGATGCTCACAGAAGCATGTCAGCGAGTTGCTGCGAGGTACAGCCCCGATCCATGCAGAGATGGCCGCTCAGCTCTCGCATGTGCTGGGAAGCACGCCTGATTTCTGGTTGCGGCGCGAAGCCGGGTATCGTGCAGAGCTTCAGCGGATGGAGGCGATGGAGCGGCTGAAGCTGGAGGCGCCTTGGCTCCAGGAATTACCCTTGCGGTGGATGATCGCGCAGAAGTGGGTGCGCGACTTCGCCCACAAAGGCGAACAGATCGAGGAATTGCTTCGCTTCTTCGCGGTGGCAGGCGTCGCGGCGTGGCGGAGCGTCTACACCAACCAGAACACCGCCTTCTACAGTCAGCCCTCTCTCCA
>JBEIQZ010000051.1:0-17961 GCA_040376255.1 Alphaproteobacteria bacterium
GGGGTCGCGGGGCGCGCGCGGGGCGCGGGCGGGCGGGCGGTGCGGGAGGGGGTCGCGCGGATCTCAGGCTGGCTGTCGCTGGGGGCGCTGCTGGATCGCGCGCCGCAGGCGCTCTCGCGCGGGCAGCGGCTCCGGGCGGCGGTGGCGGCGGCGGTGGCGGCGGCGCCCGCGCTGCTGCTGCTGGACGAGCCGACGGCGGGGCAGGACGCGGAGCAGGTGGAGCAGATGTTCGCCGGCCTCCGGGAGAGCGCCGGGCCGTCAGGCGGGGCGGATCAGATGGCGATCTGCTTCTGCTGCCACGACCCGGAGGTGGCGCTGCAGCAGGCGACGCGGCTCGTCGTGATGGATCGGGGCCGGGTGCTGGCGGACGGGCCGCCGGAGGAGGCGCTGCTGGAGGCGATCCGGCGGGGCGCGCCGCTCAGGGCGCCGGTGATGCTGGAGCGGTGCCGGGCGTGGGGGCTGCCGCTGGCAAGGGCCGGGGTGCTTGCGGGGTGGCTCAGGCCGGAGGCGGAGGACGCAGGCCCAGCAGGAGGCGAAGGTGCCTGATCCGCGCACGCGGCTGCTGCTGCTGATCATCATGAGCGGGCTGGGGATCTGCCTGGAGGGGGCGGGGCCGCTGCTGCTGCTGGCCGGGGCGCCGATGGCGCTGCTGATGCTCCACCCGGCGGCGGCGGGCTGGCGGCTCCGGGTGGCGGGGCTGGCGCTGCTGCTCTGCTGGTCGACGGCGCTGTCGCAGGGGCTGTTCTGGGCGGGCTGGCCCCGGACGCCGCTCATCGGCTGGGGGCCGGCGGTGCTGTGGCGGGAGGGCGTCACCCACGGCCTGCTCCAGTCCACCCGGTTCATCGCCTCGCTGGCCGCAGGCGGCCTCGTCGTGATCAGCACCCCCACCGACCGGATGCTCGCGGCGCTGATCGCGCTCCGCCTGCCGCCGGGGCTGGTCATGATGGGGACCGCCGCGCTGCGCGCGCTCCCGCTGATCGCGGAGGAGTGGAGCGCCATCCGTCGCGCCCGCGCCGCGCGGGGACGGGCGTGGCGCGCGCCGTGGCTCTGGATCGCCCAGGAGTCCATGCTGCTCCAGCCGCTCATGGCCCGCTGCCTGCGCCGCGCCTGGGCGCTCGCTGAGTCGCTGGACGCGCGCGGCTTCGATCCGCTCGCCCCCCGCACCGTCCTGCTGCCGGATCGCCTGCCGTGGCCGGATCGCGCGGTGCTGGCGCTCGCCTGGGCGCTGCTGGCGGTGTGCGCCGCCCTGCGCGGGCTGTTCCTGTTGTACCAGGGCGGGATCTGGTACGACGCGCGGCTGCTGCCGCTCTATGCGTGGGTGCGGGCCTGGCTGTAGGGCTGCACCGGTATGTCTGCCGTCGGCTGAGGCACCGGTGCAGCGTTGCATGGGGGTGTCTGCCGTCGGCTGAGGCGCCGGTGCATCGTTGCATGGGGGTGTCAGCCGTCGGCTGAGGCGCCGGTGCATCGTTGCATGGGGGTGTCAGCCGTTGGCTGAGGCATCGGTGCAACGCTGCACCACCCTGTCTGCCGTTGGCTGAGGCACTGATGTAACGTTGCATGGGGGTATCTGACAGCGTCAGAGGCATCGGTGCAGCGTCGCATGGGGGTGTCTGACAGCGTCAGTGCCACATCTGCGACGCAGCAGAGGGGTGTCTGACAGCGTCAGTGGCATATCTGCGACGCAGCATGGGGGTGTCTGACAGCGTCAGTGGCACATCTGCGACGCAGCAGAGGGGTACCTGACAGCGTCAGAGGCGCTGATGTAACGTTGCACCGGTATCCCTTCGCCCCGGTCACGGGGAGAAGGTGGCGGCGAAGCCGACGGATGAGGGGAAAGCCGTTCCAACCCGCCCCTCATCCGGCCCTGCGGGCCACCTTCTCCCCCAAGGGGCGAAGGGACAGGAAAGCCCCTCCGTCTTCAATCGAAGGCCGGGAACTCCCGCCCGGCGATCCGGCCCAGCGTGCGGGCGTGTACCGCCGTCCGGAGCAGCGGCAGATCGGTTGGCGAGTCCCCGATGGCGAACACCGGGCGCGCCGAGATCAGCGCCACCGCCGCCTCGACCTTGCCCTTGCCGCAGGTGCAGGGCGGGACGATCTCGTCGGTGAGGCGATCCCCCTCCAGCCGCACCTGCAGGCCGACGACGTTCTCAATGCCGAGGCGCCGCCCCATCGCCCGCCCGATGATCTCTCCGCTGCCGGTAAGGATCCAGACCCGGTGCCGCTGCCCGACCGCCCGCGCGAGATCCAGCACCGCCTCATTCACGGTCACATCGCCCGCCTCCACGCACACCCCGACCAGCCGCTCCACCTCCGCCACCGTCATCCCGGCCAGCGCCTGCAGCGCCAGGTCGCCCGCCAGACAGAAATCCTGCGCGCAGAGCGCCGCGTAGGCCGCCCGCCGGTCGCCGTCCCCGAGGTGCTTCCGGACGCTCTCCGGCAGGTCGGGCCGGTCGATGCAGCGGAACATCACGGACTCCCCGATGTCGCCCCGGATCAGCGTCCCGTCCATGTCGAAGATGGCCGCTCCGGGCTCCATCGCTGCCAGCGCGCTCAGAAGATCGTTCATGCTGCGGGGCTATCCGGTGCGGGCCGCTCCCGCCAAGCGGATCACTCGTAGAGCTCGGCCTGCACCCGATCCAGCTCTGTCCGCGCCTGCCGCGCGAACGCCGTCAGCTCCAATTGATCCGGCATCGTCGCGTCCAGATCGATCTTCCGATCCACCGCGCCCGTCACCCGCCCGCCTGAGAGGCTCAGCCGCAATTCCCCGATCCGCATCGTCTGGGTGTGGGCGTACACCCACACCGCCCCCCCGACCTGCACCGGCGGCAGGAAGTCCTGGTAGCCGCCCGCGACGATCACCACATCGATCTCCGGGTGGCGCTCGGCCAGCCGCTTCGCCTCCTCGTTGGCGTACCACGCGAGCAGCACGACAACATCCGTCCGCGCTGCCAGGTCTGCCGCCCGCTCCCCGACCGCTGCGGCCGCCCCGACCTTCCACGGCAGATCGGCCATCGTCGGCTGCTGGCCGTGGACGCCCAGCACCCCGATCCGCACCCCGCCGCGCTCCAGCACGATCTCTCCCGGCCACTCCGCGACCTGCGACGCCAGCAGCGGCAGCCCCGCCGCCTGCCCCGGCTCCATCCGCGACAGCCCCGCCAGATCCGCCGTCCCGAGGTTGAGCGCGTCGTACCCCGGCCCCACCCGCTCCATCAGCCGCAGCCCGTCGAGCAGCAGCCGGTTCTGGAGCATGAGATCCACCAGCGGCTCCTGCTCGAAGCCGACCGGATCGGCGAGGAAGCCGCCAGGGTTGAGCGTCACCACCGGCGCCCCCTGCCGCGCCACCGCCTCCGCGTACCCGGCCAGCCGCGCCACCGATCCCCTCGGGCGCTTCGGGCAGCCGCAGGTCTCCAGCGATCCCTTCTGCTCGCCCCCGTACAGGATCACCAGGTCGGCGGCCTCCGACGAGAGCCGCGCCGCGACGCCTCCCTCCGTCTTCAGCTCCGCCCGGAGCCCCTCCAGGTCAGGGGCCGCGCTCAGGGGGTGGACACACCCATAAAAAAAGGAGACAAGCAGCACGCTCATCTCCTCCTCTTATCCTCGCCGGCGCTGTGCGTCGCGGCAGGTCAGCCCAGGTCAGCCCAGGATCGACTGCACCGTCTTGCGCTCGCCTTCCAGCTCGGCCACCGTCGCCGCGATCTTCGCCTTCGCGAACTCGCCGTGCTCGATGCCCTGCACCACGGACACGTTCCCGTCCTTCACCGTGACCGGGAAGGAGAAGACGAGATCCTCGGAGACGCCGTAGTCGCCCTTCGAGGGGAAGGCCATGGAGGTCCACTCGCCCTCGGCGGTGCCGGAGTGCCAGTCATGCACATGGTCGAGCGCCGCCGAGGCCGCCGAGGCCGCCGAGGACAGCCCGCGCGCCTCGATGATCGCCTTGCCGCGCGTGGCGACGGTCTTCAGGAAGTCGCCCTGGAGCCAGGACTCTTCGACGACCGACGTAGCGGCCTTCCCGCCGACCTCGGCGTGGTAGAAGTCGGGGAACATGGTGTCGGAGTGGTTGCCCCAGATCGCCATGCGGCGGATGTCCCCGGCGCCGACCCCGGCCTTCTTCGCGAGCTGGCCCTTGGCGCGGTTCTCGTCGAGGCGGGTCATGCCGTGGAAGCGATCCTTCGGCACGTCCGGCGCGGAGCGCATGGCGATGTAGGCGTTGGTGTTGCAGGGGTTGCCGACGACGAGGATGCGGACATCCTTGGCGGCGCGGGCGTTGATGGCCTTGCCCTGGGTGGTGAAGATGGGGCCGTTGGCGGTCAGCAGGTCGGCGCGGTTCATGTCCTTGGTGCGGGGACGGGCGCCGACGAGGAAGCCGTAGTTGACGCCGTCGAAGGCGGTGAACGGATCATCCGAGATGTCCACCCCGGCGAGCAGGGGGAACGCACAGTCGATCAGCTCCATCACCACGCCTTCGAGCGACTTCATCCCGGCGGGGATCTCAAGGAGCTGGAGGCGGACGGGGGTGTCGCCGAAGCAGGCGCCCGAGGCGAGGCGGAACAGCAGGGAGTAGCCGATCTGTCCGGCGGCACCGGTGACACATACACGCAGAGGGGTAGTCATGAGGCTCCTGAACGAGCGGCGCGCTTAACGCAGTACCCCGACGATGGACAGATCGAAGCTCATGTCAGAGCTGCTGGCGGAGGCCTGGTGGATCTCGACGCCGAGCTGGTTCGCGCCGGACTGGAAGAACAGGGGCGCGACCTCGAACCAGATCGGCGTGTACTCCTCGACGGCGCCGACTGAGGACGATGCGTACGTCTGCGGGCTGATCGCCCCGGCGGGGAGGTTGTTCCGCAGCACCTCCTGGCCGTTTGCGTAGAGCAGCGCGCCGTCGTCGCGCATGATCCCGATGCGGATCACCGCGTAGCGGTCGATGTCCGGGATGTCGATGGCGAGCCTGAACCAGGCGGCGGGCCGCTTGTTGTCAGGATCGGGGCCGTAGCCGATGACGGTGACCTGGTGGGCGTCCCCGTAGCCGAGCGGGGCGGGGCCGACAGCCCAGGCCGCATCGTCGAAGCCTGCCTCCATCCAGTCCTCATCGACGGCGTCCGCGTCGAGGTAGCGCCATGTGCTGGCCAGCGGGAGCAGCGTCTCGCTGGCGGGGGGCTCCGGGGTGTTGGTGCCGCCCGGCGTGCCACGGAAGTCGAAGCCGAAGCAGCCGTCCCCGGCGCAGCAGTCGGGCTGCCGGGCCACCGAGAAGTCATCGTTGACCGCGCCGTAGCGGACATAGGACAGGCGCCCCCCGGGATCGCGCAGCCCGACGGCGCCGCCCGCCTCAGACAGATCGAAGGGCAGCTCCGCCTCGCCCTCCCCGGAGCCGTACAGCAGCCGGAACGCCCCCGCGCCGAGCGTCCCCGACAGCGCCGCCTCCTCCGGCGGGGCGACGTCCGGATCGCCGTGCAGCAGCGCCCAGCCGTCGAGCGGGATCTCCTCCCCGGTCGGGTTGTGCAATTCCAGCCAGTCGGGCGTCCCGTCCCCGATCACCAGCGCGGACTCGTTCCGGGGCATCCACTCGTTTATGCAGATCGCGGGCGCCGCCGGGTCGGGCGGGTCGGTGTCGACAGGAGAGTCATGGGTGTCAGCGGGGGAGTCGCCGGAAGAGTCGCCGGGGGAGTCGCCGGGGGAGTCGCCGGGCGCGCCGTCCATCGGGATGTGCAGGGCAAAACCCCGGCAGCCGGAGAGCAGGAGCGCCAGCATCAGAGGCTCCAGAAGGCGCGCATCTCAGCGGAGCGCCGCCCGACGTAGCTGATCAGCGCCTCCTGGGAGGGGAGGACCCCGGAGACATCGCACTCCCGGCGCGGGTCGTCCAGCGCGGCGTCCCCGATCAGCGCCTGCCAGTCGCGGAGCAGCGCCCCCCAGTCGGTGGCGTCCAGCTCAGCCAGCACCTCCGCGACCGCCAGCCGGTGCGCCTCAGCGCAGGTGGCGTCGGCGAAGCAGCGGGCGGCGAGCTGGCCGCGCGGGGCAGACCACGACATCCCCCAGTCGGTGTCGACGAGGAAGCCGTAGTCGAAGTCCCACGGGAGGATCTGCATCCTGCCGTCCTCCGGGTTGAAGTAGAGGCGGTAGTTGTTGGTGTTGAGGGCGTAGCCGTCGTTGTGGCCGATCCACTGCTCGGCGGCGAGCTCCCGGTGGTACTCGGGCCAGTCGATGACCGCGCCCATGCGGGCGTAGAAGTCGGGCTGATCGATGGCGACGGCGAGGGCGTCGGAGACGGCGTGTACGTCGGCGTTGTCGATGTCGGTGCCTTCTTCGAGCTGGTAGAGATCGTCCACGCCGCTGTTGAAGTCGAGCAGCGTGTAGTCGTAGCCGCCGTACCAGACGTACTTGCCGTCATAGAGGTTGCCGGAGGGATCGGCGAAGGCGCGCCGCAGGAAGCGGTCGTCGGGCTCCTCGACCATCACATAGAGGCCGTAGGCGATGTCGTTGACAGTGACGGCGGCGAAGGCGGTGCGGAGGGCCGGGACGCCTGCGGCGGCGAAGATCGCGTAGCCGAGGGACTCCTTGAGGTAGGAGCAGTCAACGACGCTGTTGTTGAGGTTCAGCCCCTCTGCGCCGTAAAAACGCTGGTCGTCGACGCGCGCGTTGAAGTCGATGCGGAACTTCGGCTTGGCGCTCACCTCGCGGTAGGAGCCGATCTTCCCGCGCAGTCGCACGCTGATCTCAGGGATCTCCTCCCCGTCGATGGTGACGCCCGCGTCGGCGAGGGTGTAGGGATCGGCGAGCAGGGCGGTGTAGGACTCGGCGGGGAGCTGGATGTTGATCCGGTGCAGCACCGTCTGGTCAAAGAGGATCAGCCCCGGATCGCCCTCCTGTCCGCCGACCTCCTCCTCGAACGGCGGTACATCCTCCAGCTCAGTGTCCCGGGCGCTGTCCCGGGCGCTGTCCGGCAGGCTCTCGTCGGGGCCGTCGGTGCGGGCGGTGTCGACCGGCAGGATCGGGGAGAAGGGGGTGCAGCCCCACAGGAGGAGCGCTGGCGCGGTGAGCATGGCCGCCACTGTAGCACAGGGCGTTGCAGGAATGTCACACTCCCGTAAGTCCGGCGGACGCCGGGAGAGCGGGGTATAGACAGGGGATGTCGGCTGGCTGGAAGAGAGCGGTGCAGGACTGGGGCATGGCCATCGGGGTCGGCTTCCTTGTGTTCTGGATGACGCAGTGGGCGTCGCTGCCGAAGTCGAGCGGCGCGGCCCCTGAGTTCGTGTTGACGGACGTGGCGGGCGGGACGCTGTCTCTCGCGGATCTGCGGGGGAAGACGGTGGTGCTGAACTTCTGGGGGAGCTGGTGTCCGCCGTGCCGGGCGGAGATCCCTGAGTTCGCCGCCTGGCACAGAGAGAACCCGGACATCCCGCTGATCGGGATCGCGGTGCGGAGCGGGCAGGCGTCGACGGTGGCGCAGAAGGCGAAGTCGCTCGGGATCAACTACGCGGTGGTGGTGGGGGACGACGCGGTGGTGTCGGACTACGGGGTGAGCGTGTTCCCGACGACGATCGTCGTCGACCCTGAGGGGCAGATCGCGGCGGTGGTGTCCGGCACCATCGGGCGGAAGCAGCTCGATCAGCTCATCGCGCAGGCGTCGCGGTGATCCCGGCGGCCGATCCGGTGGCGCGGGCGCGGGCGGTGCTGCTGCAGGAGGCGGAGGCGCTGCAGCGGCTGGCGGCGGGGCTGGACGGGCGGTTCGCGGCGGCGGTGGAGCTGATCCTTGCCTGCCGGGGGAAGGTGTGCTGCGCGGGGCTCGGCAAGACGGGGCTGGTGATGCGGAAGGTGGCGGCGACGCTGGCCTCGACCGGCACCCCGGCGATCTTCGTTCATGCGGCGGAGGCGCTGCACGGGGATCTCGGCATCTTCCAGGCCGGGGATCTGCTGCTGGTGGCGTCGCACTCGGGGCAGACGCCTGAGAGCGTGGAATTGGCGCTGCGGTGCCGGGAGCGCGGGGTGCCGGTGCTGGCGATCTGCCGGAGCGCGGAGCGGCGGCTGGGGCGGGCGGCGGATCTGTGCCTGCCGCTGCCGGTGGATCGGGAGGCCTGCCTGCTGGATCTGGCGCCGACGACCTCGACGACGGCGCTGATGGCGCTCGGGGACGCGCTGGCGGTGGCGGTGATGGAGCAGCGGCGGGTGGGGGTGGAGCAGTTCACCGCCCTGCACCCGGCGGGGAGCCTGGGGCTGGCGCTGCGGCGGGTGGGGGAGCGCATGGCCCCGGCGCCGCTCATCGACGGCGGCGCGCCGGTGATGGAGATCCCGGCGGCGATCAGCGCGGGCGGGCGGGGGCTGGTGGGGGTGGTCGAGGCGGGGCGGCTGGTCGGCTGCGTGACGGACGGGGATCTGCGGCGGCTGCTTATGCGATCCGGCGGGCGGCTGGAGGGGAGGGCGGCGGAGATCATGCACCCGGCGCCCGCCTGCATCGGGCAGGAGGCGCGGCTGAAGGAGGCGCAGGAGGTGATGCATGCGCGGCGGATCACGGCGTTGTTCGTGACCGCCACCGGCGCGGCGCAGGAACCGGTGGTGGGGGTGTTGCATATCCATCACCTGTCGGGGATATAGCTTCTCTGAGAAGGAGGCCGGGTGGGGCGACATCTGGTGGTCGGAGCGACAGGCGGGTTCGGCGGCGCGGCGCTGCGGCAGCTCTGCGCGGCAGGGGAGCCGGTGCGGGTGCTGGTGCGGAGCCGGGCGAAGCTGAAGATCCCGGCGGGCGCGGCGGATCAGGTGGAGGTTGTCGAGGGGGACGCCTCCGTGCTGTCCCTGCTGCTGGACGCCGCCAAGGACTGCGAGAGCATCTTCAGCGGGCTCTGTGTCCCTTTTCCGCGCTGGATACCGGGGTTCCAGCAGCTCCATGACAACGCCGTGGAGGCGTCGGGCCTGACCGGGGCGACGCTGGTGCTGCCGGGGCGGGTGCTGGCCTGCCGCCCGATCTACGGGGTGCCGCAGCCGCCGCAGCTCCACACCAGCATGCACCTCGACGGGGTGGGGCCGTACGGGCGGCTGCTGCAGGCGATGGAGGCGCAGATGGAGCAGAACTGCAGTCTGCGCGGGGTGCGGGCGCTCGTGGTGCGGGCCGGGTCGCTGTTCGGGGCGGGCGTGGACAACCCGCTGATGCGCGAGATGATCCGGGCGGCGCGGGCGGGGCAGCCGATCCTGTGGCCGGGCGATCCTGAGTCCATGCACCTGTTCTCGTGGAGCGACGACGTGGCGCGGGCGGCGATCCGGCTGCTGCGCGAGGGCGGGGGGTCGCCGTTCACGGTGTGGAACGTCCCCGGCCACGCGCTGACCGGGCCGGA
The DNA here is from genome assembly GCA_040376255.1 of Alphaproteobacteria bacterium. Classification (GTDB taxonomy): domain Bacteria; phylum Myxococcota_A; class UBA796; order UBA796; family SXON01; genus JBEIQZ01. The sequence goes on from JBEIQZ010000051.1 coordinate 9,321, forward strand.
GTGGGCGGCGGCGCTCGGCGCGGCGGCAGGGAAGGGCGCGCTGCCGGTGCAGGCGCGGCGCGGCTGGACGCTGAAGCTCGCGGCGATGTTCCGGGAGCCGGAGGCGTGGGCGATGGGCGAGCGGGAGGCGTGGGAGGGGCCGCTGCTGCTCGACGACCGGCCCACGCTGGCCGCGCTGCCGGGGTTCCGGCTGACGCCGCTGGCGGAGGCGCTCCGGAGCGTGTTCGACAACGCGCCCGGCAGCGCGCAGGGGGCCGCGTGAGCGACGGCTGGGAATTGCGGCTCAGCCTCCAGCGGGCGGCGCTCGCCCCGGTGCTGGGGCTGACCGGGCGGTGGCAGGGGCAGGGCGAGGCGCACGGCGAGCCGGTGACCTCTGAGCTGGTGATCCGCCCGATCCTTCAGGGGACGATCATCGAGGTGCGGGAGCGCACCGGGGAGCATGAGGATCTGTGCTTCTACCGCTGGGAGGTGGAGCGCGGCGAGATCCGGGTGCTGCACCTGATGGCGGGATCGGTGCGCGAGTACCCGGTGGAGCAGGGGCCGGAGGGGCTGATCTGGGTGACGCCGCCGACCGAGCCCGCCGTGGAGTGGAGCCTGCGCGGCGCGGGGCTGCGGCAGGAGGTGGTGTGGCCCGACCGGGAGACGGCGCCGGAGGTGTGGATCGACTACGAGCGGGCTGATGCGCCGGACGCCGCGCCGGACGCCGCGCCGGGGGCGCCGGATGCCGGGTAGCTCCTCCGGCGCGCTGCTCCGGGTCACGACCTTCGGGGAGTCGCACGGGGCGGCGCTCGGGGTGGTGATGGACGGGGTGCCGCCGGGGCTGGCGCTGGATCTGGCGGCGCTGCAGGCGGGGCTGGATCGGCGGCGCCCGGGACAGAGCAGGCTGGTAAGCCCCCGGAAAGAGGCCGACACCGTCGAGATCCTCTCCGGCTTCTTCGAGGGCCGCACCACCGGGGCGCCGCTGGCGATGCTGTTCCGCAACGCGGACGCCCGCTCCGCCGACTATGAGGAGATGCGGGATCTCTACCGGCCCTCCCACGCCGACTACACCACCGACGCCCGGTACGGGCACCGCGACTGGCGCGGCGGCGGGCGGGCGAGCGCGCGGGAGACGGTGGCGCGGGTGGCGGCGGGCGAGGTGGCCCGCCAGTGGCTCGCGGGGCTGGGCGTTGACGTCCTCGCCTGGGTCGAGTCGGTGGCGGAGATCCGCATGGCGGGCGCCGATGATCCGCGCGCAGGGCAGGCGGCGGAGCCGTCGCGGGCGCAGGTCGAGGCCTCCCCGGTGCGCTGCCCCGATCCGGCGGCGGCGGCGGAGATGGAGGCCTGCATCCAGGCGGCGCGGCGCGAGGGCGACTCGGTCGGCGGGGTGATCCGCTGCCGGTGTACCGGCGTCCCGGCGGGCTGGGGCGAGCCGGTGTTCGACAAGCTGGAGGCCGATCTGGCGAAGGCCATGCTGAGCCTCCCGGCGGCGCGCGGCTTCGAGATCGGCAGCGGCTACGCCGGGGCGCAGATGCGCGGATCGGCGCACAACGACCTCTTCATCGGCACCCCGGACGGCATCCGCACGCTGACAAACCGCTCCGGCGGCGTCCAGGGCGGCATCTCCAACGGCATGCCGATCCGCTTCTCCGTCGCCTTCAAGCCCGTCGCCACCATCCTCCGCCCCCAGCCCACCGTGGATCGCGCCGGGGCGCCCGCGATTCTCCAACCGCGCGGGCGGCATGATCCGTGCGTGCTGCCGCGCGCGGTGCCGCTGGTCGAGGCGATGGCGGCGCTGGTGCTGATGGATCATGCGCTGCGGCTGAAGGCGATACGGGGGTGAGGATTCATGCCGACGGCTCGCGCACCGTCAACGCTGTCCTGTCCGAAGATCGTCGCTTCTATATGCACAATTCTGAATAATACGCCGATACGCGAAATGACGTAATCTCCCTCAAAAGACATTACGTCATTGCGCGTATCGACGCAACATCAAACCTTCCCATCCAGAACATCGCAGATTCCACACGCAAGATTACGCATCGGCACCCACCCCAGCGCCCGCAGCCGCCCGTTCTCGCCGGTGATGCTGTCCGCGCCCTCTCCGGCAGGCACGATCAGCTCAGGTCGCCCGAGGTGGTCAGCGACGACCTGCGCGAACGTTCTGACGGTGCGCGGCTCCCCGGAGCAGATGTTGAAGCAGCCGGAGGCGCCGCTTAGCAGGATCGTCCCGATGCCGGCGGCGACGTCATCGACGTGGAGCCAGTCGCGGATCTGCGGCCCGGCCACCACCGGCTCCCCGGCCCGGAGGCGGCGGGCGAGGGAGGGGAGCAGGCGGTCGGGGTGTTCGCCGGGGCCGTAGAGGTGGAAGGGGCGCGCCCAGGCGAAGCGGTCGCCGAGGAGGCGCGGGCCGGCGCGGGCGAGGGCGAGCTTGCACTCAGCGTAGAGGCTCTGCGGGCGGAGCGGATCGGCCTGCCCGGCGACCTGATCCTGCTGATCCCGGTGCGGCGCGTCGCCGGGGCCGTACTCCAGGCAGCTCCCGACGCCGGTGAAGCGGAGCCCGGCCACTGCGGCGGTCTCCATGAGGATCAGGCTGCGGCGCAGGCATTCGGTGTTCTGTGGGCTGTATAGATATTCCTTCGGGTGGACGTACCAGCCGAGGTGTGCGAGGGCGTCCGGCGCGAGGGCGAGCAGGCGTTCCCGCTCTCTGCCCCGCTCAGAGAAGGAGAGCGGCAGGACGGTGTGGCCGCGCGCCTCCAGCCAGCGGCAGAGCGGGCGCCCGATGAAGCCTCCTGAGCCGGTGATCGCGATCCGCATGGAGGAGAGGCTATCGCACGGGGGAAAAGTATGGAATGCTGTACGCCTGCTTTACACACGGGAGATGAGATGCTGTTCTGGATGTTGATGGCCTGCGACGGGAACAAGATAGAGCTGGACGACACTGCGACGGTGGACGCTGACGACACCGGCACCGATGACACCGGCACCGGCGGCACCGACGACACCGGGACGGACGACTCCGGCGACACCGGGACGGTCGCGGGGACGGCGGTGAGCTTCGCGCTGGACGGCGACTGGTCGGGGCTGACGGTGGCGGTGACCGGCTTCACCTTCGGCGCCAACGACGAGATCACCGTGCTGGACGGGCTGGCGTCGGCCCCGGCGGACGGGGCGGTGGTGGAGGTGGAATTGCCGGTACCGGGCGATCTGATGCCCTACGATGGGCAGGTCTCCTACGCCATCTTCGCCGCCTCGCTGCACGAGGATCAGGACGGCGACGGCTTCATCTCGGGCGAGCCGATCCACGGGGTCACCGACATCTGGCTGATCTATCTGGAGGGCGGCGTCCCGGCGGAGCTGGCGGGCCTCGGGCTGGTCGAGGGCTGGAACGCGGCGAGCCTGCTGACGGGCGGGTCGGCGGTGCCGCTGGCAGAGATCCCGCTGGGGACGAACATGGAGGTCGTGGAGGTCGCGACGCTCGGGGGGGGCTACGACGGGCCGGCGGCGGAGGGGCAGCGGCTGGCGCTGCTGCCTGAGGCGGACAACGTCCAGGTGCTGCTCTACGATGAGGCGTTTGATCCGGAGTGGAGCATCAGCGTCGCCGGATCGCCTCCGGTCGATCACCTCGTGTCGGACGGGGTGACGACCTACTCAGTGGAGACGCCGATCATCTACCTTGACAACGATCGCTCCGGCGGGGCGAGCAACGGGGACATCGGCACGCACGTCTCCTGCGACAGCCTGGGGAGCACCGTCGTCCTGGCGTGGCTGGAGCCGGTGGTGCGCCTCGACGTGGCGATGCAGTACAGCGTGCTGGGCTATCACCCCGGCTGGAGCCTGATCGGGGTGGATCAGGACGGCAACAGCCGCCTGCTGGACGATCAGGAGGCGGAGGATCTGTCGATGTGCGAGGCGGCGTTCTGAGCATATCGGCTACGGGACGATCCAGGCCGCGCCGTCCGGGGTGCTGGCGGCGGGCGGGCCTCTCCGCGCCGTCTCCTCCATGCGCGGGCGGCTCTCCGGCGGGCCGAGGACGACCAGCACCGATCCGGCGGGGACGCGGCGCAGCGGCACCGGGCGATCCGGATCGAGCAGCAGCCTGCGCCCGTGCGCGCGCTGATCAAAAAAGACCTTCTGCGGGTGGACGCCGGGGCCGCTCGCGCCGACGACCGCCAGCGGCCCCGGCGGCAGCGCCTCAAGCTCCGCGTAGATCGCCGGAGAGGTCGCGGGCGTCCCCGGCAGCGGCAGGCGCGCGGCGGAGAGCAGCAGGTGATCGGCGGCGATGATCACGGGCAGCCAGCGGGCCGCTCCGGGCCGCGACCCTGCCAGCCGGAGCAGCCCCGGCAGCGCGAGCGCGAGCAGGATCGGCTCAGCCAGCAGGAGCAGGCGCGCGTGGTGGTGGAGGTTCGAGGCGCCCGGCAGCCAGCGGAGGGCGGTGAGCAGCGGGTTCGGCGCGGGGATCGGCTCCCCCGCGATCATCGGGGCCGGGCCGACCGACATCCCCAGCACCAGCGGCCAGATCAGGTGCAGCGGCCCGATCCCGCCTGACAGCCCGCCTGACAACCCATACAGGGCCAGCCCCGGCAGCGCGACGCCGATCCACGCCGGGTGCTCGCGCACCATCGCCTCTCCGGCGGGCTGCTTCCCCGGCACGACAAAAGAGGCGATGTCCGCGCCCTGCCAGGGGTTGAGCCGCCACAGCGGCTCGGTGCGCGGCGGCGGCCCCCGCTGCTCCGCCTGCCCTGCCTCCGCGCTCAGGATGCGCCCGAGGTGCGGCGATGCGATCCCGAGCGCGATCCCGCCCGCCAGCAGCCCCGCTCCGGCCCAGCCCGCCGCCTGGCGCAGCAGCGCGCCCCTGCCGCCCCGCGCCGCCGCGACGATCCGCCAGATCCCCAGTCCAGTGGCGACGATCCCGCCCATCCATGCCGTGTAGAGGCCCGTCCCCGCGCTGAGGCCCAGCAAGATTGCCCCGCGCCAGCGCCGCCCCTCCAGCAGGTCTGCGACGGCGAGGATCGCCAGCCCCCACCCCAGATCCTCAGTCAGCCCTGAGGTGATGGAGCCGAGGAAGATCGGGGCGGTCTGGAGGCTCACCATGCCGACATCCTCCGCCAGCCGCCGCGTCCGCGCGTCCGCGCCGGGCGGGATCAGCGCGCGGCAGAGCCGGACCCCGGCGTGGCCCGCCAGCACGAGCCCGGCCAGCACCATCCCGTTCCACGCCACCGGCCCGCCCGCCGATCCGATCCAGCGCGCCAGCCCGCCGCAGATCCAGGTCTGGATCGGATCGATGGCCGGGCGACCCCCAGCGGTGGTCCACGCCTCCACCTGCGGGAGCATCGGCCAGGATCGCGCCGCCAGCCCCTGCATCCAGGCGTGTCCATACAGCTCCCCGCCCGGCGAGCCGATGTACTCCCCGCGCAGCATCGCGGGCAGGCAGAGCAGCAGGGGCAGCAGCAGGGGGAAGAGGCAGGCACGGATCAGAGGTGGGAGAGACATTCAGGCTCCTATATGGAAGCAGGAAGCAGGTCTGAAAAGTGCAGACAGTCATACCGAATCGCAGAACAGAGTGCCGGTAGTCGCCGGGTGCGAGCTTCGCACTTCTATTGCTTAAACCTACACTCTGTTCTGCAATTCGGTATCCATTCCGTGTCCCTGACCCGCCCCGGCTGGCCCGCCGCAAGCGGGCTGTGGACGTGGGAGACGTACCCACGAAAAAGCGCCCGTCGCGACAAATATGATCGTCCCCCACATTCACCCAGGGCATGGCTCCCGCTTGCGGCAGCCGTCGCGCCATCTTTGGCGCGGGGGGAGGGACCAGCGCAAGCGCGGTCCCGATGCGGGGGTTACCCCCGCAAAGAGTTAGAAGGCGCCATGACCGATATCAAGCCCTCCGTCTCCCTCGCCGCGCCCGACCCCGCCGAGCGCGCCCGCTTCGTCACCCCCACCATCCAGGCGATGCAGGGGTCGCTGATCCTCCAGATCGCGGGACAGGTCCGCGCGCGCATCGCCGCCGGTGAGCCGGTCTGCAACCTCACGGTGGGCGACTTCGACGCGCGCCGCTTCCCGATCCCCTCCTTCCTGCGCGACCGGGGCGAGGCCGCCGTCCTCGCCGGGCACACCGCCTACCCGCCGCCGGAGGGCATCCCCGAATTGCGCCGTGCCATCGCCGCATGGTACAGCCGGGAGCTGGGGATCAGCATCGGCCCTGAGTGGGTGATCGTCGCCAGCGGGGCGCGCCCGGTGATGTACGGGACGGCCCGGATGTTCCTGGAGCCGGGGGACGGGATGGCGTTCGCGGTGCCGAGCTGGAACAACGGCTACTACGCCCAGCTCACCGGCGCCCGCCCGCTGCCGATCCCGACGCTCGCTGAAAACAACTTCTTCCCGACGCCCGATCAGCTCCGCGCCGTCCTGCCGCAGGCCCGGCTGTTCACGCTGAACTCGCCGCTCAACCCGACCGGGACGGTCATCTCGCCCGGCGCGCTGAAGGCGATCGCTGAGGTCGTGCTGGAGGAGAACCTGCGCCGCGCGCAGACCGGCGCGCGCCCGCTGATGTGGATGTGGGATCAGGTCTATTGGCAGCTCTGCTTCGCCGGGAGCGCCCACGCGCACCCCTGCGCGCTGGTGCCGGAGGTGGCGCCCTGGGTGGTGACGGTGGACGCGATCTCGAAGATGTGGGCCGCGACCGGCCTGCGGGTCGGCTGGGCGGTGATGGCGCCGATGCTGGCGGAGCGGATGGGCGCGCTCATCGGGCATGTGGGGGCGTGGGCGCCCCGGCCCTGGCAGATGGCCTCTGCCGATCTGCTCAACGACGACGCGGCGCGGGCGCAGTTCCTCGGCGGCTTCCGCGCGGGGCTGCAGGCGCGGCTGGAGCGGCTCTCGGCGGGGCTGACCCGGCTGGGCGTCCCCCACCTGCAGCCGCAGGGCGCGATGTACCTGTCGGTGCGGTTCCAGCGGGCGGGGATGAGCAACGAGCAGACCCGGCGCTGGCTGCTGGAGGGCGCGGGGGTGGCGGTGGTGCCGTTCCAGGCGTTCGATCTGCCGGAAGACAGCGGCTGGTTCCGTATGAGCGTCGGCGCGATCTCGCTGGAGGACATCGACGCGATGTTCCTGCGGCTGGAGCGGCTGCTGAGCCGCCCGGCGGGCGGTTAGCCTACTGCCAGACGAGGGCGGCTGAGGCGATCAGCAGCCCCCCGGCGACCCCGACCATCAGCAGCTTGTCCCCGCGCTTCACCCCGCAGTTGTCGATGGCGTGGCGGAGCGAGATCGGCACGGACGCCGCCTCCGTGTTCCCGTAGAGATCGTGCAGCGTGTAGGTGCGGTCGGCGCGGAGGCCGACTGAGCGCGCGATGTCGAGGATGACGCGGTGGGAGGGCTGGTGGGAGATGACGTGGTCGACCTCCCCCGGCGCCCAGCCGACCCGGCGGAGCGTCTCCTGCACGTGGGCGGCGGTGAGCGGGCGGGAGAGCCGGAAGATCTCGATGGACTCGGCGGTGAAGTGGCCGTCTATCGGGGCGCGGCAGAGGTTCCAGTGTCTGGAAAACCCCTCGACCCGGCAGGTAAGCAGCCGGCCGCAGGCGGGCATCGGCGCGCGGGAGAGCAGCATGGCGGCGGCGGCGTTCCCGACGGTGAGCCCCGCGCCGAGGTGGAGGGCGTCCTCGACGCTCTGGATGGAGGTGGTGATCCGGTGGGTGGAGACCCCGGCGGTGCAGACGAGGCCGCGCTGCACATCAGGGTCGAGCGCGGCGTCAGCGGCGAAGCTGTGGATGCCGAGCAGCGTCCCGGCGCAGGCGCCGACCACGTCGTAGGGGAGGCTGTCATGCGCGCCCATCCGGCCGGCGACCTCCGCCGCCATCGCAGGCTCAAAATATTCCCGCGAGATCCCCCCGTAGATCACCCGCTGCAGATCGCCCGCCGCGATCGACTGCTCCGCGAGGCACCGCTCAGCGGCCCGGATCGCGTGGCTGGCGACCGGGAAGGGGGCGTCCTCCTCGCGGTACCGGTACCGGGAGCCGCAGAGCCGGAAGATCCCCCGGATGCGGGTCTCGATCTCGGGCCACTGATCAGGCTCTCCCCGGTAGTCCGCGCGTACGCGCGCGATCATCTGCTCATTGTCGAGCCGGGTGCGGGGGAGGTCGATGGCGGGCGCTGAGAGGTAGAGTTCGGGGAAGGCCATGTGCCGGGTCAGTGGTATGCGCTCCTTGTAGCCTCCCGGAGCGGGAGCCGCCTGAGAAATTCCAAAACCGGGTACCCGTGAGCCTCGCGGCGCTTGCCGGAAGCACACAATGCGGATAGACCGCCGCCCCCCTGGAGTCCATCGATGAACATCATCCCGGACCTGTACCTGGTCCTTCTCCAGTTTGCTCCCTTTCTCGCGGTGATTTTCGGATTGAAGATCATCCTCTTCGATCCCATGATGGCCTACCTCGAAGAACGCCACACCGCGACCCTCGGCGTCAAGCAGAACGCCGGAGAGCTGCTGGCCAGGGCGGAGGCGCAGGTCAGCGTGTTCGAGAAGGCCGTCGAGAAGGCGCGCCAGGAGATCACCGAATTCCGCACTGAGCGGCGCGCAGAGGCCAATACTGAGTACCAGCGGCTGATCGCGGTCTCGCGCCAGCAGGCGGAGGCGAAGGTCTCTGCAGCGCTGGCTGAGATGCATCAGGAC